>JACZQN010000070.1 GCA_022545705.1 Nitrospirota bacterium | reverse complement strand
GATCTCGGACGCAGCCTTTTGATAGTCGTCCAGGCTTTTGATAACTTCGTGGTTGACCTCTTGGACCACATCTCCCCGGAGCAACCCCGCTGCCTCCGCTGGACTGCCGGGCTCAACATGGTTGATCACGACGCCCTTCGTGGTGTCCAGTAAGTTGAGTTGGCTCCTCATGGCCGCATCCAGTGCCTCCACCCGTAACGCGGCGAGCACGTTGTCGGGAAGCTCCGCGGACTCGGCCTCAGGGGCAGGCGTCGGCCTTCGGCGTGCGACCAACAACTCATCGGACGGCCGCTCACCAATTTTTATCACCAGGACTTCTTCCTTCCCGTCCCGAATGACTTTCACCTCTGCCTTGTTCCCAACGTGCGTACGGGCGACCAGGTTCCGAAGCTGGTTGACGTTCTCGACCGCCTTCCGATCGTATGCAATAATCACATCCCCCCGCTTAAGGCCAGCCGCAGCGGACGGCCCGCTCTCGTTCACCTCGCTGATCAGCACCCCGCTATGCGGCCTGTCGAGCTGGAACGATTTCGCCAGCGCCGGCGTGACTTCCTGGATCGCAATACCCATCCACCCTCGTACAACCTTGCCTGTCCGCCTCAGGCTGTCAACAATGTCAACCGCAATACTGCTGGGGATTGCAAAGCCGATCCCCTCAGACCCGCCAGTTCGGGAAAAAATCGCCGTGTTGATCCCGATCAAATCGCCGTTCATGTTGACCAAGGCTCCGCCGGAATTGCCCGGATTGATCGCGGCGTCGGTCTGGATGAAGTCTTCATAATCGGTGATCCCCACGTTCCCACGGCCCAACGCGCTGATGATGCCCAGCGTGACTGTGGATGTGAGACCAAACGGGCTGCCGGCCGCCAAGACCAGGTCCCCGACCTGCAATGCGTCGTAGTCCGCCCACTTCAGCGCCGGTAGGTTTTCCGCCTCGACCTTGATCACGGCCAAGTCGGTCTTCGGGTCGGTCCCCACCACAGTGGCGCGGAATTCACGCCGGTCACTCAGCGTCACCGTGATCTCCGATGCATTCTCAACCACGTGATGGTTGGTGACAATATACCCACCCGGATCAATAATGACACCGGAGCCCGCGCTCAAATCCGGACGCCGCGGCCCGCCAGGAGGCGGCGGCCCGGGAGACGGGGGTTGCATGCCAGGAGGCCCGCCGCCAGGAGGCCTACCGAACGGTCCTGGGGGCAGGGGCCTTCGCCCTGGCGCCATCCGCTCTCCACCCGTGACAGCGATGTTGACCACGGCGGGCATGACTTGCTTGACGATCTCTGAAAACCCTTGCGCCAGTTGAGGCGGAACGGCCGCCTGCACAGGAGAG
Source organism: Nitrospirota bacterium (assembly GCA_022545705.1). GTDB lineage: Bacteria > Nitrospirota > Nitrospiria > Nitrospirales > Nitrospiraceae > JACZQN01. The sequence goes on along the minus strand of JACZQN010000070.1, from coordinate 10,461 downwards.
ATCGTCAACCCCGTGGAAAGTGCGGCAAGCGACGCCACCAGCACCGCACTCCTCAGGAGTGGCCCCTGGTTCCGGCCCGGAAGAATAAGTGAGCGAGACTTCATGTGCATGATGTTGCCCTCGATACCAGTTCCCGTCCCGATCGTTGATCGCACCCGTGCATCCTGCTAACGGGTCATTCTACATCATCCAGTCGCCCGCCTTCAAAGGCAAAAACTCCCCTTACTGGGGTAGAAGCCCGCGCCCCATAAAGGGAACCTCGGGTTCGGGTGGTCGAGTATCCTCGCGAGAAGTCCATGGAAACTTTCAGCGGCTGCGCACCCTCCTTGATGCCGAGAGCCATCGAGACCTCGTCCGAACTGGCGCGGCCCCGGCTATGGATCCAGGGACAAAAAAAGCAGAGGAGGCTGAGCCTCCTCTGCCTGTGACTGCGACAGATTCAAACGATCGACGGTTAGCCCTTGATCTTCTTTTTATACTTTGCGCAGAATATCCGCTCGTAGTGAATAATGGTCCAGGCCTCTTCCTCATTGAGCGTGGCCGGGACGAGCGGCACCATCCCGGTTCCCGGACTGCCATTCTTGATAATCCAGAACAACTCGCCGTCCTTCCGCCTCTTGTGGAACTTGCAGTTCGTGAAATCCCGAGGGCTGGGATTCAAAACCTTTCCCGCCGGGCCATCACCCGTGCCTCCCTTGCCGTGACAATTGAAACAGGTGCCTTTCCCCTCGTACAAGGCCTTGCCCTTGGCAACATTAACCTTCGTCATCGGAACCGGGTTCTTCATCTTCCTGACTTTGGCTCTCTGGTCAGCAGGCACCCGCGCTTTCAAGGGATTCCGCTCCTCGGCCAGTGCGACGGTGGACAAGGCAAACATAAGTGCTGTCACGATAAGAATGGACCTCGACATATACCCCATCACGGCTCCTCCTTGTCTGGTGAACCAGCGAGCGTCCCTCTCAGCTAAACACGCTCTAGTAAAAGACGCCGCCGCCCTCTTACTTCCGCGCCAATCCTTCCTTCCCTTCGTGCCGGCGACCAAAAACCGGCGGACTATAGCAACGCGTCTTGAGGCTTGTCAAGCACACCCCTGAAGTGTCGTGAGCCAAGCGCGGATCCTCTCATGAAAGCCTATCATACGTCCCGATCGGCCTCAAGATGCTTGGAGATCCCTGCCGGTCGAGAAGAAAAGCGAGGTGTGAGGGAGATTAGCGTTCGCCCATTTCATCGCATGAGCAAAATATCACGGACCACGGCGCCGCTTGGGCCGAAAGGCCCTTGCGTCTCGCCGTTCAATTGGACCCGAACCCCGCCGGCATTCCCAAGTGTGACTGTGAACTGATCCCTGGCTTTCCAAGTCAAGCGGTCTCCTGGGCGCAGTAACGCCTCATGGGGACTGGCGCCATCCACCTGGACAACGACCCAGCTTAATTCCGTGGCTTCCACGTCGAGCACTAAGGGCTCGGCCTCGGATGCGTCGTCCCCTAGCCCGCCTCCTTCAACAGAACCCGTCGTGGTGAGTTGCTCCGGCATCGAAGGTTGCTCCCCAGGCGCGCTGCCGAACGGCTCTGCCGCTGGCACCTCGAAACGCTCCCCCAGACCCGTGGGGGGCTGGATCGAGACGGCTGGCGGTTCCGGAACGACCGCCGGGCGAGTCGTCACCACAGTGGACTGCTCGCGCGAAAAGAGGAAGATCATTCCAACCAGGGCAACGGCGAGTGTTGCCACCAATACCCTCCGGTTGGTCTTCCTCTGGAGCTCATTGTGCGCCTGTTCTTGTCGTGCGCGATCGCGCTCAGCAAGCTTCTCATAGAACACGCCCGCCGACTCCTGAAAGCGCCGCAACGCGTCATCTTCGTCGAGCCCCATGGACCGTGCGTATGTCCGCACAAACCCCTTTGCGAAGACCTGGTCCGGAAGCTTGGCATAGTTCTCCTCTTCGAGAGCTTTTAAGTAATCGGGCTGGATTCGCGTCTTTAACGCGACTTCTTCCAGCGTGAGACCCTTCGTCTCACGGACCTGCTTAAAAAACTCACCTAGGGGTCCCTCTGTGCTCATTCCTTGCCCTACGGGTTCAGTCTCTCCAAAAGCTTTTCGGCTTCTGAGCCGGCCCGTCCCCCCGGATCTAGCTTCGCTGAGCGAGTGAGCGCCTCACGCGCCTTCGCGTCATCGCCCAACCGGTAATAGGTTCGGCCCAACTGGTAGTGAAGCATCCCCCGCGGCACGCTCAGTGGACTCACTCGAAGCGCGCGCTCAAACGCCTCCTTCGCCGCTTCCATCTCTCCTTCGGAAGCCAACGCCTCCCCTAGGTTATACCATGCGACATCAGGTGTCTCATAGAGCGGATAGGTGAGTGCTCGACGGTAGGAACGGATCGCCTCACTCCCATGACCCTGCACCGACAGCACTTCCCCCAGGTGATTGTGGGCCTCCGGATATTCAGGGTCGATCCGGAGCACCTCCCGGAACTCAGCTTCTGCCTTTTCGGGCCGGCCCTGCAGGAAGTGGATATAGCCCACAGCGTAATGAGCGTCCCGATGGTCCGGGTTGAGTTCGATCGCCTTCTGGAACGACACGAAGGCCCGCTGTTGATCAACGTTGAGGTCCGCGAGCCCTTGCTGGTAATACCCTTCGGACTTCCTCACTATGTCCTCGGTGGCACACCCCTCGGTCAGCCCCGAAAGAACGACGGCCAGACTCAACGTGCACAACCGACAGAGCAACGTGCATCGTGAACAGGGAACGACTTGCATGGCGGCCTCAAACTCCTTATGTGTACCGGATATCCTCAAAATGCGTCAGCTGCTTGAACTCCCTGAAGCGCAACTGGATTTCCTTGTAACTGAGTACGCGCAGTCGGTCAAGGCTAAAGGCTTCTACGTTAAAGGACGCCATCACGCTGCCAAAGATAATCGCTTGACGGATCGCAGCCTCTGATACATTGCCGGTCGCCGCCAGGTAGCCCATGAAGCCGCCCGCGAACGAGTCGCCGGCTCCGGTCGGATCCTTCACTTCCTCCAGCGGGAAAGCCGGAGTCCCGAATGTTTGTTTGTGGTCGAACATCAAGACCCCATATTCTCCCCGTTTGACAATGAGGTGCCGTGGTCCCCTCGCCAGGATCCCCTGGGCGACCTTGACCAGATTCGAGTCACCCCCGAGCAGCCTGGCCTCTCCATCGTTGATTATCAGTACATCCGCCTTCTCCAAGACCCGCCACAGCGCCTCCCGCTTGCGTTCGATCCAGAAGTTCATCGTATCACACGCGACCAGCGTGGGGCGCCTCAGTTGCTGAAGCACGTCGAGTTGGAGTTCAGGGTCGATGTTGCCTAAAAACACCATGCTCGGGGAGCGGTACTGGTCAGGGATTTTCGGTCGGAAGTGCTCAAACACATTCAGTCGGGTATCGAGCGTATGCGCCTCGTTGAGCTGGTAGGTGTACGCACCCTTCCAGCGGAACGTTTCCCCGCGTTGCCGTTCCAGTCCAGTCAGATCAATGCCACGGCTCGTCAACAATTTCACATGCTGGTCCGGAAAATCTTCCCCAACGACCGCGATCAGATCCACGCTCGTGAAGTAGCTCGCCGCGACAGCGAAATACGTGGCGGAGCCGCCCAGCACTTCCGAGGCCTCACCGAAGGGCGTTTGCACGGTATCCAGTGCCACGGAACCCACAACCAACAGCTTCCCCATTAATGCGCTCCCTTCATCGGCGGGAGGCGGTGGCCGAGCAAGAGCCGCAGGCGCTTCCGGGCTGCGCGTGGGATGTTCTGCGGAGCCGTCACCAATGCATCCTGCAATGCGTTCCCGCAGGAACAGACCCTCGGCTCTGACGCCTCAGGCAGCGCCGCCCGAATAATGCGCGTGGCCAGCGCAGCATTCCGCTGGAGCGTGGCAAGGATCATCTCAACAGTGACCGGTGCCTCGCTTTCATGCCAACAGTCATAGTCCGACACCAGCGCAATCGTGGCATAACACAACTCCGCCTCGCGAGCCAATTTCGCCTCAGGCATATTCGTCATCCCGATCACATCCACTCCCCACTGCCGGTAGAGGAGGGATTCGCCGCGGGTCGAAAACTGCGGGCCCTCGATGCAAAAGTACACCCCGCCCTTATGCACCACCACCCCGGTTTCGCGTGCCGCCCGGAAGAGGGCCGCCGCAAGGGCTTGACAGATCGGCTCCGAGAACGCCACATGCGCCACGATTCCACGATCGAAAAAGGTACTGGCCCTCCGCTTTGTGTGATCCACGAACTGGTCGGGCAGCACGATTTCACCGGGCTTGAGCCCTTCCTTCATACTCCCCACAGCACTGACGGAGATGACCCGTGTGACACCGACCGATTTGAGCGCATAAATATTGGCGCGATAGTTGATCTCACTCGGCGAGAGGCGATGTCCGCGACCATGGCGGGCCAGGAACGCAACCTGCACCCCACCGACCGTTCCAAGGACCAGCGCATCCGAAGGCCGTCCGAACGGGGTGCTGGGGCGCACTTCCCGAACTCCGTCGAGCCCCTCCATTCCATAGAGCCCGCTCCCTCCGATGACGCCGATGTCAGCGTGAAGTTTCCCTCTCTTGGCCGACATGCCCTCTTCTTCCTCTTAGTGCTTCGATTCGCAATTACGGTAACGTATTTAAATCCGTAAATTCAGCGCCGGATGCTCCCTCCCGAGCCCGGTCGAGGGACTAAGTCCTGAGGGAATAAGTTCGTCCCTCGATTTCCCTCGGGATGACCCTGAGCCTGTCGAAGGGTCGTCATCGAACTTATGAATCGATGGACTTAGCAACTTTCAGCTATCAGAATAGCGCACAGCTTGAAGCGGGCAGGTGGACATGCTGACACAGTGGCACGTGGTCCACGTCTCAACGTGCTCCGGTCGCGGTCAGCGTGCCAGCGTGGGGCTGCAGGTCCGCCAGAAACCGCTCGACATGGTCCACCACCCGTCTCGCCACGCACGCAGAAGATTCGTGCTCACCGATCGACACCCACGTGATCCCCGGCTCTCGTCGAAACCATGTCAGTTGGCGCTTGGCAAAGCGGCGGGTGTCTCGCTTGAGACGCCGGACAGCCTCCTCATACGAATATTCGCCGGCGAGATAGCCCATCATCTGCCGGTAGCCGAGTCCCTTCATGGAACCGAGGTGACGCCCAAATCCTTTCGCCAAGAGCTCCCGCGTTTCGCGAACCAGTCCTTTCGCCAACTCCAGCTCAACCCGGTCCTCGATCCGACGATACAGCGCATGCCTCTCTCGGATCAGGCCGAGCATCAGCGTCGTGAACGGCCTCTCATCGAAGGCATGCCTCCGGTGCGCGTCCGAGAGCGAGCGACCGCTGAGACGATGGACCTCCAGTGCGCGGACGATCTTCACCGTGTCATGTGGGTGCAGCCGGCTTGCGGAATCCGGATCCACGGTTGCCAAGCGTCGGTGCAGATGCCCCGGTCCCTGCTGTCGCGCCTCCTCTTCAAGCTGCTTGCGAACATTCCAATCGGCTGGCGGACCCGGCCACAATCCCCGAATCAACGTCCTGACATAGAGACCCGTTCCTCCTACCACCAGGGGAACGCGGCCTTCCCGATGCAACCGCTCGATCTCGAGCAGTGCATGCCTGCGGTATTCCCCTGTATTAAAGGGTGCGTCCGGTTCGACAAGATCAATCAACCGGTGCGGCACGCCCTGACGTTCCTCGAGCCCGGGCTTATCAGTCCCAATGTCCATCCCGCGGTAGACTTGCCGGGAGTCAGCCGTGAGCACCTCGCTTCCCAGCGCGTGTGCCACCAAGATAGCGATCTCGCTCTTTCCCACCGCAGTCGGCCCGACCAACACCACCAGCGGCTTCTGTTCCACCGTCATGGGTGGTGAAAGCTGCGCGGTGAGGGTTTGGCTCATAGCTGATGCCTCACGAGATGACGCGCCTAGTCGCGGCCGAATAGTCGGGAGAGCTCTTCCGTGGGAAGGCGGAGGGCGATCCTGCGCCCGTGGGGACAGGTTGGTGGCAAACCTTCCTCAATCCAGTCTTCAATCAAGCGCTTGATCTCCGGCAGCTCCATCGCGCGGCCGGCCCGCACCGCTCCATGACATGCCAACGAGGCGACGACCGAGTGGACGCGTACCTCAAGAGATGAGGCCGCGTTCCATTCCGACAGCTCCTCAAGCAAGTCATGCACCAGCGACGCATAGTCGAGGTGACCCAGCAGCGCCGGCACGCTTCGGATGAGAAACGAGTGCGAACCGAACGGTTCCATTTTCAGGCCGAGATGTTCCAGATCGGCCGCGTGACGCTGGAGCAGTTGGAAGCCGTGAGGGGGCACATCAATTGGTTCCGGAATGAGCAACGGTTGGGACTGCACCGCCTGGTCCTGCCACGCGCGGTACAATCGTTCAAAGAGCACCCGTTCGTGCGCGGTGTGCTGATCAATGACCTGCAGTTCCGATCCCACCTGCGCAACCAGAAAGGTTCGGCTCACCTGGCCCAGGGGATGTACTTCACAACCCGGGCCGGCTAGATACGCCTGCGCCGGCCCCTCAGCCGCGAGTGCAAGCCGTGCCTCCCCGGGCCCGCCACCAGCGATCTCCCGGCGAGCCGGATCTGAGGGTACCGGCTGAGTTTCACCGCCAGCCTCCCCCATCCGGAGAGGGTATCCATCCAGCCCGACCACGGGAGTGAGGTTGGGCGAGGGCGCAGTTGCCTGGAGAGGGAGAGTGGGGCCCCGAGAGGCACCGGACTCGCCGCCGACCGTTTCCCGGATTGCTTCGCGCACGACCTGATGAATTACGTCCTGCTCGGCGAACCGGACCTCTCGTTTTGTCGGGTGCACGTTGACATCAACCCGATCAGGGTCCAGATCGACGTAGAGCACAAACACGGGATGTCGTCCCTTAGGCAGATACGTTCCATATCCGTCGTACACGGCGTGGGAGATGGTCGGGTTCTTGATCGCCCGTCCATTGACCAGCACATCCTGGGGCGAGCGCGCAGTGCGCGCATAGAGCGGCTGGACGGTGAACCCTTCCAGGCGAATGCCCGCCCGATGACCGTGCACTTCCACCGCCTGCTCAACATATCGCCCACCATAGACCTGTAGGACCCGATCACGCCTGGACGCCACGGCGGGATAATTCAACACCTCCTGCCCGTTGTGCCTGAGCCGAAATTGCTTCTGAGGCCACGCTAAGCTGGCGTGCTGCACCACCTGGCAGATATGGGAAAACTCTGTCGGGGTGGTCTTGAGAAACTTCCTGCGGGCGGGCATGTTGAAGAAAAGCTCTGTGACTTCAACCTGGGTGCCAGGCGCCGCCGCAGCATCCTCGCACCTCGTGAGGACGCCCCCGGTGAGTTGTAGCTGTGTGCCCACCGGCTCCTCACGGCAGGCGGTGACCAGACGGATCTTAGAGACCGAGGCAATGCTGGGCAACGCCTCACCGCGAAATCCCAAGGTCTTGACCGATGACAGGTCATGCGCCGAGCGCAGTTTGCTCGTCGCGTGGCGGTGAAACGCCAGCGCAGCATCTTGGCGGCCCATGCCTTCGCCGTCATCGACCACACGGATCAATCCAAGTCCGCCATTCGTGACCTCGATCGTCATGCAGGAACTCCCCGCATCGAGGCTGTTGTCGATCAATTCCTTGACAACCGCAGCCGGTCGCTCCACCACCTCGCCCGCCGCGATCCGAGCACTCACTTCCTCCGGAAGGACCCGAATTTTTCCAAGACCGCTGGCTACGCTCATCGGATGTCCGCCAATTTCTCCTTGGCCAGCCGCGCCTCCTCCGAGTCCTTGTACTGCTGGATGACCCGTTTGAGATACGCGCGTGCTCGTCGGGCATCGCCGGTCTCCGCCGCCGACAGGCCAAGTCTGTACAACGCTGGTCTGACTTTGTCGCTTTCCGGATAGTTTTGGATCACTTGCTCGAACGCCTGGATCGCGCGCACGAAATCCTTCATGTTGTAGTAGGACTCGCCCGTCCAGTAAGACGCGTGGGGAGCCAACGAGGTGGAAGGAAAATCTTTAGAGAATCGCCGAAAACCCGCCACGGCCAGCTCGAACCGACCGGCTAAGTAATCGGCATAGGCCAGGTTATAGGCGGACGTAGGGGAGAGTCCCGGTGCGTCAGCCAACGGCGAATGCACTCCGGATTGGACAGGCAATTGCTCCGGCTCAACGTCAAGAGCAGGCTCCTCCCGCGAGTCGTCCAGGTCTTGGCTGCCGGCAGCTTGGGAGACTTCGACGCGAGCAATGCGCCGTTCCAGGGCTCCCAGCCGGGATGTAAGGTCCTCGATATGCAGTTGCAGAACCGCCATCTCTGTTTCCGTGCCCCTTCCCTTGAGCATTTTGGCCTTCGCGGTCAGGTCCGCTTCAAGCTCCTCAAGTCTGCGCTGAAAGGCCAGCTGCTGTTTGGAGATCTGATCCCGGGACCTTGCCAGCGCGCGAACGTCCTGGCGGACCTGCACAAAGTCCGCATGCTTGGCGCAACCACTCAGAATCGGTGACAGCAAGAAGAGTCCTGTGAGGGTCAACAGAAGGAGGGAAACGGCATGACGCATGAGAATTACTGTGCCTGGTTGAGCTCGGTCAGCTTCGCCAAGGCCTTGCCGGCTTCCGGACTTTTCGGATACTCATCCACCACCTGCTTCAGCGCCGACACCGCGCGAGTCGAGTCGTTCAGGGCCAAGTGCGCGTAGCCTTTCTTGAGCAGAGCTGCTGAAACTTTATGGCTCGTGGGATAGGCGAGACTCACCTGCTCGAATGCATCGATCGCCTCTTTGAAGTCCTTTTTCCCGTAATAGCACTCGCCAAGCCAGTACTGTGCGTTGGGGACCAGAGGAGAGGAGGGATAGCGATGCAAAAATTCCGCAAAGCCTTGCAATGCGCCATTTAAATCCCCTTGCTTTAATTTCCGCATGTGCTGCGCATACACGCTCTTATCGCTTTGCGCCGCTGAGCCGGCGGCGGCATCCCGTGTCGCAACACCGGCGGTGGGCGTGAGCTTTGTTCCCTGTTCTGGCACACTCTCTTTGGAGGACATGCCCGGCCCATTTGCCCCGGCCGCATTCTGTGCTTCCCGCAGTCCATCTATCTCCCGAGTGAGGCTCGCCAGCCGATCATCGATGGTCTGGACGGAGCTGGCCATCTGGTCATTGAGCGTCACCATCTGCGAACTCACTGCTTCGACCGCTTTGGCCAACTCGTCCAGGTAGCGAGCTTGATCATCCACGCGTACGGTAACGGTTTCCTGCACGCTCCTGAGAGCCGCGGCGGGAGCCATCGTCTCATTCAACGTGACAACCTGGGCATTGATCGCCTCGACGGCCTTCCTCAACTCGTCCAGATAGCGATCCTGCTCCGAAAGCAGAGCCTCCAGGGAATGCTCCACCTGCCTTACAGACGCAGAACCCGCCTTTTCGCGCCGGAGCATCGTCAGTTGCTCGTTGGTCGCCTGGACGGCTTTGGACAACTTGTCAAGATACTGATCCTGGTTCTCCACCCGCTCGGTGAAGGCCTCTGTAACGGACTCCAAGGCCTCGGCGACCGTGTCGAACCTCCTGTTCACTTCCTCTAAATGGCCCCTCTGGTCTATCATCAGCGCGCGGTTTCGCGCCTCACCCTCGCTGGTAGACGTGGCCTGCTCCTCCAACCGTGTACCCAGGGACTGTGCCATGGCGGTGATTGTCTCGGAGACTGTGCGCAGCTCCTCCTGGAACTGTTCACGATCCGCCTGCAATTCCTGCTGGAACTGGTCGCGGTCCTTCTTGATGAGGTCAGCATGGTCGCTCTGGACCTTCTCGATCACGCCCAGCCATGACTTCGTCTTATGCTCCATATCGTCCAGGCGCACCCGCACGGATTCCAGTCGATGCGCGTTCTTGTCGACCTGGCCACGGATCGGCGGCAGCTCTTCTTCGCGCAGGTCCACAACCTTCTGATTCAGCCTGGCCCTAAATTCGCGCATGCGGATGACCTCTTTTCTCAGTTTCCGATCCTGCGTCTCTAGGGTTTCTTCCAGCTTGCCGATGCGGGCCTGCAGCTTTTTATTGTGCTTGTCGAGGCTGACGAGCTTGCCGCCATAGACCTGTTCAAGTTCCGCCAACTCGGCCCTTTGCGCGAAGCATCCGGACAGGAACAGACACAGTCCCGCGCAGCCCATCAGCCAGGCCGTGCTCAGGGGTTGCGGGGTTGCTACCTTTCTCATCACCTTACACGTGATCTCTGCCGAGTCTCTGCCCTAGCCCACATTATTCATGACGGTTCGTCGCGAAATCGCGGAGTCGCGCAGCGTTGCACCCATTGCACCCGGGGAGCAATGGGTACCCGGCGTGGAGCCGCGAAGGACCGAGGCGTACTTGAACAGTACGTTGAGGGACTGAGTGGCGAGCCCGCCCGCCTGCATGCAGCGAGCCGCATGCAGGCTTGTCGCAGCCGCGAATCCCGGGTACCCGTTGCTCTGTGAGATGCAACG
>JACZQN010000069.1 GCA_022545705.1 Nitrospirota bacterium | reverse complement strand
CACGGTGATCGGAGTACCTGCTTGATCTGTGCCAAGCGGAACCACCCGGATATCGTCAAGCGACCGGATATAGCCACGCCCCCGGACCATGTATTCCCGCTCACTGACTTCGATGACCCGCCCTCCGACGTCGTTATTGCTGCGTCGAATGGCCTCGATGACTCGATGAAGGGGAATGCCATAGCCTTGGAGTTTGACGGGATCGACCTCCACCTGATACTGCTTGACGAACCCGCCGATGGAGGCGACCTCTGCCACCCCGGGGACACTCTGCAGCCAGTAGCGGAGGTACCAATCCTGAAAAGACCGGAGCTCCGCCAAGTCATGCGTGCCGGATTCATCAACCAGGGCATACTGAAAGACCCAGCCGACTCCGGTGGCATCCGGCCCCAGCGTGGGCGACACCCCTTCCGGCAGTTTGCCCGTCACCCCCTGCATGTACTCCACCACTCGGCTTCGGGCCCAGTACATGTCGGTGCCGTCTTGAAACACGATGTACACAAACGAGAGTCCTAAGAACGACTGCCCCCGCACGTACTTGATGCGCGGGGCGCCGAGCATAGACGTGACGATGGGATAGGTAATCTGGTCTTCGACCAGATCCGGACTGCGGCCCGGCCACTCGGTAAACACAATCACTTGCACGTCCGAGAGATCGGGGAGTGCATCCAACGGAGTGTGCAAGACCGCCCAGATTCCCCATCCCATCAGAAAGAAAGTGGCTAATCCAACTAAGAAGCCGTTCCGAGCGCTCCAGTCAATGATTCGTTCAATCATCCGCGTTCATCTCCATTTTCATGCCAGGCATCTCCATCTTGCCCATTTGGGCCTGCTCCATCTTGATGCCCCCCATCCCGAGGGCCCCCATCATGCTCGTGCTGGCCATGAGTTTGCTCTCGGAATCGAGCAGAAACGTGCCCGAGGTGACAATCCGCTCCCCTTCCACGAGGCCCTCGATGACTTCATAGTAGGGCCCGACTTTCGGGCCAAGGGTGACTTGCCGCGGCTCAAAAAGGCCTTTTCCTTTGGCGACGAACACGATCTTGCGAATACCCGAATCGAGCACAGCCTGGTCCGGCACGGCGAGTTTGCGCCCGCGATCCACCCGGATCACCACAGTCCCGTACATCTCGGGTTTCAGCCGCAAGCCCGGATTCGGAAATTCAAGGCGGACCTTGAGCGTGCGCGCTTCTTTGTTCATGTACGGGTAGATATACGTGACTCGTCCGTGAAAGCTTTCTCCTGGATAGGCGTCAAGGGTCAGCGTCGCTGATTGCCCGACTCGCACAAAGGGTACTTCATACTCGTAGATCTCGGCATGCACCCAGACTGCGGAGAGGTCCGCGATCGCGTACACCTTCGTCTGCGGCTCGACAAACATCCCCTTGAACACTTGCTTATCGATCACGTGACCTGCGATGGGCGAAAAGATCGTGAGATAGGTCTGCGCCGTGCCCCGACGGGCGAGCTCGGTGATCTGCTGATCCGTGATGGTCCACAGCCGAAGCCGGTCTCGCGCAGCCTGGACCATCTGCGCAGCCTGTTCCCGGACTTCAGGCAGCGGGCTGTCCTGCACCTGTTCCTCCGCGCGCAGGGCAAGAAGGTACTCGTCTTGCGCGGCAACGAGGTCCGGGCTGTACAGGGTGAAGAGCGGCTGCCGTTTGCGGACCAGTTGCCCAGTGTAATCTACAAACAGATCCTCGACCCATCCTGAAATCCGAAGGTTGACGTGGGCAATGCGTTGCTCATCGTAGTCCACTTTCCCGACCGCTCGGATGGCCGTCTCGAGTTGCTGCTTGCCTACCACCGCGGTTTTCACTCCAATCAATTGCTGCCTTACTGGCGTGACCTTGGCGTACGCCTGCGCAGGACCCATGTCTCTACGCTCAGACATCAGCATCCCTTCCATCGGCGGCATCTTGTCCATCGATTTCGTCCCTTGCTCCGGCTGGGCATCAGACTTGGATGCTTTCTCGGGTATGACGAAGAGCGGTTGCCAGACTTCACCGTTCAGAAACAGCACCGCCCCTACCAACAGTACGATCCCAAGCCCTATTACGAACCATGCTTTCTGTTTTGGTATGAGCCTCGTCTTGTCCATGGGTCAGCCTCCGTGTTCACAGCTCCGCACCAACCACTCGTTCGAGTGTGGCCAGTTGTTGTTCGAGATCGACGAGCGCCCGAAAGTATTCGAGCTGATACGTGATGACGGCCCTGTCCGCGTCGATTAAATCCAAAAAATCGGCTCGGCCTGTTCGATAGCCCGCCAGGGCTGCGTCGCGGGTCTGCTGCGCCTGTGGGAGAACCGTGGTGGAATACAGATCCACGATCCGTTCGGTCGCTTGGACCTGGGCGACCAGGTCTTTCACCTGGAAACGGGTCAGATTCTCTAACGTCTGTTTTCGGGACCTTGCGGCCTCAACCTGCGCAACGGCTTCGCGGACCCCGGCGTCATACTTGGGTTTTGTCCAGAACGCGAACGGGAGATTGAGGGTGAAGTTGCCCCCGAAGCCGTCATCAGTGTTGAAGTTCTGCCATCGTTGCAGCTCAACCCGAAGGTTGGGGTAGTACCGCAACTTGGCCAGCTTAATCGCAGATTCACCCTGAGCGATGGCCGAATCAGCTCCCCGGAGTTCGGGACGCAGGCGTAGCGCCTCATGCCAGAGATACTCAAGTGAGTGACCTAACGGCTGTGGAGTCGGCTCGCGCGGAACCCCGAGTGGCGCAAGCGGGTTGCGGTTAAGCAGAGTATTGAGATGCGCTTGGGCGGTCTGCTCGCGCTGCTCAAGGAGGGCGAAGTGTTGCAAGAGCTTCGACAACTCCACCTGGGCTTTGAGCACATCCACCTGAGTGCCTTTGCCAACGCGGAACTTGGCATTGGCAATTTCAAAGAACTGTTTGAGCAGCGTGGCCCGCTCATGATGGATCTCGATGGCCTTGTGCGCATAGAACAGTTCGTAGTAGGCCAGCTTCACAGCGCTGGTGATTTCGCGCTCCTTGGCGGCCAGGCTATGAGTGGCCTGCTCAGCAGCAGAAGCGGCCATGTCCTCCTGACGGGACAGGGTTCCCGGGAAGGGGAACCGCTGCGCGAGCCCGTAGATCGTTGTACTGGTCTTGGTGAGATCCAACGTCTCGGGTGTATTCCAGAGCTGGATCTTGATCTCCGGATCCTCCAGCGTGCTGGCCTGGGGAATTCGTGCCTTCATCGCTTGTACCTGCTCGCGAGCGGCTCTCACCTCCGGATTCCGATCGAGCGCCTCCTGAATCAACGGGGCCAGCTTCAATACGATAGGAGACGCATCGGGGCCGGCGGCCACAGACTCTCCGAACGAGCAGGCGAGCAAGCTCACCAGAATCAGCAACCAGCTGCGCGTAGCTCTTGTTCGTCTCATACACTTCTCCTCAGTGACTTCTGCGGCGCGATCGCGACCAGCTACGGTAGCCTCCCAAGTGGAGGGCGCCGGCTGTGCTACTTGTGCCGCAGAGGGATTAGTTGTGGGGCAAAGGACAGAGGGAGGATCAGAGACGAAGCACGGAGGATTTGACGAGAAGGTCTTGTGGCGAACCGTCCCCTAAGTAACCAGCGGCTGGGATGCCAGGAGTATGGAGGTTAAGGAGGAGAGACAAGGAGGCGGTATTCTCGGGACAGAACGCCAGGGTGTCAGTCGCCGGCTGAAGGTCTGGAAGGGTGTGCACTCCGAAGGTCTTGAAGGTGTCGCAAAACTGGCGGGCAGACTGTTCCTCAGGAGCTGAGCAGTCACTCCCCTTGGCCGCACTGGCTCCACCGTACAGCGGGACGATGCAGGCGTACGCATTGAAGCTGAAGCCTAGAAGCAGCAGGACCAGCGCTAGACCAAGGAACGCATTCGCGCGGCGCACTCCACACTCCTTTCAGTGAAAATAAGATACTCCTCCATTCAGTCCACTGTCAATTTTTCCTCGCTCTACTAGTCGGTGGCAGCCCCACACTCTTCCCACGGGCTCGGCTCAGCCCTGTAGGGTAGCGTCTCGATTGGCATTCCGACCTGGATAATCAGCTTCGCGGCCAATACATGATCACTGCCATGCCCAGCAGACAGACGATCATGCCTATGAAGTCGAACCGATCCGGGCGCGTGCCGTCCATGCCCCAGCCCCAGAGCAAGGCAAGCACGATGAAAACCCCGCCGTAGGCCGCGTACACCCGCCCGAAGTGCGCCGGCTGAAACGTGGGAATCACGCCGTACAGCATCAGGATGACCGCACCGGCCACCGCATAGCCGATCGGCTTGCCCTCACGCAGCCATTGCCAGACCAGGTATCCACCGCCAATCTCACAGAGCGCAGCAAGTAGGAACAGTCCGATCGACAAGGGAATAACCATCGTTGCCTCCCATTCAATTTCAGATCCTCCGCGAGCCCAAGGGGTTCCCGAAGCGAGGGCAGGGGCAGCTAGATAAGGTGAAGGCAGTCGGCCCACCAAGCCCGCCGAGGACCGAGGCGCGCCAGGGGCCAATTGTCTTCCAGGCTGTACATCTTTATGATTTTATTAGGAGAGCCGGCGCAAAGCGATAGCCTAATTGGCGCGCGTAACGAGCTAGGCTTGCCTGTCTCTTTAGAATTGCTCACGTATCTTTTCCACACTGGATCCGGAGAATGGGCTTGACTCTGGACCACAGTACAGGGTGTAAGGTTTGCGTGAAAGAAGGGAGACGCCATGGCCTTAAACATGACGATCGGGCAGCTTGCGAAGGAAGTCGGCGTCAACATCGAGACAGTGCGATATTACGAGCGACGCAGGCTTCTCACGCCGACAGATCGGAAGCCGTCCGGCTATCGGGTTTATGATCGCGAAGCGCTCAAACGACTGCGATTCATCAAGAACGCCCAATCCCTGGGCTTCGCGCTCCACGAGATTACCGAATTACTGAATCTCCGAGTCAGTTCGACCGCCCGGTGTGGTGATGTCCAGCAGAAAGCCCAGGCGAAGTTGGATCAGGTAAAAGACAAAATCCGAGACTTACACGCCTTGGACCGCACCCTACTGGCTTTGATCCGGTCGTGTCGGGCTGGGCAGCCCACCGATCGCTGCCCGATAGTACAAAGTTTTGAGGGGGAAAGGAGTAGGAACCATGGCAAGCGCAAAACGACGCGTTGAGGTGTTCACGGCTGGCTGTCCAATTTGTGTTGAGACCGTCTGTCTGATGAAGCAGGCATCAGGCAAGCCTGTGACAGACAGGAATGGAGTGAAACATGCCTGACAAACAGAGGAAGCGTTGGTTGTGGACGGGTCTGACTGGATCGGTGATCGCAGCCCTGTGCTGCTTCACACCACTACTCGTCGTACTGCTTGGGGCCGTGGGACTCGGAGCCCTGACGGGCTATCTCGACTACGTTCTTCTTCCGGCGCTGGCCGTCTTCCTGGGCCTCACTGTGTATGGACTAGCTCGGCGACCGCGCGCGACCGGGAGACAGTGCTGTGCGGAGCAGGCAGGAACACCCGTGGTTTCGGATGGAACGGGACAGGGTGTTCAAGGCTAACGGCTACATGAGCTCACAGCCAAGCCGCACGATCATCGGGACTGTCACACGTTTGCGTAGAAGTGGAGGTGGCATATGAGGGGGAATCTTGGCGCGACGGACCAGACCGGCACGATTGGGCCAAAAGCATCAGAGACCGCCAGGGAGCTCTTGAGTATGGCGGAGTCCATGCTGGGAGGGAGGTTGAGTCAAGCCGGGATTAGACCACAGGAAGAGGCGGTCCGGCGGTATATCCTCACTCAATATCCCCTGCTGGGCCGAGCCCCCAGTCGCCAGGAGATCGTGGCCGCGCTGGGACTGCGGAGTGCCGACGAACTCCAAAGGATTCTCGAGCGTCTCCATTCCATCGATTCTCTATATTTGGATAACGCAAGCCAAGAGATTCGTCTCGCGTATCCCTTTTCCACTGTGCCCACGAAGCACGTGGTGAGATTTCCGGATTGGGACGAGGCCAAACCAGTCTACGCCCAATGTGCGGTGGATGCGCTGGGCATTCCCTTCATGGTTGGCCACAATGCCTCGATCGGGTCCTCCTGTGCCCACTGCGGGGGCCCGATCGCGATAGAGGTCCTCGACGGAGCGATTGTGGCCTATCAACTGGCTGAAACGGTCGTGTGGGTTGGGACAAGCCGGTCGGACCACGCCGCGACGTCCTGCTGCCCTACGATGAACTTCTTCTGTTCTTCACCTCACGTCCAAGCCTGGCGACAACCCCAACCAGATCCCACCGGTCACGAACTCAACCTGGGAGAAGCTCTCTATCTAGCCAAGGGGATATTTGAAGATCTCCTGAAGGTTCATTCAAGGACAGAGCTGTCCACAAGGACAAGGCCGCAATCCCACGACCAGAGATAAACGCGATGATGCGAAGCACAAGCCAGTGTCTGGTGGTTGCCTTGACGGTGTTGCTGTTCCTGGCCCTCGGCGTGGCATCAACCCTGGCCGACGCGAACCGCCAGGAAGTGCGGATTGCCATCAAGGCGCGGGCGTTTCAGCCGGCCGAGGTTACCGTCCAAGCGGGGCACGAAGTCGTGCTGAGGTTTGAAAATCACGACGTGGAGATCCATGCCTTTGTCCCCGAGAAATTGCTCGAAGGCGTTCCGGTGGAGGTGGGGGGAAGTGGGGCGCCGCAGTTTGGAGACCGTGGGCTGATACGTCTTCTGATTGGGGGAGGCGGCCGAGCCGAAGTTCGGTTTGTTCCTCGAATCCCCGGAAGGTACCGCTATCGGTGCGATTTGCCGGGTCACCAAATGGTCGGCCACATCAGGGTGGAGTGACCGACGAGTCCGTCAGGAGTTGTTGACCTGGTGAGCACCAAACGCATCAAGCAGAAGGAGGAATGCCCATGAAGGCAGAATCAATGCCGCAGCATGATCAGCACGATAGCCTCTTTGCAGAGCTCCGCCGTCTGAGTCCCAAAGTCACGGGCGGGCTGCTGCGCATGCGGCAAGCAGCGTATCGTGACGGGACGGTTGCGGCGAAATATAAGCTGTTAGCTGCGATGGCCATCTCAATCGCGATTCGTTGTGAGCCTTGTATCCGGGCGTACGTGCACATGGCCCACGAGCAGGGGGTTTCTCAAGAGGAACTTATCGAGTTCCTCGAAGTGGCCATGACGATGCAGGGATGCCCGGGGGAAGAGTGGGCGCTCAAAGCCTACGCCGCATACAAGGAGTGTCTGGCTGGGACGCAGCCGACCGAAGAGCTGACCTGTTGCGCTCACTGAACGCCGCAAGCAGACGTGCATCGAGTTCATCGTCCGAAGGAGGGCAAGAGCATGAGACGCACGAGCTACGTGGTTCCAATGTTCCTCGCCATCGGCTTGCTCTTGTGGACGGCAGCAGCTGAGGCTCAGCAAAACAGTCCCGCACGACTCCTCATTCATATGAAAACGTCCCTGGCTGAAGATGACGCGCAGATCTGCGCGGTGCCCAATTTGGCGTGGGCGGCAGTTAAGGCCGGGCACCAGGTGACGATCCTCGTGGATGCAAGCGCAGTCACCTCGGTCACAAGAGGCTTTGGTTGGTTCAGTGGGATTTTCCGGTCGGACAGCACCGCGCTGGACCGTGCCGCGTTACCCGAGCGCGAACGTCAGAGCCTGTCTGAGCAGATGAACGTGCCTCTGGAGAAGGTGCCACAGAACTACGGTGCGTACCTCGACTTCCTCCAGAAGATGGGCGTCGAGATCTACGGCAACCGGACGATGATGCTCCTCTACAACATCGATCCATCTCGGGTGGCCTCCGCTGTGACCCCGATTCCCCTGGACCGGATGGTGCAACTGTTCGAATCGGCGGACCGCATCATCGTGTACTGAGGAACGTAGCAGCCGTTTGAATGGCCAAGCAGGAGCAAGATCGGAGCGCCCACGGCGGGATCAAGGAGGAACACACCATGGCGTCACAGGCTTTTGACCTCGTGGTAATCGGAACCGGATCGGCAGCGTCTACGGTCGCCTCACAGTGCCGATCTGCCGGCTGGCAGGTCGCGATAGTCGACTCCCGGCCGTTTGGTGGGACCTGTGTCCTGCGTGGATGTGACCCGAAGAAGGTGCTCGTCGGTGCCGCCGAGGTGATCGACTGGACTCACCGGATGAAGGGCAAAGGGATTCGTGCTGAGCGGGTCGGGATCGCCTGGCGGGAGCTGATGCGGTTCAAGCGATCTTTCACGGAGCCCGTTCCGAAACTGCGGGCGAAACGCTATTCCAAGGCCGGAATTGCCGCGTTCCATGGCCGCGCCCGGTTTGTCGGCCCGACGGCCGTTCAGGTGGGCAAGAATGTGCTGGAGGGCCGGCAGGTGGTCGTGGCCACGGGGGCGCAGCCGGTGAAGTTACAGATCCCCGGTGAGAAGCATCTCACCACCAGCGAGCAATTCTTGGAACTGAACGACCTGCCGCGCCGCATCGTGTTTATCGGGGGTGGGTACATTTCATTCGAGTTCGCTCACATCGCCGCCCGTGCCGGCGCCCGCGTCACGATTCTCCACCGCGAGGCGCGGCCTCTCGGCGGCTTCGACCCCGATCTCGTCGAGCAGTTGGTACAGCGAACACGTGAGCTGGGCGTGGACGTGCAGCTTCAAACTGAAGTGCAAGGGATCAAGCGCACGGCCAGCGGCTTGACCGTCCACGCTTCAATGGCTGGCCAGACGCGGGGATTCAAGGCCAACATGGTGGTGCATGGCGCGGGTCGGGTGCCAGAAATCGAGGATTTGGGCCTGGACGCTGCGGGGGTCCAATACGACGCGACGCGCGGGGTGGCGGTCAACGAATATCTGCAGAGTGTGTCGAACCCGGCGGTCTATGCCGCGGGCGATGCGGCAGCGAGTGGAGGACTGCCATTGACTCCGGTGGCGGGGTACGAAGGGGAGATCGTCGCGGCCAACTTGCTGGACGGCAAACATCGAAAACCCAATTACTCGGGCGTGCCGTCCGTGGTCTTTACCGTCCCGCCGCTGGCCTCCGTGGGCCTGTCAGAGCAGAAGGCCCGGGAACAGGGCCTGCGGGTCCGCATCAGCCATCAGAAAACCACCGGTTGGTATTCGTCGCGCCGGGTCGGGGAGGAGCACTCTGGATTCAAGGTCCTGGTCGAGGAAGGGAGTGGGCGAATCCTTGGGGCGCACCTGCTCGGTTCCCACGCGGAAGAAGTCATCAACCTCTTTGCCTTGGCGATCCGATCTGGACTGACTGCCACGGACCTCATGGGCATGATGATGGCCTATCCAACGCATGGGTCTGATATTGAGTACATGTTATAGGAACACGAATTCACGGTTGGGAATGGAGCTCATAACATGAAAACACTCATTTGCTCGACATGTCGCTGTTCCCTGGTCAGGCTAGGCGTGAGCACAGATGAGGCGGCCACGTATCGCTATAACAATCAAGAATACCGTTTCTGCTGCCAGAAGTGCGCTGACGTGTTCAGTGCAGATCCCCAGAAATACCTCCAGATACCGGTGGATTTGATTGTCGTCTGCCCAACCTGCTTGGGGGAAAAACCCCTGCAGTGGGCTGTCAAGTTGACGATTGCCGGACAGGAGGCGCACTTTTGCGGCTGTCCATTATGCTCAGAAGCGTTCCAGAAGAACCCTGAGTTTTACGTGAAACGTTTGGCAGGCACCATCCCGAATGAAGGGGTGGTTGACCATGAAGGGTCTTCTGTGAGGGCAGCGTAAACACCTTTCTTGAAAATGAATTGACCCACATGGTCAAGCCCAAGCGCACGTAGCTACAGTCATCACTGGACCGATACCACGTTCTTGTCTAAGAAGCGGCGCATATGGTTGGCGATGACGTCTCCATCTTCCTCAAGCGCGAAGTGGCCCGTGTCCAGTAAATGAAACTCGAGGTTCTTCAGATCCCGCTTGTATGGATGCGCCCCTTCAGCGGGAAAGATGATCTGGCGTAGCCACGCGAAACCCGCCTCGGGGCGTAAAGTCATTGTGGGAGCACGGCCGCACCGCGGCCTAAAACACTCGTCGCGAGCTCGAGGGCGCAAGGGCGACTCGGATGTCCCGTTGCGCGTGCCGAGAGCCGCGACGCAATCGGTTATCTGTTCCAATCCTGGTCACAGGCCTCGTGTCTCGCGCTGAGGGTGCTCATAGAAAAAGCGGATCATTTCCTGCGCGGCATCGGGCCCTTTGGGATCGGTAAACGAGCCACTGGGACTCCCACCCGACCACGCGTGGCCGGCCCCATGGACCAGCCACTGCTCCATGATGGCCTGCCCGCTCGCGTGGTGGTAGATAGCGCGGGTATAGGCATGGCCATCGGGCACCTGAGCTCGCTGCACCGTCACCTGCGGATTCGTCCCTGCCTCAGTGTGCGGCCCCCCACCGGCGTGAATCGTCGCCCATTGCGCGATCACCTGGTCGCCGTTGCGCGGGTGCACCGTGGTATCCCGATCCCCGTGGAACACAATCGTTGGGACGACCCGCGGGCAGGAATTCGCCCCTAGGGCGCCGTCATCTCGCTGGCGGGCAGGGGCCGCCCCACCCTGCTGCATCGCGGCGAGCGCGGAGGGGACGTCGCGGGCGACCGCGTAGGCGAGTCCGGAATGGATGCCGATGGCCGCATAGAGATCGGGGTAGGCCATCCCCATGATCGCTGCCATCGCCCCGCCGGCTGATAGTCCAGCCACATAGACCCGCCGCGCGTCGACGGGGTAGGTGCTGACGATCTGGCGCGTGATGCCGGCAATAATGGATGGCTCTCCCTGGCCACGGTGCTGGTCAGTTGCCTTGAACCAATTCCAACACTTCGACCCATTGGCGGCGCTCGCCTGCGCGGGATAGACCACGAAGCACGGGTGTTCTTCGGCGAGTCCATTCATGCGGGTGCCGGCGGCGAAATCATCGGGGGTCTGCGTACAGCCATGGAGCATGACGACCAGGGGCAGCGCTTGCCCGCGATAGCCACTGGGGATATACAGCTTGTAGGTGCGGGTTCCAGCCTGGTTGGTGTAGGACCCCGTGAGAAACCGCCCCCCGTCCGGCACCACGTCGCGTGTTCGGTCTGGGAGGGGTCTGGGCCGGGAGACTGGCCCGCCGTATCCCCGCCAAGGCGGGCGCAGTGTGGCGCGCAAGCGTGTGGATGGCCTAGGCACACGCGATGGAGCCTCGGTTCGTTCGCTCGCGCAGGGAGGCTGGCCGATCGTGGGGGCTTCGGTGGCCCGCGGGGACCGGTCCGGCCCCCGCACGGACACCTCCGTAGGGAGTGGGGCGACATCGATGACACGGAAGGTGCCCTCGAGGGGCGCATCCGTGGTCCGACTGGTGGTGTCGGCCGCAGCGTCCGGCGCGAGCAGGCCCCGAAGCGTGCGTTGAATGAAGGCGGTCGCCTCGAGGACCTGACCCGCGCGCGTCAGGCGAGTGGCTTCGAGCATCCCAGCGTGCATTCCCTCATTCATACCCATGGTCTCCTTGTCTGCGGAACAACGACCCATCGCTCTGGGCAGGAGCGCGGATCTGGTCCCCTACCGAGGGATGGCGTACCGCCACCGCAGGAAGCGGGCGCTAGCCCCGTCCGCCTCCATGGGGTGGCGGCGAGGCGGGTTAGTGGATCCGATCGGCCAAGGCGGCTTTGACCGCCGCACTGGCCTGCAAGGCACCCAGCACGACGAGGGAGTCGATGGTGGCCCGGGCCAGTTCGGGGGACACATCCTCGGCAATGCTGGCCAAGCCCAGCACCTGGATCTGGAGCTTCTGTCCGGCCGCCCGCACCGCCTCCAGGTCGGAGCGGGTGTAGTGCTGCAGGCCGAGGACCAAGGTCTTGCGGGCCACCGTTTGGTTGACCACCTCAGCCGTGGTGGCGGTGCAGGGGCGGCGGTCCGGCCCCCGCACGGACACCTCCGTAGGGAGTGGGGCGACATCGATGACACGGAAGGTGCCCTCGAGGGGCGCATCCGTGGTCCGACTGGTGGTGTCGGCCGCAGCGTCCGGCGCGAGCAGGC
>JACZQN010000068.1 GCA_022545705.1 Nitrospirota bacterium | reverse complement strand
TGGAGGCTGCTGCCCTTGTTGAAAGATCTGCCGGTCCGAAGATACCACTGCTTCCCATACCGCTGGATTTCGGCGGCTTCGGTCAGCTCGGTCCGGCTCCAGATGCCGCTGATGAACTGACACGATTGACCAAGTTTTTCTATAACGTGATCTATCTGTCCTGGTCAGATTCCGGAACGCCGGTGCGGTTCGGAAAGCGAGAGGGCCTTCCTGAATGGCTCGGGAAACATAAATTCCCTGCCGGCCTGAGGATGAGCGTTGACCCTGGTCGAGAAGCGCTGGCAACTAAAATCGAGGACATGAAGGCGGGAGGGTGGACGAACTTCAGAATAGGAATCGGGCGAACCAAGACGTTTGCGGAAGTACTGGTCAAACATCGAATCGGAGTGATTATCATGCCGGCGTCTGAAGAGGACGAGGAATTGCCGAGGAAAGCCCAAGTGGCCAAGAATTGGAAGGAGGTACGCAAGAAACTGTAGTTCTCGGGACTCCGATGATCGGGTCCCCTTTGTAATTTCGCTCCAGTTTCTTTAAGATGCCAGCGTGGCTGTCTCCTTGCGTCCGATGCGATAACGAGACTCCGGCCGATGAGGGCCAAGACCAGTTTCCTCTGCCAGGCGTGCGGGCATCAATCTCCTCGTTGGCTCGGGCGCTGCCCGGATTGCGGACGCTGGAACAGCATGAGAGAGGAACGGCTTGAGGCGACAGGCCGAGGGCGTCCGGCGACGTTTGGAGATGCCACTTCGATGCCCACACCGATCGAGGCCATCCAGGTCGCGGGCGAGTACCGTCTCTATACTGGCATTAGTGAATTTGACCGGGTTCTGGGTGGGGGGGTCATCCCCGGGTCGGTCGTCCTGATCGGCGGCGATCCTGGAATCGGGAAAACCACCCTGCTGCTGCAGGCAGTAGCCAAGCTGGCCATAGGTGGCCAGAAAACCCTGTACATATCAGGGGAAGAATCGCCCCAGCAGATCAAGCTCCGAGGGCAACGACTCGGGGTCGACAGTCCGCTCCTTTTCATCCTTGCCGAGACCTCACTTGAAGAAATCCTGAAATCGGTCCAAAACCTCAACCCCTCCGCGATCGTCATCGATTCGATCCAAACGGTCTATACGGACCAGATTACGTCGGCACCTGGCAGCGTCAGCCAGGTGCAGGAGGTGGCTGGTCAACTGAGATGGTTTGCGAAGCGGAGCGGCGTGCCGGTGTTTATTATCGGTCACGTCACGAAGGAAGGCGCCATCGCCGGCCCCCGACTCCTCGAACACATCGTGGATACCGTGCTCTACTTCGAAGGCGACAAACAGCATAGCTACCGGATTCTCCGCGCGGTCAAGAACCGCTTTGGGTCCACGAACGAGATCGGCGTGTTCGAGATGAAAGAGCAAGGACTGCTTGAGGTCGGCAATCCTTCCGAAATCTTCTTGGCAGAACGTCCGGCCCAATGCACCGGATCGGTGGTCGTCTGCAGTCTTGAGGGGTCCAGACCCATCCTGGTGGAACTCCAGGCGCTCGTCTCGCCGACCAGCTATGCCATGCCGAAACGGATGGCAAACGGGGTGGAGCTCAACCGGATGTCCTTGCTGATTGCGGTGCTGGAGAAGCGCATTGGGATGCACCTGTCTGGGCAGGATGTGTACGTCAATGTGGTGGGTGGGATGCAGATTGATGAGCCGGCGATTGATCTCGGGATCGTGACGGCGATCAGCTCGAGTTTGCGCGATCGGCCGATCGATCACGCGACGATCGTGTGCGGGGAAGTGGGTTTGGGCGGGGAGGTGCGGGCGATTAGCCAGGTGGAACTCCGACTCCGTGAAGCGGCCAAAATGGGGTTCCGACGCTGTGTCATCCCCGAACGCAACCTCGCGAAACTAGGCTCGAGTGACGGCCTTGAACTGGTGGGGATCCGCGACATCGGAGAGGCGCTGGATGCGGTCCTGGCGTAGCCAAGGCAAAAGGCAAAAGGCAAAAGGTAAAAGGTGGGATGTGTTCATTTTTACCTTTTACCTTTTACCTTTTACCTTGCACCTTGCGATGACCGCGTGCGCGTCCTTGCCTGGCCGCAGCGAGCTTCCTTTGCGAAGCGCGACCGGCGAGCAGTTGGTTGAGCTCTTGCAGGAACGGAAGGCTGCCGTCCAAAGCATGAAGGGTCTCTTTAGCGTGTCCATCAAGGGGCCAGGCATTCCCATCGCCCAACGAGTGGACGGGGCTGTGTACTACCGGGGTCCCGATTCGCTTCGACTTCGGGGCTTTACGCGGCTTGGCGGTGAACTCTTCGATTTGGTCCTGCGCGACGGTCACTATAGACTTCGGCTTCCCACCATGGGCAAAATGTTAGCGGGGCGGCTGAGCGAATGGGAGCGCATGGGCACGGTGAGCCGACCGTTCAAGCTCAGTGTCTGGGCGGTCACCGGGGCAGTCGGGATCACCCCTATCGCGAACGACGAGCGTGTCACGCTCGTCGAAGAGGGGGATCGGTACCGACTGGAGGTCTATGCGGATGTGGAACCCAGCGGGTCAGCCAGCCCGAGCCGGCATATCTGGTTTGAACGTCGGCGCCTGCAAGTCGTTCAAGAGGATCGATTGACCACAACGGGTGAGGTGGAAGCGACCGTGGAATTTGAAGACTTCCGTCCCGTCACTCATGCCTCGACGGGCACGTCGGTGTCCTCCGGGGCTGTGGGTGTGCCTGATATAATGCTCAAACCGTTCACCGTCACCGCGTACGATCGTCAGGGGCAGGGATCCCTGACCATGAAGTTTCACGAGATCATCACCAACCCCCCGCTCAAGCTGGACGAGCTTGGGTTGGGTGGTGCAGGTGGGGCGATGCGGTTGAGGGCCGCGTCGCCCGAGAGAAGTCGGGAAGGGGAATGGCGTGAGGATCCTGGCCGTTGACACGGCCACTACCTGGCAAAGCGTGGCGGTGCTGGATGGCACCGAGGTCCTTGCGCGTTCGGACCAGGATGCCGCAGGGGCGCATGCGAAATGGTTGGTTCCGACGATTGACCGGGTCCTGCGGGCCAATGGACTGACACTCGCATCCCTGGACGGACTGGCCGTGTCGATCGGGCCAGGGTCCTTCACCGGCCTCCGTGTGGGACTTGCGACGATGCAAGGGTTCCGCGCGGTGACAGGATTGCCTCTTGTGGCTGTGCCAACGCTGGAGGCGATGGCCTGGAATCTCCGCCATGCCAGCGAGCCTGTGTGTCCGATCCTGAAGGCTCGGACTGGGGAAGTGTACTGGGGTGTGTACCAGTGGGGGGGCATTGAAATGCTCCGCTGCTTGGTGGAGGAGCGAGTGGGACCGTTGGAACTGGTGGGGCGATCGATCGAAGGTCCCACATTAGTCTTCGGGGAAGGATGGCAGATCTACCGAGACGAGCTTTGGCGCTTGCTTGGCGACAGAGCCAGGGACATGTGCGAAGCTCCCCCGGAGGCGATGCCCGTCTCAGCAGTCAGCGTTGGGCTGGCGGGCCTCGAGCGCCTGGCCCGGGGGGAAGTGGCTGCTCTCGGGTTGTCGCCGCGCTATGTGCAGCGGGCAGAAGCAGAGCTCAAGTGGCGTCGCCAGGCCGCTGTCTCGGGCCCGGCTCGCAATGGCTCCCGGCAGCGTCCACGGCAACCGTCCGTGAAATGATTCGGTGATGAACGCGCGTCAAGCTGCAAGGCTTCGTATTGAGCCGGCGACCCATCAGGATCTTGCCCCGATCCTGCGTATCGAACAAGCATCGTTCTCATCCCCATGGACGCGAAAGATGTTCGAGGCGGAGCTGAGCCACAATCCTTTCGGCCGTTTCCTTACCGCTCGCTTCGATCCTGACGGTGGAGCACGCAAAGGGGATCTCGTCGGATACATGTGTTATTGGCTGGTCTTTGACGAACTGCGCCTGATGAATCTCGCGGTCGAGCCATCCATGCGTCGCCGAGGAATTGCGAGCGATCTGATCCGGTACATGCTGAGCGTGGGCCGCGAGTCCGGCGCTGTGCGCGCGGTGCTTGAAGTCCGTGCCTCGAACGTCGCGGCCCGGTCACTGTATGAACGGGTTGGGTTCCGCCAAGTCGCGCTCAGGAGGAGGTACTACACAGACCCAGTCGAGGATGCGGTTCTGCTGGGTATGGAGCCGTTGCAGGAGTACTCACCCTCGCTGCCCAGGGAGCCGATGCGTGCGGACGTGGCGCGCATGCGGTCGGAGACCGCGCCCTGAAGCCGAGCGAGGTGGAGGGCATCTGTGCTGATGGCAGCCAGGAGAACAAGAGGTGTAGGGTGTAACGTGAGCGGCACCGGTCATCGCCCAGGGAGAGACCATGCTCGTTTCATTCGTTGCGCGCTGGCGAGCTGGCGGAGGCCTGGGTGATCCGGCGCCCTAGACAGGAGGTGGGCCTATGCTGACGGAGGAAGGGATTACGGCTCAGTTACGCGAATCCAGCACGGAATTTCGGGAATTAGAAGACACCCATCATCGGCTTGATGCAGAATTACGTGAGCTGCAAAAGCGGCACGTCTTGACGCCGCAAGAAGAACTGCTGAAGAAGCAGATTCAGAAAGAAAAGCTGGCCAAGAAGGATCGGATGGCTGAACTGATCCGCCTTCATCGTGAAGACCAAGAGCGGTCAGCCGCACGGTGACCGGTCCTGTCGAGGGAACAGGGGAACTTCGCTAAGAGCCGAGGACCATGGCTGCAGTACTGACACCGCTTGCCGGCCATATTGCCGGGATCAAACGACGTCTGCTCGTGATAGCCGGTACAATAGGAGTGACGTTCGTCGCGGCGTTCGCGTTCGCCACGGACCTGATCGAGTGGTTCAAGCGCCCATTTGACGAAGATCTGATTTTTTATGGGCCGATCGAGGCGCTATTCGCCTCGATTAAGATCTCGCTTCTGGCAGGAATTATCCTCAGCCTGCCCGTGATACTGTATCAATTCTGGAAGTTCATCGAACCGGCGCTCCTTCCCCGCGAACAACGCTGGGGCATCCCCTTGTTTTGCTTGGCTGCCGCATTCTTCGTGCTAGGCCTGGTGTTCTGCAATCTGGTGATTTTGCCCTTGGTGATCCAGTTCTTTGTCAGCTTTGGCATGGATCGGGCGCTGGCTCCTGAGCTTGCCGTCGGCATCTACGTTGATTTCAATGTGAAGTTCATGCTCATTTTTGGATTCGCATTCGAGATGCCGATGGCGTTGACGTTGCTGAGTAGGGCCGGGTTCGTTACGCCTGAGCTCCTCAGCCGATACCGCAAACACGCGGCGATGGTGGCGTTGATTTTGTCCGCTGTCCTCACGCCTGACGCCACCTTGTTTACGATGCTGCTGATGGCTGTGCCCCTCATCATCCTGTATGAGATCGGGATTCTCGGTGCAAAAATATTCGGACGACGGAAGCCTACTGGTGAGTCTGGCAAGACAGCCGATGACCTGGATGCTGTGACTCCGGTTGGGACGGCCGGTAAGCGGGTGCGATGATGGAAGTATCCCGTAGATCCTTGAGGCGCGCAGGAGGGTTGATGGCTTGGGTCTGCGCAGCTCTGCTCGGCGGCCTCGGCATGGGTCCGCTGGAGGACTCGGGGGCGAGACAGGACGCGTTGCAAAGTTCTGCAGGGCTCCGAGCTGTGGAGCGTTCCGCCCAGGAGCATGGAGGGTCCTCGGTGGAGATGTTCCCATGGCTGACGCCGAGTATTCAGGCATTGACGGTCGCCAAGGATCACACCGTCTATGCGGGGTCTTTTGGAATGGGAATCTTCCGGAGCAGCAGCCGCGGAGAATCATGGAGCCAGATGAATTCAGGCCTCGGCGATCTGTTCATCCTGAGCCTGATCGAGGCGCAGAATGGAGCGATCTATGCCGGAACGTTGCGTGCAGGGGTGTTCCGAAGCAAGGACCGCGGAAAGAGCTGGCACGCGGTCAATAAGGGCCTGAGAGTTCTTCAAGTCAAGGCATTACTCGCTCAGGGTAGTGTCATCTACGCTGGAACGGGCGATGGTGTCTACCGACTTGCTGAAAATGCGGATCTGTGGACTGTGGTGACCAAAGGCCTGGGAGAAACTCTGGTGCATGCGCTTGCGATGGCTCCTGACAATACCCTGTATGCCGGGACTTCCGGGAAGGGGTTGTTGCGCTACACGGCCAAAGCATCCCGATGGACTCGGTTGCGTCACGGCCTGGTTGATCACGAAAGGTTGGTGGAGAACTTCATCCGTGTTCTCACGGTGGATAGAAATCACTCGCTCTATGCCGGGACATTCGATAGCGGGGTCTTTCTGAGCCGTGACGGTGGCCTGACATGGAAGCCGATCAGCCGCGCGCTACCGAACGACTCGATCAGGGGGATCGTGATCAACAAGCGGGGCCTTTTCGTGGCGACCGGTCGAGGCATCTTCAAGAGCGTGAACAAGGGACAACGGTGGACACCGATCAATAACGGTCTGACCAACCTTGCCACCCAAGTGTTGGCAGACTCTCGCGATGGCTCACTCTACGTGGGAACGAGCACGGGCGTATTCAGGAGTGATGATGGCAAGAGTTGGGTCCGCATCAGCAAGGGGATACAACTGCCCAGTGAAGCTCCACACAAGGAGAGTGGCGGAGAGGACTGACGATGGCTGAACCTACCAACGACACACGCGCACGCATTCAGCTGACGGTGAAGGGCGACCCACTCGGGGAGATCATCCTCAAGTTCTATCCTGACGTGGCCCCGAATCACGTGAAGCATTTCGTGAAGTTGGCCCAGGAGAAATTTTACGATGGCACCACCTTTCACCGGGTGATCCCGGGGTTTATGATCCAAGGCGGCGACCCGAACAGCAAGAATCCGGACCGTTCAACCCACGGGATGGGTGGGCCGGGCTACCGGGTCAAGGCCGAGTTCAATAGCAGGCCACACAAGCGAGGCGTGCTTTCGATGGCACGGTCAGACGATCCAGATAGCGCTGGCTCCCAATTCTTTATCTGCGTCGCGGATTCGCACTTCTTGGATTGGAAATATACGGCCTTTGGCGAAGTGGTCAGCGGGATGGAAGTTGCCGATAAGATCATCAGTGTCAAGAAAGATGGGCGGGATAATCCGTTGGAGCGGGTCGAGATGACTGTGACGGTGATAGAATCACGTGATGGGTAAAGCGTCATGCATGCGTGAACAGCGCATAGCGCATTACTCGTTGCGTCTGTTTGTACTCGGAATACTGGTGGGCGGATGCGCGCTCCCGCATGTGCCATCACGAGTGGTCTATGAAGATCCAACGAATTTCGTCAGGCTGGAGGCGGACCCGCAGGTCAGGCCAGAACAGCCAGAGACTCGACACAGTCATCCGGTCGCGATCAGCGCTCAGGTGATGGATGGGATCCTCAGGGGGCTCAGCGTTCAAGCACATCGAGCAGCAATTCAAAAACTATTTGCAGGGGAGGCACCCAGCCAACCTGCCTTCCGTGACGACGAAATCACCATTCTGACCCCGCAGTTGGTCGAGGCCTTGGCAAGAGCGAGCCCGGAAGAGCGTGTCACGTTCTACCTGAGTCATCCCCAAACTTCGATTAAGCGAGAGATCACATCAGGCGGCTTGTACGTCCGCGAGGATCGCCTGCACTTTATCCTTGGCAATCACCAGATTGTCTATAGCATCCCGGCCTACGGCATGGTGTACGACCGCCGGTACCCGACCATGCCCACCGCACCCAAGGGATTTGATCTGCACTTTGATCCGGAGGAGGTCGTTGAGGAGCAGGAGGTGAGTATCTGGACTTGGTTGTTGGGGCGGGAAAAAGATGAAATCGTGATCAATCTCGAGAAACTCCGGATCAAGGCGCCACTGTCCACCGTTCGGCTTGACGAAGTGAACCGACCTGCCGACAACGGCTTCCCTTCGAGAACCGTTTGCTATCCCCCGAACAAGAGTGCCGTGTCACGCCTCTGCACTCAGTCTGTCTCGGTAGCTTGACTGAGCTAACCCTGATCCGAAATACGCTCGCCAGAGGGCTTCGCGCTCCCGCGCCTCCATGTAGTGGCCCGTCGACGGGCTTCCCGGTGGTCAGGTTCTCGAACCACAGCCTCTCATGCCGTTCGACTCGCTCACGGCCCTGAGCCTGTCGAAGGGCTGCCACTGTCGGCGCCATAAGATGGCGCAGCTACGATCAGCGCCATACGATGGCGTAGTGACACATGATGAGACCAGAGAGCTAGACACAATGGGAGCCACCTATAATGTGCTCGGAGTAATATTTTCGGATCAGGGCTAACTGTTCTCAAGCAGACGTTTCCCTCCGCAGTAAGAGGTCGGGTGGGTCTCAAGAGGCCAAACATTGGGTTCGTGCGATGAAATGCGTTTTTTCAATTGCCCTGATCATGATCATCGCGGGAGGGTGCGCGGGCACTGGCATTCCGGACGTGGTGATCATGGAACGGACGGGAAACTTCGTTCGCGTGGATCCTGACCCGACTGCCACGACCACCAGAAACGCGCACCCAGTCTCCATTTCCCCAGACCGTCTCCGTACGTTGCTGGCATCCATAGAGATCAAAAGTCCAGAGGGCCCGTTCTTTGCGGAAGAAGATGAAGGCCGCCTATTTGATCCAGACGAGTTGGCGTTTCTTGTACCTGCTGTGTCCAAAGCCCTGGCGAAGGCCAAGCCCACCGACTGGGTGGTGTTCTACCTCCACCAGAGCGGGCGGCTGTTACGCCCTGATGTCACGACTGGGGCGGTGGCGGTCCGGGAAGGATCGGTGTCGTTCACCTTGGGACACTATCGACGAACCGATGTCGTAGGCTCGGAGGAGGAAAACCGCGACAGCTTCTTGGAGAATGAATTGCGAGCGGATCCGATGTTTGGAATCCATGACGTTGGAGTGCGCATCTCGGTCGGAGCGGGTCAACGCTGGCGACCCGGGGACACCCCTCGGACGATCCTGTTCCCCCTGGCCCCGAGGTCTTCTTCTGGCAAGAGCTGAGTCTCCCCCTCCTGGCCGGCATAACCCGACTATTGATCCTCGATCTCTCCGCTCCCGTATCCGCGGATCGTTGTCCTACAACATCTGACGCGAGGCCTCAACAAGTCCTGCCGGCTGCCTTCAAGATCATCTGTCAGAATACTTGACACATTGACTACTACTCTGGTAGGCATTCAGCCATGCGTGGACAGAATCGTTCGAATCCAGCGGGAACCGTTGAGAACCGTCTCAGAGGCCTCCGCCTTGCCAAGGGTCTTTCGCAGACTGCCCTGGCCGAGATGGCGGGGATAACCAGGCAGGCGATCTATGCGGTTGAAGCGAACCAGTATCTGCCGACGACGACTGTCGCGCTGCGGTTGGCGGGCGCGCTCGAGTGTCGTGTCGAGGATCTCTTCAGTCTCGTGTCTGAAGGGGAAGTCATCGAGGGAGATTGGATCGGATCGCTTGCGCCAGGACCGGCTTGGGGCGGACCCGCTCGGGTGAAAGTGGCTCGGATCGGCGAACGGGTGCTCGTGAGGCCGGTGGCGTCCCTTGGGGATGTGCTGAATTTCACGGTCGCCGCGGACGGATTAGTGGTCCATCCTCCAGCAACCTTTCGGCGGTCAAGCGGGCGAAAGGCCCGGGTGCAGGTGCAATTGCTCAGAGATCGCCGCCTCTTGGAGGCGGACATTGTCGTCGCCGGCTGCGACCCGGCGATGTTTCTAGTCGGCGAACACCTTCGGCGCCGACAAAGCAAAGCGTCGGTGGTCGGGTGGTCAATGGGGAGTGCTGCTGCCATCGAGGCGCTGAACCGGCGTGAGGTACATGTGGCTGGCCTGCACGTCGTGGATGCCAAGTCTGGAGAATGCAATCTGCCCTATCTCCGGCGACACTTGCGAAACAAAGAGGTAGCGGTGGTCACGTTTGTGGCGTGGGAGCAGGGACTGATGGTCAGAAAGGGAAATCCAAAACGCATTCGTGAAGTGGCGGATCTGGCCAGGACGGATGTCACGGTGGCGAACCGGGAGGAAGGGGCGGGCGCCAGGCTGCTCCTGGATCGCGAGTTGGCCGCCGCCGGTATCCGAGTGAACCAGGTGAAGGGCTATCGGCGCATCGCCTCCTCGCATCTTGAGGTGGCGCGGTGGATTGCTGAGGGCCACGTTGACGTAGGAATGGGCGTGCAGTCTGCGGCCAGATTGTTGATGCTGGATTTCATTCCGCTTCAGCACGAACGCTATGATCTCGTGATTCCGTCAGCCTATCTCGGTTCTCATCCGAGTCTCTCAGCCTTCCTGGAGACCATTACCAGCCGAGCCTTTCGGCTGGAAGTAGAAGCCATGGGTGGCTATGACACCCGCCAAACCGGCACCAGGCTGGAGTGGACCAGTCCCTAGCCCGCATTATTCATGACGGTTCGTCGCGTTCCACCCGTTGCTCTGGCAATGCAACGGGTGAACGGTACGTTGACCGACTGAGCGGCGAGCCCGCCCGCCATACCAAGCTTCGCTTGAACCGCCGCGTTCGATCAGATCGCGGCGGAGAGGTTTTTTGCCACCGACTTCGCATGCAGGCTAGTCGCAGCCGCGAGTCCCGGGTACCCGTTGCTCTGTGAGATGCAACGGGTGAACAGTAGACGCGTTCATGAATCATGCGGGCTAAGAGGTAGGACACCATAAAGAGGCCTTTCGGGAGCGCATGTGCCCGAAGGGCTTTTGTGTTTTCAACAAAAAGTGGTGGGAGGAAGCTATGAAACGTAGAGCACTTTACCTGTATGCGGTTTCTGTTCTCGTCTCTACCCCGATCCTGTTGGGAGTCACGTCTACCTTCATCCCGGATGTGGCGCGTGCAGAAACCGTTTTTGGGACTGAGCCCGGCGGAAGAACCATCGGAGGGCCGGGGCAAACCGTGCTGGAACCTGGCAGCAAGAAACAGTTGTTCACTTTTCTGAGGTCGGGACCGGCTCCAGTTCGGTTTGTATGCGTGACGGGCGCAAACATCGGTTCCGGAGCTGCGTCTTTGAACTACATCATGCGGATCGGTCGTACGATGACCGCGACATTTTCTCCAGGGGATTCGCGGGTGGTCTGTGCAGAGGTGACCGCGATAGACATGGAGTGTCACAGAGGAGCCGCCGAATGTAAGTTCCTCTGGCGTGTGGACGAGCTGAGGTAGTCCCTGATGCTCACCGATTGCGCTCTTGACACCTTCTCAGGGAGAGCCTAGCCTTCCTCTCGCCTGAGGTCTTCAGTTCTGTATTGAACCAGGTCAGGCGAGGTTGGCGGAGCTTGAACGGCCGGCAAGCGCCGCGCAGCGAAGTTCTTCGTGAGTGAGAGTAGGACAACGACGTGTACCAGGGAGGACATCATATGGCGTCCAAATTCTTATCGGCCGCCGCAGTGTGTGCCGTGATGGCAACAGGATGCGTGAGTCAAGGGAAGCACATGGAGACTCTCACCGAGCTGGAAGAGTCCCGTAAGACCGCTGCCCAGACCGCTGCGGACTTGGAAAGTTTTCAAAAGAACGCCGCTGTGGACATCGAAGCGCTGGAGCAAGAACAAGCTCGGCTGGTCAAGGAGTTATTGGCCGCCCAAAATAGTAGCGTTCAATATCAGACAGATCTGGAATCAACCCAGTATGAGCTTGCCAACGAACAGCAAAGCCGACGTGAGGCCAAAAGCCAGCTGGCGCAACTCAAGGATGATCATCAGCAATTAGAGCGGTTGGGCAAGGAACTCCGGCGGGAGCGCGATCTGCTCCAGACCGAGGTCGAAGACCGCCAGCGGCGTCTCGAGACTTCCCAGCAAGCCCTCAGAAGTGGGGAGCGATCCCTAGCTGATGCCCACACCCGCCTGGCGGCGCTGGAGCAAGAGAAAGACGAGGCGAGGGCGGCGCTCAGTGACAGTCGCCGCCGCGTGCGGCTAGTGGAGGCGCAGCTGGGGGCGAAGGTGGCGGCGTTACAGGAGGAGAAGCAGCGGCTCTTGAGCGGCACCACCACGGCCCAGGACGAGATCGCCCGGTTGCAGCGGCGGGCGGGGGAAGTGGAGACGGAGGCGGCGCGGGCGCGCGAACTGGACCAGCAGCTCCGAGAAC
>JACZQN010000067.1 GCA_022545705.1 Nitrospirota bacterium | reverse complement strand
CATGTGCCCCTTTTAGAAGAGCGGAGCGCGGGTCGCGTGCATCGTTTCCTCGACGAGGCCGCGGCTCCGTCGCGAGTCGAGGATTCCGTTGGAGGCTCTGACCGGTCCGATCGTGCGATGAGCATGGAGAGTCCGACGGTGAGCCGCACGGCGTCGGAGGAACCGCAAAGGACACGGGAACCGAGTCCCGTGGATCCAGCCGAGCTTGCCCTGCCGACCGTTGTGCTTGAGCCTCCTGACGATGCGGTCAAGGGCAAGTATACATGGGTACCGTTTAAGACACCGCTCCTCTTCGGCCTGAAACCGGTTCACGGATTCTGGTGGCACCCTGGTTCGCTTACTCCGCTGGAGGCGTTCAACCGTTTCCTGACCCGGCACTCGGAGCGGGCCCTCGGCCGGCTTCGAGGAACTGGTCTTGTGGTGTCTGGGCACCTCTCCTCTGGAATCTCCGGCATTAGATCGGGGAATCCTGTGTATGACCAGGTGTTGCGTGAACGGCATGCCTTGATCCAGCGCCAGTTTTCAAGATTCCGTGTGGGAGCTCGGGCGCCTTGGTCTAGGGACTCACGGGCTGATCGGCTCCTGCGAACAGGCGGCGCCCCGCCGCATCGGAAATCCTCCGGGGTTCGCTCGCTTCTGCCTTAACCAACCAGCGCTTGGCTCTGTGATCTGGGATGGCTACATGGTCAAGGGGCGATGAATCGGTCGAGGGCCATGGCCTCAGTGGTCGCGGTCGGTGATTAAGTATCTTCACTATCTCGTGATCGGGGCTCTCATCGTGGGCGGACTGGTGTATTGGGCCCTGAAACCGTCTGCGCTGAACCCGATGGCTGACCCGCGAGCAGCGGAAGCGATGGCGTTAGTGCAGACGCACCGCGCTCAGCAGGCCCCTACGATCCGGCAGGCGCTCGCGAATCGAGTCCAGGCCATGGCTGCCCGTGGGCAGGGTGTCCGCATGGGAGAATGGAGGGTGCAGCGACAACAAGGGGATCTTTACCTTGTCAGGGTCTTTGTGAGGGAGAAGGGCACCAGACAATGGTTCGAAAGAGAGTACATCTGGCAGGTGAATCTGGCTTCCAAGTCAATCCAGGCGATCACGCTGCCCGCTACGGCGTTGATGCCCCTTGAAATCGAACCCCCATCGCCGGGCGCCCGGGATGCGGTGTCTTCTTGAGGCACGGTCAATCTTCTGCCCTTGGAATCAGCACATGGATGCGCTCGCCTTCCACTTCGACAGCATAGCACGTGACTTTGAAATCCGGATTCTCGGGCCTTTCTCCCGTGCGCACATTGTACCGCCAACCATGCCAGGGACATTCCAGAATCTCCCCAAGCAGGGTGCCCTCACCGAGTGGCCCTCCGGCGTGTGGGCAGGTATTGTCCAGCGCGTAAAAGGAACCGTTGAGGTTACACAGCGCCACGCCAACCCCATCAGCCTCCACCGAGATACATGACCCAGGGGGCACGTCCGATACCTTGGCAATGGCGATGCGCTTCGTCATCCAAGGGCTCCTGAGCACGTGGCCAACGTCACGAGCCGGCGCTGGTGGGATTGGTTCTGCAGGGGCAGTTGGATGTGCGCGCTGCGAGCCAATCGCTTGATTTCATGAAGCCAATATGGCATATAGATTCAAACTGCAGAACGGCTCTACACCCGGAGTCATGACCGAAGGCTTGCAGCACAGGCAAAAATGGAACTGACGCTCCTCCTGAATTCGACCTACGAACCCTTACGCGTCGTCCACTGGAAGAAAGCGATCACACTCCTGTGGCAGGGGAAGGTCGAAGTCCTTGAAGTGTACGATCGAGACATCCAAGGCGTGTCCATTACGCTGAAGCTGCCTGCGGTCATGCGCCTCCTGAGGCTGGTCAGACTCAAGGACAGTCACCGGGCGGTCAAGTTTTCACGGATCAACATTTTCACGCGAGACGGGTATGTCTGCCAGTATTGCAACAAGAAGCACAGGACCGAGGATCTCACCTTCGACCACATTATTCCGATTGCCAGGGGCGGGAAAAAGACGTGGGAAAATATCGTGACCGCCTGTTGGCGTTGCAATAATCGGAAGAGCGGCCGAATGCCGGAAGAAGCTGGGATGCGGCTCGTCAGAAAACCGATGAAGCCGAGGTGGAACCCTGTCATTACGATTACGATTGGCATCCGGAACGCACCACAAAGCTGGCGCGACTATCTCTACTGGAATGTGGAACTGGAAACCGATATGCCGGCGGGGTGACGCGCGCGAGCTCGCGACTTCAATAGGCTTTGTTGATCGTAATCTCAATATCCCGCCCCCCGACCAGCGTCGGGTTCTTCTCGAAGTAGCCCTCCATGTCTCCCGCTTGAGGGGGACCAGCGCGCCCGTCCTTGTCCAATCGCGCTAAGACATCGACCATGCCCCGCAGTTGCGTTCCCTGGATCATCACATCGGCATTCGTAATCTCGAAGGGGAGCGGAAACCGCGGTCC
The DNA here is from genome assembly GCA_022545705.1 of Nitrospirota bacterium. Taxonomy (GTDB): domain Bacteria; phylum Nitrospirota; class Nitrospiria; order Nitrospirales; family Nitrospiraceae; genus JACZQN01. The sequence continues at coordinate 9,677 of JACZQN010000067.1, read as the reverse complement.
ATCAATGCGCTTCACCGCGAGCGGTCGAGGGGGACCTTGCGGTCGCCGCACAATGATAAACAGGGTATCGGTTGACCGGACCCTGTCGGCCAGCTCGGGGATAATGGTCACTCGTCCGGCGACGACTCCGGTCCCGCCAGGATCTTCGCATCCGTGCGCCAGCCCTATCCAGGCTGCAAGACCGGCGAGGGCGATAATGCCTACCGCCATGGTGATTGTCTGCGTCGTATCCTTCGCCACGTGACCCCTCACCCATCTCTGTATCGAGTCTATCACGCCCCGTAGGGTGTGGCCATTATACAGGGGCCCGAGCGCAGAGGGGAAGACGGAGTTTGCCGCCGGCCCGTGCAGTTGATATGATACGGCATCACTTATCCACTGCGAGGGGGACGATGGAGGCAAATCCTGGGTTTCAGGTTTCGTTGGATGTGAAGGGTCGGTTGTGTTTGGTCTTGGGTGGTGATGAGGAGGCGACAGACAAAGTCCATCGTCTCTTGGAAGCCGGAGCCAAGGTGACCGTGATCCACCCGAGCTTGAATGATGCGCTGCGGAAGCTGACGGCTTCAGCCAAAGTGATCCACCGAGGACGTTTGTTCCGGTCAACTGATATCGAAGGGGCCTGCTTGGTCATCAACACGCTGCGCAGCAATCTTGATTTCTCCAAATCTCTCTATGAGCTGGCTTTAAAAGAGCGGTTTCTGCTCTGCTCGACGGATCAGCCGCAGTATTCCACCGCGATGCTGCCTGCGCTGGTCAGTAGCGGGCACCTCCGCTGTGCGATCAGCACGAGCGGCGTTGCCCCGGCCCTGGCGAGTCGTGTGCGGCACGATCTCGAACAGCTCTTCGGGGGCGAAATTGCGGCCTTCATGGACTGGCTGGCTGCGCTTCGGGAACAAACCTTGGAAGCCCAACCGGACGCGGAACAGCGGCGCCTCACATTGCGGGGAGCGGTCGAGGGGTTCAAGCTCACGGGCAGCGTTGAGTATCCGAAAGCGTGGATGGAGGAACAAGCCAAGCGGTCTGGCTAACCGGGCCGTGGAGGAAGAAGACGAGGTTCTTCAGGAGGAATCATGGTCCTGCTCGAGTTCAGCATGTCACCGCTCGGGAAAGGGGAGAGCGTGGGGAAATATGTGTCGCGCTCGCTCGATATCATTGATAGAAGCGGCGTCGAGTATCAGCTCAATCCGATGGGCACTGTGCTGGAAGGGGAATGGAACGAAGTCTTCGATGTCGTTCGTCGGTGTTTTGAACGCATGCGCGAGGATTGCAATCGAATATCTTGTACCATTAAAGTGGACTACCGGAAAAACCACAGAGGTCGTCTTGTCAGCAAGACCGCGAGTGTGGAAAAGCGGCTCACGCGCAAGCTCAGGACCTGAGGTCCCGGGGCGATCCTGCTCCGAAAGAGGAGCCCGTCGAGTGCCCGTCCGCTCTCATCGCAGATCCCCTGGGGCCAGAAGTATGGCCCGAGGGCCTCGCCGCTTCTGCGTAACCCCAACCAGGCGGGTCATGACCGTGACCCAGGTCCGTGCTCGACGTGCGGCCCCAGTTCACGATACACCCTCGGCACTCGCGTCCCGATCGCACAAAGCACCTCGTACGGGATCGTGCCCTGCCACGCGGCCAGGTCCGAAGCCGAGATCTGCGCCGCGCCCTGTTGTCCGATCAAAACAGCCTCATCCCCGGGCTTGATGTCTGGGATCTCGGTCACCTCGACCATCGTCATGTCCATACAGACGCGTCCGACGATGCGAGCAAGTCGTCCCTTGATCATCACGTAGCCGCGGTTGGAGAGTGAACGGCTGTAGCCATCGGCGTATCCAATCGGAAGGACAGCGATGCGGGTCGGCCGGGTGGCCGTGTAGGAGCAATTGTAACTCACATGGTCGCCTGGTGCGAGCGCACGCACCTGTGCGACCGTCGTCGTGAGCATGAGCAGTGGCTTCAGGTTCGGGATCTGGTTGCCGCCGGCGTCTGGGGGATAGCCATAGAGCATGATCCCGGGCCGGACGAGGGTGAAGTGCGACGAGGGGTGGAGGAGGATGCCGGCACTGTTGGCGGTGTGGACGAGCGGAACGGACAGCCCAGCCGCTTCGATTTGGCTGAGCGCCGATCGGAAGCGCGCGATCTGGGCCTGCGTATAGGCCGGATATGGACCATCGGCATCCGCCAGGTGTGTCATCAGACCCTCCGCCCGCAGGGGGCCTTTGAAGGGCGGCGATTGGAGTAAGCGAACGACCTCGTCTGGCGAAAGGCCGAGGCGGCCCATGCCCGTCTCTACCTTGATATGGACCACGTACGGTTCCTGCTGAGATCGGGCGTGCTGCGCCAGCTTCAGGGCCATGTCAAGGTCATAGACGGCCGGTGTCAATCCATGCGCGAACAGGTCAGGAATCTGGTTGGGGAACACGGCTCCCAAGACCAGAACTGAGCCGCGAATGCCGGCCTCGCGCAGCGCAATGCCTTCTTGGACGGTAGAAACACCGAAGCGCGTGATGCCCAACTGCGTCAGTGTCCTGGAAATCACGACAGCTCCATGCCCGTAGGCATCAGCTTTCACCACGGCGAGGATCTGGCATGTGTCCGCGAGGAGGCTCCGCACTTGCGTGAGGTTATGCGCGAGCGCGGACAGATCAATGGTCGCAACAGTCGGGGAGGGGCTGGCTGAGAGGGACACGCAGTGTGTTAGGTTCTGAGCGGAGGGCGGAGACAAGCTCAAACTTCGAGGATCTCCTCCTCCTTCTTTTTGAGGATCTGATCAACCTTTTCGACATGTCGATCGGTTAACTTCTGGACTTCCGCTTCCCCCTTCCGCAAATCGTCCTCGGTGATTGTTGACTCCTTTTGCAGCCGCTTCAACTCTTCGTTGGCTTCGCGCCTGACCGATCTGATATGGACCCGCGTCTCTTCGCCGTACCTCTTGCAAAGCTTGATGAGCTCGCGTCGTCGTTCCTCGTTGAGCGGGGGGATCGGCACTCGAATGATCTTTCCGTCGTTGGACGGGGTCAGGCCCAACGCGGAAGCCTGCACCGCCTTCTCCACTTCCTTGATGAGCGGAGGTTCCCATGGCTGGATCGTGATCAGGCGGCTTTCGGGAACCGCCAACGTGGCGATCTGTTTCAGTGGGGTGGGTGTGCCGTAGTAGTTGACCCGGATGCCGTCCAGCAGGGCCAGGTTCGCTCGGCCTGTCCGAAGGCCACCGAGTTCTGTTTTGAGATGCTCAAGGGCTGCCTCCATCCGTTCCGTTGTTTTGTGTCTCTCGGCGCCGAGCATAGGCCTTGCCCTTTGAAGTGCTCAGTGGCCATCCGCCGTCACCAGCGTGCCGATCTTATCTCCCTGCGTGACCCGTTTGAGATTCCCGGTCTCTTTGAAGTTGAACACGATCAAGGGGAGCGCGTTATCCATACAAAGCGTGATCGCGGTTGAGTCCATCACCTTTAAGTTTTGGTTGATGATCGAGAGGAACGGCAACTCGTGGTACATTTTCGCAGACGGGTTGGTGAGCGGATCGGCCTCGTAGATCCCGTCCACCTTGGTGCCCTTCAAAATCACTTGCGCGCCGATCTCCATCGCGCGCAGGGCTGCGGCGGTGTCGGTCGAGAAATAAGGGTTCCCGGTGCCGCCGGCGAAAATGACGACACGCTTTTTCTCCAGGTGCCGAATCGCCCTCCGGCGAATATACCCTTCGGCGAGCTGCCGCATTTCGATTGCCGACTGCAACCGCGTGGAGACGCCTTTCCGCTCCAGCGCATCCTGGAGCGCCAGCGCATTCAACAGGGTCGCCAGCATCCCCATGTAATCGGCCGATGCCCGCTCCATGCCACTGGCGGTCGCGGCGAGCCCTCGAAAGATGTTGCCACCCCCGATCACGATCGCGATCTCGACGCCGAGCGAGACGACCTCCCCGATTTGGTCCGCGATCGTGTCCAAGACGGAAGGTTGGATACCGTACTCCTGATCCCCCGCAAGAAGCTCTCCGCTGATCTTGAGGAGGATACGCTGGTATTTGGCAGGGGTCATTCTTGGCCTAGCTGGTAGCGCGTGAACCGTCGAATGCGGATGTTTTCGCCGATCCGGGTGATCTTGTCAGCGAGGAGGTCCTTAATCGTGACGGAGGCGTCTCGGATGAACGCCTGCTCCAAAAGGCAACTTTCCTGGTAAAACTTTTCGAGCTTTCCTTCAACAATCTTGGGCCACGCTGACTCCGGTTTAGCCATCTCTTTGGCTTGGGCTTGATAGATCGCCTTCTCCTTTTCGATCACCGCATCAGGGACATCTTCGCGGTTGACGAAGGAGGGACTCGATGCGGCGACCTGCAAGGCGAGATCCTTCACAAAGGCCTGGAACTCTTCGTTGCGGGCTACGAAATCCGTTTCGCAGTTCACTTCGACAAGGACACCGATGCGATTGCCCGAATGCACATAGGCGGTGACGATCCCCTCGTGCGTTTCTCGCCCCGCCTTCTTGTGAGCCGAGGCCAACCCTTTTTGCCGGAGGTGCTCAATCGCTTTCTCGATATCGTTGCTGTTCTCCACCAGCGCCTTTTGGCAATCCAGAATCCCGGCACCGGTTTTGGCGCGGAGCTCTTTGACTAAGGTGGTGTGACCAGCCATGCTTCCCGTTCTCCTTGCCCTCGTGATGGTCGTCAGAACGTGTCTTGGCTCTGGGCGGACTTAAGACGTGGGTATGGCTTCAACGTTGCGTAGTCCGGAACGGGCTGTCTGCACGTCGACCATCGCCATGGTCTCGGGCTTCTCGCTCTCCTCGCGCTGCGTGCGGATGTGAGCGCCCTCGATGCACGCGTCCGCAATGCGAGAGGCGATCAGTTTGAGCGACCGGATGGCATCATCATTGCCGGGAATCGGATACTCGATGCCGTCCGGATCGCAATTGGTGTCTACGATTGCGATCACTGGAATACTCAGCCTGTTGGCTTCCAGCACGGCGGTCCGTTCCAGCCGGGTGTCCAGCACGACCACACACCCGGGGAGGCCGTTCATGTTTTTGATGCCGCCGAGACTCTTCTCCAGCTTCAGCCGCTGCTTTTCCATCTTGTGGACTTCTTTCTTCGTCAAACGCTCGTGAGTCCCATCGGTCATGGCGCTTTCGAACTTCTTCAGCTTGGTGATGCTTCGACGGATCGTCTTAAAATTGGTCAGCATGCCGCCCAGCCAACGATGGCTCACGTGGAACATGCCACACCGTGTGGCTTCCTCTTCAATGATGTCCGCCGCTTGTCGCTTCGTGCCCACAAACAACACGGGCTCGCCCTCCGCGACTGTGTCCCGGGCGAAGGCATAGGCCGCCTCAAACCGCTGTGCGGTCTGTTGAAGATCGATGATATAAATCCCGTTGCGCTCGCCGAAGATGTAGCGCTTCATCTTTGGGTTCCAGCGGTTCGTTTGATGTCCGAAGTGAACCCCGGCTTCCAGCAGCTCCTTAATCGTGATCATGGCCATGCCCTCACCTCCTTTCGTGGCTTGCGGAGCGCCCGGCAGTGCCGGGCGAGAGGTCTGTCTCCCCTTATTCCCAAGCCGCGTAGCGTGCCCTTCACGCCAGCGTGAATTTGGATATGAACCCTACTCGGTGCAGGACCCCTTTTCAAGGCGCCAGCGTAGACCAAAACTTCCTCTAACGCGTTGGAAAATTAGCATAGTCAGGCATTCTTTGCAAGCGGTGCTGCGGACGTTTCGCTAGGACCGATAGGATGCATTGATCCGCACGTACTCGTACGAGAGGTCGGTTGTCCACTGACGAGCTGTTCCTGAGCCTTGCTTGAGGTCGACCGTGAACGCGAATTCCTTGCGGCGCATGATCCGCGCGATGCGCCGCTCGACCGACGCACCCAACCCTGTGCCCCCCTTGACGATCGGAATGCCTTCAAATGCCAGACAGATTTTGTTCGGGTGGATCGGCACGCCGGAGCGTCCGACGGCTGCGAGGATCCGCCCCCAATTCGGATCCTCTCCAAACAGCGCCGTCTTCACGAGGCTGGACGTCGCAATCGTCCGTGCCACCTGCCTGGCATCTGCATCGGTTCGCGCTCCGGTGACCACCACCTGAGCGACTTTGGTGGCCCCTTCGCCATCACGGCAGATCTGCATGGCCAGCGACATGCAAGCTTGGGTGAGCAGACGCTGAAACGCTCCGAAGGCGGTCGATCCCATACGCACGAGGGAATTTCCGGCCAGCGCATTGGCCAGGCAGAGGACGGTATCGTTGGTACTGGTGTCGCCGTCTACAGAGATACAGTTAAAGGACTGGGTCACGGCGGCACGGACCGCAGACTGGAGCGCACGCTGCTCGATCGCTGCGTCGGTGGTCAGAGAGGCCAGCAGGGTGGCCATGTCGGGGTGAATCATTCCCGATCCCTTCGCCATCCCGCCCACGGTGACCGTGCGACCCGCAATCCGCGCGCTGAGGGCGATCTCTTTCGTTTTCTGATCAGTCGTCAAGATCGCGCGAGCTGCCTCCTGGGCACCGGCGCGTCTCAACCGCTTCACCAGCTCGGGGAGAGCCCTTCTGATGCTGGCCATCGGGAGGGGCTGACCGATGACGCCCGTCGAACCCACGAAGATGGTCTGCGCGGCTGTGCCGATCTGTCCGGCCACAAGGGTAGCCAGCTCTCGCGCATCGGCCAGTCCGCGGGCGCCCGTACAGGCGTTGGCGTTGCCGCTGTTGATGAGGATCCCACGGCCGATCTTCTGTCGGAGGTGCGCGCGATCCAGCATGACCGGCGCGGCAGCGATGCGGTTTCTGGTGAAGACGCCTGCGATCGGCCCTTCGTGCACCGACGCGATCAAGGCCAGGTCGGGAACCCCATTTTTTTTGATGCCGGCATGGACCGCGGCTGCCACAAAACCTTGTGGAGCCGTGACGCCGTTACCTCGTTGGGTCATGCGCGTGGGTCTCAGATTCAGAGAGGGTGGCGCGCTGGCACCGTGCGACGAAGGGTCACGGAAACACCCCGGGTGTGGTGAGTCCCGTCTGCTCGGGGAAGCCCAACATGAGATTCATGGATTGGATGGCTTGCCCGCCCGCCCCCTTGACCAAATTGTCCAGCGCTGCCGTTGTGACCACCCATCCGGTTCTCGCGTCGGGATACACCATGAGGTCGCAAAAATTGGAGCCCCGCACGCGACTGGGATTCGCTGACGCCCCGTCCTCCATCAGTCGGACAAACGGTTCACCATCGTACGCCTCACGATACAACGCGTGGATGTCGGCTGCCGTGATCGGTTCGCTGAGCCGACAGTACGCCGTGCTGAGAATGCCGCGATTCATCGGAACAAGGTGCGGCGTGAACACGATTCGGATCGGTGAGCTCGTGGACGCGGAGGCGGGTGGAGCGCCGGGGGCGTGCGTGGCGTGGAGCGCGTTCAGCTCCTGCTCGATCTCGGGGATGTGACGATGCCGCCCGACCTTGTAGGCCTCGACGGATTCGTGCGCCTCCGGAAAATGATACGGCAGAGCCGGACTCCGACCAGCCCCGGAGATGCCGGACTTGGCATCGACCACGATCGACTCCGGTTGGACCAGTTGCTTCGCCACCAGGGGGGCGAGCTGCAGGATGGCGGCCGTGGGGTAACAACCGGGAGCCGCGACCAACCGCGCGTGCCGGATTTCCTTTCGATGGAGTTCCGGGAGTCCGTACACCGCTTCCTGCACCAACGTGGGATAGGGGTGAGGCACCTCATACCAAGCCTCGTACGCTCGCGTATCTTTGAGCCGGTAATCTGCGCTGAGATCGATCACCCGTTTGCCGGCTGACAAACACTCGGCAGCCGGCTGCAGCGATTTGGTGTGGGGGAGGGCCAGAAACACCACATCAGCGCGTGCGGCAATCGCGTCCGGCGTCAGCGACTCGAACGAGAGCGGGAGCAACTTGGTGAGGTGGGGGAAGACGCTCGCGACCGCGCTCCCTGCGGATTTCTCCGAAGTCACGGCTGTGATCGTCACTCTCGGATGCCCCATCAGCAGTCTCAACAACTCGCCGCCGGTATAGCCGCTGGCGCCGACAACCGCCACCTTGACTGGTTCAGGCTGTGTCATGGCTGTTGAACATGATCGAGGAACTTCCGTGCCCTCGTTGAGGACGTAAAAAAGGGAAGGCCCTGAGGCCTTCCCTTCCGATGCGGTCACCTCTGGGCGTTAGCGTTTGGAGTACTGGAAGCGTTTCCTGGCCCCTTTCTGTCCATATTTCTTCCGCTCTTTCACACGCGAGTCGCGCGTGAGTAACCCTTCCTTCTTGAGCGACTCGCGCAGGGCAGGGTTGAGGGAGACCAGAGCTTTGGCAAGGGCGTGCCGGAGTGCTCCGGCCTGACCCGTGGGGCCGCCTCCGGAGATAGTCGCCCGGACATTGTACTTTCCCACTTGTTCTGTCACCTCGAACGGATACTGGATCAGGCTTCTTAACGAGGGCCTGGGAAAGTAGTGCTCGAGGGTTCGGGTGTTCACCTGATACTCCCCGCTGCCCGGTGCGACCCAAGCCCGAGCAATCGCAGACTTTCGCTTCCCGGTCGCGTATTGGATCGTTGCTGCCATCCTCTCAGTGCCTCCTCGATGATGCCTGCACGGATGTCACAGCGCCAGTGGCTCTGGGCGCTGCGCCTCGTGCGGGTGTTCTGCGCCTGCGTAGACCTTTAACTTCCGCCCCATCTGCTTCCCGAGCGTATTCTTCGGGAGCATCCCTTTGATCGCCTTCGTGAGAAGTTCGGTAGGCTTCTTGGCGTGGAGGTGCTCGGCTGTGAAGGTCTTCAACCCGCCCGGGTACCCCGTGTGGTGCGCATAGATCTTCGTTTTGAGTTTATTCCCAGACAGATGAATCTGCCCCGCGTTGATGATGACGACATGGTCGCCGGTATCCACATTCGGCGTGAAGGTCGGCTTATGCTTCCCGCGTAGCAGGATGGCCACGCGCGCTGCGAGTCGTCCGAGGGTCTTCCCCTTGGCGTCGATCAGGTGCCACTTCCTCGTCACGGTCAACGGGTTCGCCAGATACGTCCTCATGCTTCACTCCCTGCCCACGGCTCGTGCGCGCACGTCCTGCGTCTCACACGGTTGATCAATCCGGCGCTTCCTGCTTCCCTGAGTTCTTGGCCTGCAATTTTTCCAGCCAGGCGTCCAAACTTCCGCCACCGCGCTGCCGTAACACCTCTTCCTTCGCGTAAATGGGACTGTTCGTTCGGAGGGCGAGCGCAATCGCATCGCTCGGCCGGGAGTCCACTTCCTCTTCCGATCCCTGCACGGAGAGGTGGATGGTGGCATAGTACGTGTTGTTTTTGACGTCGGTAATAACCACGCGCGACAGCTTCACGGCTAAATGCTCCGTAAAGCTCTGAATCAGATCGTGGCTCATGGGTCGCGGCGGTGCGATCCCTCCCATCGCGAACTTGATCGCGTTGCCTTCGGCACCCCCGACCCAGATCGGGAGAATCTCGGAGTTCTCCGCGTTGCGAAGGATGACGATCTGAGTATCCGTGTTGGGATCGGGAACGACCCCGTGTACCTTCAATCGGACCAGATCTGACGATTCAGGCGATTCGGTCATCTTAGTGCTTCGATTCGCAATTACGGTTACGTATTTAAATCCGTAAATTCAACGGCGGATGCTCCCTCAGCACTAAGTCCTGAGGGAATAAGTTCGTCATCGAACTTATGAATCGATGGACTTAGGA
>JACZQN010000008.1 GCA_022545705.1 Nitrospirota bacterium | reverse complement strand
GGTCTATCGGCTCACGGAGCATAGCGTGACTCAAGGCGACCTTGATCTTATGGTCACGATGGCCAACCATGTGGCAATTGCGCTGGACAATGCAGCCGCCTATCGTAAGATCGAGGAGTTAAACGTCGGGCTGGAAGCTAAGGTGCATGAGCGGACCGCCGCGGTGGAAAGGTCCAATGCACGGCTTAAAGAGCTGGACCGTCAAAAATCGGCGTTCGTGTCGATCGTGTCGCACGAACTGCGCACTCCAATGATGTCACTGAAAGGCTACGTGGAGAACATGTTGGACGGGTTAGCTGGAAGGGTGACGGAGAAGCAGCGGTACTACTTGGGCCGGGCCAAGCACAACGTGGAAAGGCTGACGCGAATGATCAACCAGCTTCTGGATCTCTCCAGAATTGAGGCAGGACGCATCGAACTACAGACCGGACCTGTCTCGATTCCTGAGCTTGTCGCCGAGGTGCAGGAGAGCCAGTTGGCCCTCGCCCAGGAGAAGCTCATCAGTGTGGATGCGCAACACCCCCAATCGCTGCCGATCCTCATGGGAGACCGCGACAAACTCCATCAAGTCCTCACGAACCTCCTGCACAACGCGATCAAATTTACCCCGAAGGGAGGCAAGATCCGTATTGAATCCACAGTGCTTAGCGACGGCTATTTACAGCTTTGCGTGGCCGACACGGGCTGCGGGATCCCGCTCCATGAAATTGACAGAGTGTTTGAGGGGTTCTACCGGTCGGATTCAGCTCCACGAGAGGCCCGAGGGTCGGGGCTCGGACTGGCTATTACCAAGACCATGGTCGAGTTACATGGAGGCCGCATCTGGGTCGAGAGTACCCCCGGGCAGGGCAGCCAGTTCTTCGTCACCCTTCCGACCGAACAGCATCCCCTGTAACCACAATCCGGTCACTTCGGACCTGGCTCAACCCACCTGCTTCGGTACTAGTCTTATGACATCACGGACCCCATGACTCGCCACAGGGAGGTTGACGGGGGAGAAAGAGGCGGAGGCGGCAGGCTAGACGCAGTCGGGTGTCAAGACGCGCCTTTCAAGAGTGCCTTGACCCCGAAATAGCCAAACGCATCTTTCAAGTTCGAGTAAATCCGTTTAAACCGGCCCATCTCTTGATTCGTGACATACTCCATCGTGAGGGCCACACGTTCTTCTCCATCGCGAAGCGGCGTCACGGCGTGCCAGAGCTTATCGCCATTAAAAATGACCATGTCGCCAGGCTGCGTGCAGAGGCTCAACTCCTCCGTCTCACGCGTGGGATCATCCTTGTAAAGCTGGCACACTAAGCGACAATGCTCGGATTTATCCACCAAGCCCATGAGGATCGTATAGCGGGCGCCCTTATAATAAGAGGTATCGTAGTGAAACCCGATATGGTCGCCCGGCTCCGTGTAGTAATACAGGGCGCACGAATGGGGGTCATTGTCAGGGCAAGGTTTCAATGCGGCCGATGAGAGCCGGCAGAGAAAATCGAGGAAGGAAGGGGACCGGTACAGCGCCATGAACTCCGGTGCCTTCTCACGAAGCGCATAGTAACTGACACTTCCGCCCTTCTTGTATCCGGGAACATAGTTGCGATTCAGCTCAGGCTTCAGGCGCTGGACGCATGGGAGAAGGCATTCCTCCACAACCGGTCGAGGAAGAAACTCGCTCATGAATACAAACTCATTCTGCTCCCAGTATTGCTTTCGGATTCGTTCAAAGTCGAGGCTGGCCACCGCTTGATCGACCGCCTCCCCGACACTTAACGTGTTCGTTCCGGACATGTGACTTCCTTATCTTCTCGACGTCCGATAGCCGGTAGGTCTACCAGCCCAAGTCTTGGGGCTCACCCAAAGTAAAAGGTCTCATGGTGGATTGAGCGCTGGCGCGTTCACCACCTCCACTCCATCCGGCACATCAAAGTCGAACAACCCATTGCTGAGCCCGATGTTTGCCCGCAAATTCGTGAACTCAAATGTCGCCACGTTCCCACTGATCTCGTGGATGGAGACCGTCTTCACAAAGTAAGTTTTCGGCTGCGCTCCCAACACGATATGCTTCACGGCTTGAACAGATTCGTGACCCTCGTGTTTGGGCAGCAGCGTAATCAGCGGGACACCGCCTTCTCCCCGTTTCCCTCCGGCGGTCGGGACTATGTCGAACTCTTCGTCCAGCTTCGCAATCCCCTGTAATAACTGGAGGGGAGCCTGGGAAGCTGCCATGTGCGTCAATTTGCCCACGAGCACCTGCTGGTGCTCGGGCACATAGATCATCACGTTGTTCCGGATGACATAGATCTGCTCGACCGCCGGATCAAGATAGTCCCACCGCAATCGGCCCGGCTTTTTGATGTACACCCGCCCGCTCGACACGATCGGCGTGGCAAACCCTTCGATCATCGTGCTCTGCGTAAAATCAGCCTGGAGATCACGCGTCCGCTCGTATCGGGCCTGAATCCTCTTGACCACCTCCTGGATCTCTTCGGGAGCAACAGGCGTTTTCGCATTGTCCGCCGCCAGCCCTGCCGCGGACAAGAGGCCGACGCTGCCCGCGAGGCTGCAAACTAGGACGAGGGAGCCGACTCGTCTCATGCTAGATCACCGCCGATCGGGCCTCGACGCGCGAGGACCTCTCGCCTCCCGTCACGGCTCGGTGCTCCCACAATGCCTTCCTCTTCCATGCGCTCGATCATCCGCGCCGCTCTGGGATATCCGACGCGGAGGCGCCGCTGGATCAACGACGCGGAAGCCTGTCCTGAAGAGATCACCACGTCCTTGGCCTGCTCGTACACCTCATCACGCGCCTCTTCTTCCGCTCCCTCTTCCTGACGCAAGAGCGGTAGTTCATGACCGGATGCCGCGTCCGCTTGCTTTTTCACGAAGTCCACGACACAGCGCACGTCGTCATCCGAGACGAATGATCCGTGCAGACGAGTGATGCGACCCGTCCCTGAAGTGATCAAAAGCATGTCGCCCCGCCCCACCAATGCCTCGGCGCCGTTGGCATCGAGGATCGTTCGTGAATCGGTCTTGGATGAGACTTGAAACGCCATCCGCGCGGGGAAGTTGGCCTTAATCAGACCGGTCAGGACATCCACCGACGGTCGCTGCGTCGCCAGGACGAGATGAATACCGGACGCGCGTGCCATCTGCGCCAACCGCGCGATTTTGTCCTCGACGTCTTTTGGCGCCACCATCATGAGATCCGCCAATTCGTCGATCATGACCACGATATACGGGAGCGGGGCGGGCGGCGTCGCAGCAGATAAGGGTTGCACAGGTGTCTTGGGGGACTCGGTCATCCTCGAGTCTGGCGTGGTGGTTTCGCCGGCTGAGAGACGATTCTCTTCGGACAAAAACTCGATCGGCAGATTCGTCTGTTCCGGCGGCTGGCCTGGAAACGATTTGGGCAGGACACCTTGCGCCACAGCGACTCGTCGATTGTAGTCATCCACGTTGCGCACACCGGCGTCGGCCAGCAGTTTGTAGCGCCGCTCCATTTCCTGGACGACCCATCCGAGTCCCCGGGCCGCGGATTTGGGCTCGGTGATCACGGGCCGGATGAGATGCGGCACGCCTTCGTACGCCAGCAACTCGAGCATCTTCGGATCGATCAGCAAGAACTTGACCTCATCCGGCCTCGCGACGAAGAGAATGCTCAGCAGCATGCTGTTGAGGCTCACGCTCTTCCCTGAACCGGTCGCGCCCGCCACCAACAGATGCGGCATCATCCTCAGATCCATACACACCGGCTCTCCGAAGATGTCCTTGCCCAGCGCGACGGTCAGCTTCGAGCGGGAGCGGCTGAAAGCCTCACTGGTCAGCACCGATTTCAGCGAAACAATTTCGCGGTGCGGATTGGGCACCTCGACACCGACCACCGACTTGCCCGGGAGCGGAGCCACGATCCGCAGGCTGATGGCCTTTAACGCCAGGGCGAGATCATCAGCCAGGTTGACGATGCGGGCAACCTTCACCCCAGGGGCTGGCTCAAACTCATACATCGTCACCACCGGACCCGGGTGAATCTCCATCACCTTGCCTTCGATACCGAAGCTCAACAAGGCGCGCGTCAGCACCTCGGACTGGGCCTTCAGGACTGCATCGGTCATACGGTCCAGCGGACCTGAGGGATCACTCAAGAGCTCACGAGGATCGGGTAAGCTATAGCCGGTCGACCTCGTCTCGGCAGGCACGACGTCCGGCTCCTTCGCATCAGCGCTGACAGCCTCATCTGCAAAGGGAAAAGGAATCTCCACAGGCAACGGGTCCGACCAGGCCTCAACCGCCGTCGCACCTGCCAGGTCATCTTCGGCGTCCGGTGCTGAGGCCGAGCGATTGATATTGGCCAGCTTCGGCTTTGCCTTTTTCGCTTTCCTATCCCATTCGAATCGGATGGGCGGGATCGCAGCGGCAGCCTCCACGGCAGACTGGCACCACTGGGATACGCGCCGCCCGAGTTCGGCCAGCGACATCGGGGTGGCGAGCAACAGCGAGACCAGCAATCCAGCGAGCACCACGATATGAGCGCCAGTGCTAGCGAAGTATCCTGTGAGGCCTTCCGCAATCACTTGCCCACCTATCCCGCCAGCCATGCCTCGGAACACGAGGCCGCTGAAGAGTGTGGGCACTGCGGTCGCCTCAAGGTGGAGTAGGCTACTGAGGAACAGGAGCGCCGCGAGAGATCCACCCGCACTTCGGGCGGTGACGGTCGGGGCCCCCTGTGCCAGACATCGCACGCCTAACATGGCCAACAGGAACGGGAGTAAATAAGCCCCGCCACCCACTAGCCAGAAGAGCCCGCCGGCAATGGACGCTCCCACCGCACCGATTAGGTTCCTGGTCTGACCTGAGGCCGGGGAATCAGGAGGACTGGACCCAAACAGCGGAACATCGGTTGGCGCAAACGAGACTAAGCTCAGGAGCACGAGGAGGCTGAGGGTGATCAGCAGGATGCCAATCACCTCCTGTTGCAGACGGGATGGGAGACGGGAAGCACCGCGGGTATGACCGCGCTTGGCCGTGGTGGCTACCGCCATGAGCGCGATGGTAACACACAGGTCTCCTGAATTCAAACGACTGAGCGTCCAAGTGGTCGAAATCTTTGAGCATCAGGGCCTCGCACCCAAGATGGCTTATGCGAACGCATTCAGTCATCTACTTCAGGCATTGCCAGGACTTCCGCGAGTGCCAAAAATTCCTCGATCGAAAGCCGCTCCGCACGTTGAGACGATTCGATCCCGACGCGCGCCAGGGCCAGGGCGATAGGCTCCGACTGGAACCCCTCATCGCGGAGGGAGTTTGCCAGGGTTTTGCGACGGTGAGCGAATGCTGCTCGCACGACTCTTACAAACGAGGCCTCGTGGACGGTGTGCGCGACAGGCTGGGTTCGCGTCACCAACTTGACCACCGATGAACCCACGTTCGGAGAGGGCCGGAAGCAACTCGCCGACACCCGGAAAGCCAGTGATGCCTCCACCCAATACTGTGTAAGGACCGACAGAATCCCGTAGTCAGGCGTTCCGGGCTTGGCCACCAATCGCCTCGCCACTTCGGTCTGGAGCATGAGGATCATGCGATCAATCCGAACACGCGCGTCAAACAGTTTGAACAGGAGCGGCGTGGACACGTAGTAAGGGAGATTGGCCACCACCACCGTCCCCCAGGGAAGGGTATCGTAAGGAAACGCCAGTCCATCGCCCCTCCGTAGATCCAAGTTGTGAGATCCGGCCAGTTCCTCAGCCAGGTCGTCGCTCAGCTTCTGGTCAAGCTCAACCGCGATGACCGTTTGGGCTTCAGCGCAGAGGGCACGAGTGAGAATCCCTCGACCCGGCCCGATCTCCAGCACGGTCTCATTCGGCTGCAGAGCAGCCAGTCGCATGATCTTGCGAACGATGTTCGGATCAATCAGAAAATGCTGGCCCAGGCTCTTGCGCGGACGCGGACGGTGGGAGGTCATGATTAATGGAGTCAGTCACGGCGGGCCAGGATTGGCTTCCTGCTGTTTCTTCATCTTGGCGGCAATCGACACCAAGCAATTCCGGTACACTTCGATTTCATCACTCAGCTCTTCCAGGAAATCATTCGTAAAGGACGGACCCGGTTGTGTCTCGGCGAACCGCTTCACGTCCTCCCGGCTGAGGTGCTCCGCGACCACTGCGATCGTCCTGAGTTTCCACTTTGCCACACGTTCACTGGCGGCGACCGTGTTGAGATCCTCGGACGCCTGTTTGAAGATTGCATCGAGCTCCTTAATTTGACCCTGAATCACTTCGAGAGCCGGCTTGCCCTGGTCTGACATGGAACACCCCTTTCCAGAAAAAGGCTCGTGACAGAGCTAGGACCTGGAACGTGATTGGGACCGTGGTGGCGCCAGACGTGCCGCGAGCTTGACCGCTTCGACCAAACTCCCAGGATCTGCCACACCTTTGCCGGCGATATCATAGCCTGTCCCGTGGTCCACAGAGGTGCGGATCATCGGCAACCCCACCGTCAGGTTCACGCACTTGCCGAACGCGACGAGCTTCAGCGGGATCAGGCCTTGATCATGATACATCGCGACGATCCCGTCATACTCGCCACGAACCGCTTTGCCAAAGAGTGTATCGGCAGGGATCGGGTCACTGACCTGAATGCCACGACTCCTGGCGCGGCGAACCGCTGGGAGAATGCACCTGCGCTCTTCGTCTCCGAATAACCCCGCCTCCCCCGCGTGTGGATTCAGCGCGGCGACACCGATCCTGGGTGTTGTAACGCTGAAATACTCCCGCAGCGCCCGATGCGCAAGCCTGATCGCCCGCCCGACGCAGTTCGACGTCAACGCCGCTGACAGGTTCCGGACCGCGACATGGGTGGTCGCAAACATGATCTTCAGCGGCCCACCAAGGATCATCATCCCAACTTCTTTGCTGCGGGTCAACTCGCCCAGCAACTCGGTATGCCCCGGATAGCGATACCCGGCCAGATGCATCGCCTGCTTACTGATTGGTCCCGTCACGATCCCGCTGATACACCCCACCTCAGCAAGGCGGACCGCGGTGGTGATGAAGGCGACGGAGGCGGCCCCGGTCTTCTTCATGGGCAGCCCCATGCGAAACCGGCCAAGCGGGCTCGTCAGTGGATCGAGCACCGGCAGCTCACCGCGATGTCCCAACGGTCGGCCATGCCCCTCGATCTCCACCACGCGAAGCGACAACCCGAGGGACCGAACGGTCCGTTGCATAACCGGCTTCGAGCCGATCACAAGTGGACGACACAGGCGCGTGACCTGATCCGCGGCCAAGGCCTTGGCGATCACCTCCGGGCCAATCCCCGCTGGATCGCCCATCGTCAGCCCTAGGATCGGTCGGCGATCTGCCCTGAACATGGCGTTTGTCGTGACGCTGTGGCGTCAGGGATGGCCATCCGGCTCCACATGCACGATCACCTCTGCAACACCGTCAAAGTGCTCTTTGATGGAATGTTCCGCCTGATGTGCCAGCTCGTGCGCTTTTGCGACCGACATGCCTGGGTCCACATCCACCGAGAGGTCCACAAAGATATGGCTCGGAAGCCCGCGGGTCCGGACCCCGTGACACTCACGGATCGCCTTGTTCTCCATGACCACCCGACGTACCTCGTCAGAATCTAAACGCGCCATGTCCGTCAACGATCGCGCGCTCTCGGATAAGACCACCACGGCTGTTCGTGCAATAATGGCGGCGATCACGACTGCCACAATCGGGTCCAAAATCGGGTAACCGAGTCGGACCGCGACGAGCCCCCCAATGACCGAAAAGGACGTGAGGATATCGCTGGCGGTGTGTTTGGCGTCCGCTAGGAGGAGTTCACTGCGAAGCTCCATTCCCTTGCGACGTTCCCACCGCATGACGCCATAGTTGATCGCCAGCGTCACGCCCATCACCCCGAAACTCAACGGGGTCACCTGAGGCCGAATCCCACCCAGCCAGTGTCCATAGCTGTTCCAGAGCAGGTACACACAGGTGGCCACGAGCATCGCACCAATGGCAGCCGCAGCCAGGGTTTCATACTTCTTGTGGCCATAGGGGTGATCATCATCCGGGGGAGCCGCGGCCATCCGGAGCCCGATCAACCCCACGACATTGGATACCCCATCGAACAGCGAATGAAAGCCGTCGGCCTGCATCCCCAGCGACCCGGTCATCGCGCCGTACAGCAGTTTCGCGAAAGCGACCAGAAGGTTCAGGCCGAGGACGGCCCACAGGATTCGCTTGACCTCTCTCAAGCGATTTGCCGACCGAGCATCTCCGCCAACAATCAGCTGATCTCTCGCTACGCCTGGATGGTGTTGTACGAATCGTCCCATCGCGCCCTCGCGGCTGACTTCGCAAGGTCAAAGGTAAAAGTAAAAAACGGAGCCTTTCTTCCTTTTAATTTTTACTTTTGCCTTTTGCCTTTTTACTTGTCCCTGTCCTGTGAAACGCTTCCATCGCCTCTTGCATGATTTCCTGCACGGGCCGACCTGTTTGCTGCGCAATCCGCTTGCAGTCCTGATACTCCGGGGCAGCCTTCGTGCGGCCCCGATCGAGCGTGGCCACCTTCACTTTCACATGACCGCCGCGTAGCGGCAGGCTCACAATGCGACGCGCCAGGACATGACGACTCATCTCCTGCAGGCGGACCCCGAGTGCGGTCGTCTCGGCCAACATGACAGCAGACACCGAATCAGCCTTCCCCGGCGGCGCGAGCGCCGCCAGCACAATCCCGGGGCGGCCTCGCTTCATGACGACCGGCGTGAGCGTGACATCCACCGCACCGGCGGCAAACAGCCGGTCCATCACCGTCTCGTAAGCCTGCGGATTCAGATCATCCAGGTTCGTCTCGATTTGAACGATGCGCTCGGTCGTGCCTCGGGTCCCTGACAGCGTCTCGCCGATGAACACTCGTAACGCGTTCGGCCATCCGTTGGTGTCGGCGGCACCAGCCCCATATCCGACGGCGGTTGGACGCATCAAGGGTAGCGGACCATACTCGTCTACCAGCACGCTGAGCAGTGCGATTCCAGTCGGCGTGGTCAGTTCGCGCGGAGGACCAGCACTGTACACCGGCAACCCTCGAGACAAGGCGGCAACTGCAGGACCGGGGACCGGCAAGAGGCCATGTCTAGAGTCGGTGATACCTGAGCCCAAGTTCACCGATGAGGAGGTGACCCGATCCACCCCGAGGAGGTGGCATCCCAGTAATCCGCCAATCACGTCAACGAGAGAGTCCACAACACCCACTTCATGGAATCGCACGGCAGCGGGACTGACCCGGTGGGCGCTTCCTTCAGCCTTGGCAAGCCGTCGAAACACTTCCAGGCCTTGCGCCTTGACCTGAGCTGGCATGCGACTGGTCGCAATGATCCGTTGGATGCGACGAAGGGCGAGCGGTGCGGAACGCCCGTGACGGATCACCACATCCACCTTGGTCGCGTGGACGCCGCTCCGTACGACCTGTTTCGATTGGAGGACGTAGCCTTTCACTGGCAGCCCCTTGAGCCCATGGACCAAGTTGCGAAACGGCAACCCAGCGTCCACCAGGGCGCCAAGGACCATATCTCCGCTGATTCCCGAGTAACAATCAAAATGCAGGTGGGGCACCGCTCCCCCTCTACCAAACTCTAGGATCTTTCGCTGTCTGCGCGGACCAACCTAACCTGGAATCTGAACGGTTCCTACTGCCTCGCCTCCTAGTCCTCAACTGTTCTCCTCTTGTCACAAGCGCTGCTTCCGTTTCGACGCTGCAATCGTGTGACCGATCTCTGCGCGGCCTCGACATCGGTTCCTGTGCATGGACATTGACACTGTACCCATCCTGTGCTATCCAATGGGTATCTGTTGAGCCCGCTTGTCCATCGCGCGCGGCTTCTCCTACCCCCTACATGAACCGAGTGGCCCGTATGAGACCCAATTGGAGCATCCGCCCACGTTGATGTGCCGAGATCACGCCTTGACGGGAAACGAGCGCTTTGCGCCTCGGCTCCTGGTGACCATCCTCGTGTGCGGGATCGTCAGCGCTCTGGTCTACGCGGACCTCGCGAGTGCCAAGCGAAAAACTTCCTCGCGAACCCGTCCAGCCTTGCGGATCGTTTCCGTCGAGACATCCGCCAAATCGATTTCGCCTGCAAACGGGTCGCTGGATTTCGACATCGAAATCCAAGTGCCCAACACCCTCTATGATGAAACCATCCTCGAGGTGTCCTCACTCATCACGTCGCCGTCGAAAACCTCCGTCAGATTTCTCTCTACTCGTCAGCCCCTTGAAGTCGTGTCCGCGGCCGGTTCGCCGGCGACGCAGTCCACCAAGGCAACCCACCGCGTCAAGGTGACACTCACCTGGGACGGAACGGACCAGACAAAGCAGCGCGCGGGAAGCGGCCGTTATCGCTACGAAGTGCGCGCAAAGCTTTTGAAGGTCGGAAACAACGGCCCCCGCACGTTCCTCGCGGCCAGACCTAAACGCGGAACGGTTGAAGTTCACGAAGCGCAAGGACCACAGAAGGAAGACCTCTCCATCTCACCCCACCCTGATCCCGATTAACCCCCAAGACTATTGATTCGGTGCGCGAGGCAGCCAGCCCCGAAGCCATTGTCTATATTCAGCACACCGACACCGGCTGCGCACGAATTCAACATGGTTAGGAGCGCCGCGAGCCCTCCAAAACTTGCGCCATAGCCTCGACTGGTTGGCACCGCAATCACAGGCCGATCCACGAGTCCACCCACCACGCTCGGCAACACGCCGTCCATGCCGGCGACCACAACCAGAACACGAGCCCGACGGAGCCGCGCATGACGGTCGAAGATGCGGTGGATGCCCGCCACGCCCACGTCGTAAAGGACCTCCACACGGCTGCCCATGACGCCCGCTGTCACCCGGGCTTCCTCCGCCACCGGAATGTCGGAGGTCCCGGCCGTCATGACCAGGATGTCGCCCTGCAGCACTGGCTTTCGTCGTTGAACGACCACCGTGCGCGCGAGCTCGTTGTACTCCGCCCGTGGGGCCAGGCGGGAAAGTACACGAGCCACGGCCGGCTCCACGCGCGTGGCCAGCAAGGGTCCCCCATTTTTGAGTACACCGCGCGCGATCGAGAGGACTTGGGACGGAGTCTTGCCTTCGCAAAAGATCACCTCCGGGAACCCTTGTCGAAGCGAACGGTGATGATCGACCGACGCGAAGCCGAGATCCTCATACGGGAGCGTCTGTAATCGCTCCAGCACCGCTGCGACCTTCGTCCTGCCGGCCCGAAGATCCGTGAGGAGTTTTGTGAGGCGAGCGTGATTCATGGTTCACGGTTGGTGGAGTAAGTCCGCCGATCGCTCCCTCAGCGAGCGTAGGTTCCTATTTCATCCTTTGCGGCGCGCTCCATCAGGTCAGCCACAGATTGCTGAGACAGCTTTCCTTCAAACAGCACCTGGCAGACCTCATGGGCAATTGGCATCTCTACGTGGAGCTTATCGGCCAACCCCCACGCCGCACGCGCCGTCCGCACTCCCTCAGCCACGGCGTGAAAATCCGCTAAGATACGCTCGAGGCTTTCTCCTTGCCCCAGCCGGACACCCACGGCATGGTTCCGGCTCAGAGTGCCGGTACAGGTGAGCACCAGGTCGCCGACCCCGGAGAGCCCATAAAAGGTCCGCGGATCTGCGCCCATGGCTGTCCCCAGTCGGATCATCTCAGACAGCCCCCGTGTGACCAACGCCGCTCTGGCATTGTGTCCGAGCCCCAAGCCATCCACGATACCAGCGGCGATCGCCATCACATTTTTCAGCGCGCCACCCAACTGTACTCCGATCAGATCAGTCGCCGCATAGACTCGAAACGCTGGCGTCATCAACCAGCTCTGCAGCTTCCGCACAAGTTCTGCGTCTTCGCCGGCGAGCGTCACCGCTGTCGGCAGCCCCTTGCAAACTTCAGCGGCGAAGCTCGGCCCCGAGAGGACCGTGATCGAGGCATGCATGGCGGGGAGCAATGTCTCCTGCATCACCTGGGCCATTAACAGAAGCGTGTCTTCCTCAATCCCTTTCGTCACGCTGATCAGCGGGGTGTGGCCCGTCAGAAGAGGTGCCAGTTGCTGCAGCACAGACCGCGCGGCATGTGACGGCACTGCGAAGACGATCAAGGATACTTGATCAACCGCCTGCTCGAGTGACCCCGTCGCAGCGAGTGTCTCAGGTAGACAGACGCCGGGGAGAAATCGCGTGTTCTCATGCTTGACACGGATCGCGTCCACCACCTCATGCTCATACGCCCAGATCCTCACGCTGAAGCCCTGCTGGGCCAGCAGGCGCGCCAGCGTTGTCCCCCAGGCCCCTGCTCCGATCACCGCGGCCTTCACCGGCGTGTTTCGAGCCTCCGCCATGAGCCTGTTCCTTTCATGGTACTCTGCAATCTGAAGGATCTCCCCCGAGCCTCAGCCGTGGGGTCGGTCCACCGCGGACCGGATTATGAAACGGCCCTCGAGCGGTGTCAATGAACCCCCGCACCGCAGGCTTCGCCGCCATGCTTCCTTCCACACACACCTTCCTGTAGAAAGCAACCATGCCTCCGAGGTGCCCTAGGTACATGGAACAAGCCGATGAACAATTGCGCTGCCTGCGGTCATAGTCTACCTGAGGGCAGTCATTTCTGTACGCAGTGCGGGAGTCCTGCCACGTCACCCCCACGCGCCCAGCCCCCCGCTTCTTCCAGATTGGACCCGGAGGACATGAATATGCCGGCCCTCTATTGGATGGTCGCGTTGTTGATTCTCGCGGTCTTGTTCCCGCCGTGGGAAACCCCGCCAGAGCGGCCACCGGAATTCCTGGGATTTCACTTCATTCTCAGTCCCCCCAACACCGACGTGAATGGAGGGGAGCAACAAGGGATCATCAGCCGGCTCCTCCTGACAATTGAGCTCACCACCATTGCCATCGGCGGGTTTTACCTGTCGTGGATCCTCAGGAAAAAGGGGTAACACATCAACGGTCAACAGTCATGAGTCAATGGTGAGGCGTGAGGCACAGGGCTCAGGGCCAGACCGGAGATTCCGCTCCATAGCCAATCGTCCATGGCCAATACCCCCTGACCATTGACCAACGACCATTGACGACTGCCTATAGCGACCAATAAGCGCCTCAGTCGAGGGCAAGCGTGAGGCACTTCGCTGATCCGCCCGCTTTCATGAACTCATCGAGGGGAAGCGGGTGCGTCTCATACCCTCGGG
This sequence comes from Nitrospirota bacterium, assembly GCA_022545705.1. Lineage (GTDB taxonomy): Bacteria > Nitrospirota > Nitrospiria > Nitrospirales > Nitrospiraceae > JACZQN01. The sequence continues at coordinate 22,621 of JACZQN010000008.1, read as the reverse complement.
CTTCCAGGAGCTTCACCGTGTCGTGACAGCCCGCCGGCAGGACCACATGCTTCCCGACACAGACAGCGTTGCAGGCGAACCGGAGGGCGTCTGGTTGAGGCACCACGAGCCGCCGATGCTCAGCGATCCGCTCGGCGATGACGGTCTGGCCATAGGGGTCAAAGGCAGGTGGATAGTAGAGGAGTTCTCCGCTGCTCAAGGGACAGAAGCAGGTATCCAAGTGGTAGAAGCGAGTATCCACCAGTTCGACCGGAATGATCTCGTGTTTGAAGATCTCACTCAGGCGGGTATAGGCCCGGATGTCGGTCCGTTGCCGATACCCCCCGAACCAGGCGTCTGGAAAACCGAGCAGGTCACCCGCGCCCTCGAAATACTGGCCCTCCTCAAGCATTGCGACCTCGTACCCATGGTCCCGAAACCATGCCTCGAACGAGGCCTCTTCGCGCCGTCGTTCGGGATGCCGGAACCTGCTGGGTACTGCCCGGCTCCCGACCACGGCGCCCGCGTTCGCGGTAAACACCATGTCCGGGAGCCCCGGCACCGGCTGCATGCGCTCTAACAAGGCGCCGACTTGCTGCTCCAGGACCCGCATCAGCCCATACCACTGGTCGCGGGCCCGCTCTCGATTGACCTCGTTCGAGAGACGCATCCAGGGATTGATCTCATACTCCACTTGGAAATACTCCGGGGGACAGACCAGCAATCGGCTCATCCCTTCCACCCCAGCTCGCGTGCGAGCTCGCGCAAGAACGAAGCCGCATCCATCACCAGCCCCACCGCCTGAAAGCTTCCTCGATCGGAGAGCTTGGTCGGCACGGCTGGATTCACATCCACACACACCGTCGGCACCGTGGCCGGAAGCAGATTGCCGGTCGCCACCGCATGCAGGGTGGACGCAACCAAGAGCGCCAGTGCCACGCCCGGAAGCGCCGCGCGCATCGCGGCTTGGGCCTCCACCGAATCCGTGATGACGCCGGGCAGCGGGCCATCATCTCGAATCGTCCCGGCCATCACCACGCGGACACCGCGTCGCACGCACGCGGCCATAATCCCTCCGGTCACGACCCCTGATTCCACCGCCCGCTCAATACTGCCGATCGCGCGGATCCGGTTGATCGTCCGGAGGTGATGCTCGTGGCCGTGCGGCACGGCCCGGCCCGCGGTCAATCCGTACCCAAGCGACGTCCCAAAGAGGTTCGCTTCCATGTCATGGGCCGCCAACGCGTTGCCGCAGAACAGCACGTGGATGAAGCCGGACTCGATCAGCCAGGCGAGCGCTTCCCGGCCACCTGCGTGAACGATTGCCGGTCCGCCCGCGAGCAGCACCGTACCGTCTGAATGACCTTCTTCCCGACTCTCGCGGAGCATCCGCATGCGACGCGCGACATCCGCGATGATATGGCCATGGGGGCGCTCGGATGAGACCTGAGCCTCCATAAAGCCGAAGACATCGCATTCCCGTGGTCGTTCGAGCGGCTGCACGCGGACGCCCTCCCGGCCGGTGACGATCAGGTCACCCCGACGCACGTCTCCCATCGGCACCGTCCTGGCGACCGAGAACTGTTGATCGAGCCGGATTCCCACATCCATCTCGATGCCCTCGACTTCGATCCAGCGTCCTCGCTGGCGAACTTGCGTGGGCAAATGGGTCGTGGCGTAGAAGCCCTCGGGGAAGACGCCGTCAGCTGGCACTGGTTCGACCGCGCAGTCTGATTCGCGCTCGACCCCGGCCCCATGCGGCTGGATCGCTTCAAGAATCTCCTGCAACAAACCAGGAGATGCCGCCCGCACGACAATCGTGGCACGTGAGGGCTCATCACGGGTCGTGCCAATATGTACCTCGCGTAGATCAAAGGCCCCACCCATCATGAGGATGGTGTCCAGAACCTTGGCCAGAATGAGTGAGTCGATGATATGGCCGTCGAGGACGACTGTTTCCTGTACCTGCGCCATTGCTCTCACTCTGTGAGAGGCGAGAGGCGAAAGGCAAGGGGCGAGGGGCGAGAGGATTTCGCCTCTTGCCCCTTGCCTCTAGCCTTTCTGTATCATATCACGCACTCCCGCCTTTTCGCCTCTCGCCACACGGTTCACCCTTCAGGTCCGCTCACGTCCGTCTTCATGAGTTCACGTAGCAGGCTTGTCGCATACCCACCGGGCGGGAGCGTGAAGGAGAGGGTCAGCGTGTCACCTTCCAGAGACCAGTCCAGACCGCGCAATGGCACCCGCAGTGCCCGACGCTCGCCACGGATGCCACATGCGGCCGCACCCTGACGCAAGGCTTCCGGAGCAGCTCCCCACTTGACCAGGACCGCTCGTTCGAGTGCCCCCGGCTCACCGGAGGCCAACTGCGCCCGAGATCCGAACAGCAATCCAGTGGGGCTGATCTCAAAAGCCGACGCCCGCGGCTGCTCCGCGGCTTCATCTTCGACTTTAAAGCAGGCTCCGTTCTCGTGCTTCATCGCCCAGTCTCCAACCAGCACCCGGTCAATCCGATCGATCCGCTCAACCAACATCTGATTGAAGAGAAAGGACTGGTAGGCGTGCACGTACCACGAGCGCTCGTTCCTGGCCAGTTTCGCGCGGCGCGGCGCGTCTTGGAGGAGCGCTGCGCCGATCACATGGTTCTGCCCCCGACGTCCCTGCCGTTGCGGTCCAAAAAAATTCGGGACTCCCCTGCGGGACAGCTCCTCGAGGATGAAGGGAACCGACTCTTGGGCGCAGGGCCTGACGCCGCGGACCACAACTCGAAACACATTCCCCGCATGGTGACCTGTCCGCAGCCGATTCCGGTGCCGCCCGAGTACCTGGATCGCCTGTACCTGCTCATCGAGGCGCAACCGCGCGATGTCTTCGGCGGACACACCTTGGACGGAGACCATCTGCGTCGTCACCGCTCTGGCATCCTTGAGCCCGGCGACCCCAATGGCCCGGGCCTTCACCCCAAGCGTAGACGCGAAACGTTTTACCATCTGGGGCGTGGCCAAGCCGCGCTTCGTAACAGCGAGATAAAGGTGCTCCCCTTCCCCGCATGGGTGATAGAGAGGCAGCTCTTCAACCCGAAAGTCCTCCGGCGCGGCTCGGACCGCTCCCCGGATACCGGGTACTGCTTCGGTCAGATAGGGCAAGCCTTTCGTCATGGAGAATGTAGGAACTCGGTGGACAGGCCGCATGAGTGTTCACACATGAGCGATTCCGTATTACATGTCACGCATCGCATGTTATACTTCAGTCAACCCAGTTCGGAGACCGTCTCGCCGATGAGAAGATCCACGCGTTCCCCATCCTGGGTGGCACGCAAAACCCAGCAGACCCTGGTCCTGCTCGCAGTGTGGTGGGGGATCGGTGCGCCTGTCAACCTGGGCGCCCAGTCGGAGGATGTGTTCAGAGCCTTCACCGCTCACATCGAGCAGCAAATCGAAGCCGACAAGCGAACCTTCCTGGGCGCACAGACCTGTACCGAATGGTTCTACAAGCGACACCGGCAGGAGCAGCGCCTCCCGCGCGCCGACAGGGCCTCCCTTCGTCCGCTCGACTTCACGCAACACCGGGCGCTTCAGCCATCCGAATGCCGGACTCGTTATCCTCAAGGGCTCGAAGGAGCACGCGAGGATTTCAGCCGTTCGCAATCCTCACTTTCGGTCAGCCTCACGTTCTACCAATTTGCCCTCGTGGGAGACCGCAACGATGATGAACTTTACAGCGGCGCCGAGCTGCGCGACATGCTGGAGTCGCTGCACGTTCCATTCAACAGCCTGCTCCCTCAGGCTCTGCATTTAGCTGCGCTTACAACGAAGTTCGACGCGGCCCGCGGAGGCTCAAGTGCCGAGAGCGTCATGAACGGGATGGGCACACTGTACGAGAAAGGGTACCGCCTGACACGTCAAGACCTGACCGCTCTCCGAAGGATCGCCGGATGATTCGTCACCCCTTGCCCTGGTACCGCAAGGGTCAGCTGTTTCTGGTTCATCGACTCTCCTCCCCCGTGCAACGCTTCTTCACCCGATTCCCGCAATGGGAGTACGGCCTTTCGCGGCCAGAGATCTCACAGATCGAGTGCCCCCATGGCCCGCTTGTAGGCAAACGGGCGGTCCATTTGAGTGACTTGCATCTAGATCGGTATCAGCCTCGCCATGACGTGGCCCTGACGTGCATCGCCGCCATGCGGCCGGACTGGATTTTCGTCACCGGAGACTTGCTGAACGTCCCGGATGGACTCCCGCATGTGTTCCGATTTCTGTCAGCTCTGCGCGAGTTGGCCCCGGTTTACCTGACGTTGGGCAACCACGATCATTTCAGCGGCGTTCCGGTGCATTTGTTTAGCGAGATGGCAGATCGTCACAAGATCCACCTGTTGATGAATCAAGCCGTGTTCGTGCCTGCCGGATCAGGCGAATTGGCCATTGTCGGCGTCGACGACCCCTGCCTGCATCGTGCTGATCTCCGTTGCATCCCGTCAAAGCCGGATGGCCGTTTCACGATCCTGCTGGCGCATGCCCCTAATGTGATCGACTACCTCGGCGAGGCCCACGCCGTCGATCTGGTGTTATGTGGACACAGTCACGGAGGACAGTGGCGGATACCCTACATCCGGCCGTTCTGGCTACCCTACGGCTGCCACGGGCGGGTCAGCGGTCTCTCTCACCACAAAGGATTCCGTCTCTACGTGAACCGCGGCCTGGGTTGGTCTATTCTCCCGATCCGGTGGCGCTGCGCGCCAGAGATCGTGGTCATCGACTGGATCGCCGACCGCCCGCGCGATAACCCACACCCAGCGTGAGGTCAGCCCCGGATCATTCCATGCGCTCCAGCGCCTCGCGCGCCCGGCTCCGCACCGTTTGGTCCCAGTCCTCCTGCATCACTTCTCGGAGCTTGCTTGTCGCCTCGACAGCCCGAACCCGACCCAAACCCAGCGCAGCACACCCACGGACATAGGCGTGGTCATCCTCCAGCGCCTTGAGCAGGAGCGGGATTGCACTTCTCTCCTGGAGCACGCCTAAATGGCTCGCCACCATGCCCCGCAGCCGATGCTGCTTATCACCCAACGCGGTGCGCAACGTGGTGGAGAACAGGGCCACCATCGCGGGGGTGACCTGTTCCAGGCCCTCCTGCCGGTAGAGATTGAGCTCGATCAGGGTAAAGGCTAAGTCCAGACGCTTCTCAGGCGATTGTTCACGCTCAAAGCAGGCAATGAGGCGTTCTCGCTTCAGCCGCACGGTCTTCCGATGACGGAGCTTGCTGGCGGCTTTCCAGGCGAGTGCACCGACGCCCAGAACCAGCACACCAAGGGGGATCGCCTGTTCGATGATGTAGTCCTGCGTATCGAGAGGAACGCGTTTCCAAATCCAGACCCCGGCTACAACCAAGCCGATGAGGAGGAGCACAAGCGTGAGATTGACCGGACCAGCTTGCGAGCGAGTCATGATCGAGGGCATCATAGGTGCCAGCGCCGACTGCGTCAACGGAGGGGCGAGGCTCCCTTGCGAGGACCCGCTTGCTCTCTGCGTTCCTTGACACCCCTCCTAACCAGTACTATGGTGCGCCGGGCATGGAGACACTGGATGTTCAAGATGATCCCTATTTGAGGGTCCTGCGTCCCCTGGTGAAGTCCTCTCTCGCGTGCTGACGGGAGGGCCAGTCGGCACATCCGGTCGATGCGTCTGACGCGGTGCCAATTCGATGTCATCGCGACGCTGGGCGATACCGAGGGAAGGACCTGCGTACAGCTGTCCGCTGCAACGCTGGTGACCCAAGGCACCCTGACCGGAGTGCCGGATAGGCTAGCGGCCAAGGGCCTCATCCAGCGGTCCACCCTGCGTGGCGACCGTCGGTGCATCACCGTCCGGCTCACTGACAAAGGGAATGCGCTGTAGGGTCCACCGCTGTCCGTTTTGACAGAAATCGGAAATCATGCGTCTGACCATTCTCGGCTCCGGCACGAACGTCCATCCTTCACGCGCAGCGGCTGGCTATCTCGTCCGAACGGACCAGCCGATCCTGCTGGACTTCGGGCCACGGACACTCGCAAACCTGATCAAGACCGGGATCAACCGCCATGCGATTCGGTACATCCTGTTTTCACACTTCCACGCCGACCACTTCTCAGACTTCATTACGTTTTTCTTCGACGCCGTGTACTATTCCAAGTTCATCGGCACTCGCGAGGATCTGACCCTGATCGGCCCCCGTGGCACCAAACGTCTGTTCAATGCGATCCTGAACACATTTCCTGGATTTAAGTCCGCCGCATTCCGTGTGTCATTGCGCGAAGTGTCCGACCACAGTTTCTGGCTCGGACGCACCCGAATCACGCCCCGATCGGTTGAGCACAGCCCGCGACTGCACTGCCTCGGGTATCGCCTCGAGTACGCCGGGCGATCACTCGCCTATTCGGGGGATGCGCAGTATTGCACGAGCCTGCTCCACCTCTGCCGCGACGCGGATGTGGCGGTGTTGGATTGCTCATTCCCCGCCAACCGGCCGGGGCCAGGGCACATGCACGCAGAGGACTGCGGGCGTGTGGCTCACGAGGCCGGCGTGAAGCACCTCATCCTGTCTCACTTCTATCCGATCGCCGACCGACACAACGTGAAAAACCAGGCAGGACGGCGCTTCCGGGGCAGGATCAGTCTAGGAAGGGATTTGCTGAAGCTCTCCCTCTAGCGGCTCTCGGGGCTAGGACTCGTCGTGGGATTCACTCTTCTCCAGGATCTCGATGAAGCGATTCAATCGGCCTCCCCTCACGGTATCGCCTGTCTTGTTGTAAATGGCTAGGAGGTTTTTCACTGCCCGCATCAGAACCGCCCGATTCGAGCTTCGACGCAAATATTTATCCTCATACCCATACCCAGCCTGCATGAGGAATCGCACGCAATCCCGTTGGGATAGCAACGCGCCCGCATTGAAGCAGTCCACATACACCTTATAGCGATCGGAGTCGAACTCGACCAGAAAATGACCGGGCATCCCGACGCCGTACATGGGAAGCCCGAGACGCCGCGCGATCAGGAGATACATAATTGAAAGGCTGATCGGGATGCCCAGACGACGATCCAGCACACGGTTCAGGTAGGTGTTCTCAGCATCATAATAGTTCTTGGTGTTGCCCCGGAATTCTTGTTCAGTGAAGAGATATCGTCCAAGCGCCTTAACGGATTCTTCGCCGGAGACACGATGCCCCAACCGATCACGGACCTCGTTGGCCATATCGTCGAGTTTGCGCGCATACGCCTGCGCATCGAGGTTAGGGTAGGCATACCGCGCGATCAGAAATGCGCCGCTCTCTAAATCGACCTCGTCCGCAGGACGGGTGACGAGGCCACGAAGTTCGGTCTCCAATCGCCCTCCTCGAATCTCATCAAGGACGCACTCGATCCGTTTTGCCATCTCCGGCTGTTCGATCTCCGCCTCCAGCAGCAACGGCAGAGCCGAATCTCCGATCGCGATCAGCTCGGCACCGATCGTTTTCGCAATGCGTTCATTGTCATCTGAGAGCAGCCGGATGAGCGCCTTGATTTGGGTGTCACTCGCCGATGCCATCATCCACCTTTCGACCGTATGCCCTGATCTCACCCTGCACGCTGCCGTACGCGCACAGCGTTCCGTTTACCCGATCGCTCGACGGAAAGCACGGGTACTGCCGTACAGGCACAGCGCGTCAAAGACCAGCAGCAGCATCACCACCATGCCAATCCGCGGAAGTGCCTGGCTCCAGCCCGACAGGATCAGCGGGCGGACTGCATCGATGGTCCAGGTCATGGGATTAAATCGGGCTAGCATACTCATCCATGTCGGCATCGCCGAGAGCGGGACGAGCGCGGAACTGAGAAAAATCAATGGCAGAGACAGAAACCCGAGGACGGAGAAGAAGTCGCCGTGGCTCTTGACGGTGAAGGCCATCGCCATCGAAAGCGCGGTCAGCCCGATGCCGAACAACATGCCGATGAGGAGCACGACCGCGATCCCGAGGAGGCCGGTGGCCGGATGCACTCCGAAGAAATAGGCCACGGTGAGAATGACTAGGATCTGCAGGGATGTGATCGTCATCACGAAGATGAACCGACTGATAATCACCGAAGATCGATGGATGGGCGTGGCTAAGAGGCGCTCCAGGAACCCGTTTTCTTTGTCGAACAAGAGATCGACTCCGCCCGACAATCCGTTGTTGAGCACCGTCATCACCACCACACCGGCGGCCAGGAAACTCATGTAGTTGGGGGCTTGCATCACCTCGGAGTTGGCGGCACGCTGGAAGAGGCTCCCGAAGAAAATCAGCCAGAACAGCATCGGCTGCACGAGGGTAAACAGCATACTGAACTTCTCGCGTCGAAGCCGGTGCACCCACCGCATCGTCAACGCGCTTACCTCTTGAACATAGTCTCGCATAGCCAATTCCTGGGCCCGCGCCATTCAGAAACCCTTATTCACCACTCGGGAACTCTTCGCGTATCGCATGACCGGTCTGAGCGATGAACACATCCTCCAGTCGAGGCCGGTGGTACTCGATGAATTCCAGCCGGCAAGCCTGCTGGTTCGCCGCGTCTAGAATCGCCGGCAAGGCTTTCTCAGGCGATTCGACGCGAATATCTATGCCGCTCGGTTTGGTGCTGATCGCTCGGATAGAGGGCACAGCCTTCAGTGACTTCGCCAACGACTCGACGCGATCCATGTCAGCGGCTCCGACGGTCAACGACACGACATCACCACCCAGTCCAGCTTTGAGCTCAGCCGGCGAGCCTAGTGCCATGATGCGACCGCCATCGATGATGGCCAAGCGGTCGCACAGGTGGTCAGCTTCGTCGAGGTAATTGGTGGTCATCACAACAGTGATCCCACGCTCTTTGAGGCGACGGATATAGTCCCAGATCCGCAGTCGGCTCTGCACATCCAATCCGAGGGTCGGCTCGTCCAGGAACAGGACCTTCGGGTTTGGCAACAACCCGCAGGCAAGATCCAGCTTACGTTTCATGCCACCCGAATACGTTTTGGCAAGATGGTCCGCTCGGTCTTCCAGATCCACTAACTTGAGGATTTCCCGAATCCGGCGGAGGGTTTCGTCTTTGGGCAGGTGGTAGAGGCTGCCAAGCAGCAGCAGATGTTCGCGGCCCGTGAGGAAGCGATCGATGGCGCGCTCCTGGGGGACGTACCCGATTAGCCGGCGGACCCGATCGGGCTCTTGAACAACGTCATGCCCAAACACGGTCGCATGGCCTGCGGTGGGGCGCAGGAGCGTGAGAAGAATCCGCAGCGTCGTGCTCTTCCCGGCCCCATTGGGCCCCAAGAGTCCAAAGATTTCACCCTCCCACACCTGAAAGGAGAGATGTTCAATGGCTTTCACATCGCCAAAGGCCTTCGCCAGCTTGAGCGTTTCAATCGCGACAGTCCGACCCATTACCCCAAACCTCTTGCTCCCCCCCATTCATGTATCTTGAACTGGATCAAATCGCTGAGGCGACGGGCTTGTTGCAAAAGGCTCTCTGCCTCAAGCAGAAACTGCTTCTCAAGGGGGGTGAAGTCGAGGTAGGCGGAGAGATTATTCACGAGGATTTCATCTTCGACGTCCGGACGGCAGAACTCACGCCATTGGTCGCCCACCTCACGTGCGCGCAGATATTGAGTCAGGAGTCGAACGAGCTCGGACTTGACCGACGGCTCGAGGACGCCGCCGGCTCCGCTCGGCTTGAGCGTAATCCGAGCCTGACGGTAGCTTTTCCCATACAATTGTTCTTGGATGTCGTAGCGCTGCAGGCCCTGCAGCACGATATTCAATCGGCCATCTGGTAAGCGGTGGACGCCGACGAGGCGCCCGACGCAACCCACCGCAAAGATCGGCGGATTGCCGTAATAATCCTGCTCCCAACCCTCCTTGAGCAGAGCCATGCCGATGCACTGTCCGCTGGCGTTGGCATCGGCGCACATCTCACGGTAGCGTGGCTCAAAGATATGCAAGGGCAAAGAGGCCCTTGGGAAGAACACGACGTTGGGAAGCGGGAAGATCGGAATGTACTCAGGAACTCGAAAGGTCGGCTCAGGATTGCGAGCAGATCGGTCACGCTCAACTTGCATATCTCACGATAGCCGAAGGTCTGACAACTTGTCAACCTGAGCGAAGGAAGTTACATCACTGCGTCATCCTCACAAAACCCTCTCCAGCACAGGTGATTGGCACGTCAGTATCTCTCGTGCTATAAACCTGGACTGGACAGGCAGGGGACGAGTTCGCAACATCCTATTGCCCAACGCGTAGAGTGTACGACCCGTGGAATCTCCGCATCGCTCTCAAGGCAGATGGGTCAGTGGAGTCTGGCTCTGCTGCCTCTGCACTGTCCTCTTGCCAGTCCTTTTGAACGCTGGCGAGCCCGGCGTCTCCCCCGCGTCAGGATTCCGACAAGCCGTGGCCGGTTATCGCTATCTCTTTCCTCGTGACCACGGATCCCACGACGAGTTCCGCACCGAGTGGTGGTATTACACCGGCCATCTCCTGACGCCCGAGGGCCGACGGTTCGGCTATCAGTTAACCTTCTTCCGAAGAGCAATGGCTCAGGAGGAAGTCAGATCGAATCCATCTCGCTGGGCCATCCGACACCTCTACCTCGCCCATTTCGCGCTCTCGGATCTTGACAACGCCCGATTTCATTTTGCGGAGAAGGTCAGTCGGGCGGGCATTGGCAAGGCTGGCGCTGAGACCGGGCGCCTACGCGTCTGGATTGATCGGTGGTTCGCTGAGGCCTCATCCCCCACTCACGCACCGCATCATCTGAACGCGTCGGCGGCGGATTTCAGCATTGACCTGTTCCTGCGCCCGGAGAAGACTCCTGTCATACACGGAACAGGTGGTGTCAGTCGTAAGGGGGAGGCGCCGGAAGAGGCTTCTCATTACTATTCCTTATCGCGGATGGCCACCACAGGAACGCTGTCGGTCGGCCGCGAGGAATTTGCCGTCCGCGGCACAAGCTGGATGGATCACGAATTCGGCTCTGGTGATCTCAGTGACAAGCTGGTTGGATGGGATTGGTTCAGTATTCAACTCGACAACAGGACCGAGGTGATGCTGTACCGCCTCCGTCGGGGTGATGGGACCACTGATCCGGCATCGAGCGGCACGGTGAGCTTCCCCGATGGGCGCACAGCGCATCTGAAGTCCTCTGACGTGCAAGTCGAAGTCCTGGATTACTGGACCAGCCACGGGAGCGGGGCGCGATATCCAAGCCGATGGCGAATAGCCGTGCCCGCACAGAAGCTCCACCTGATTGTGACGCCTCAGCTCGCGGATCAAGAACTCGTCACACGACGCAGTACTCAGGTGACTTACTGGGAAGGAGCTGTCCTGGCGACCGGAACATTCCAAGACGCGCCAGTGGCAGGTCATGGCTACGTGGAACTCACGGGATACGCTCAGCCCTTGAGCGCACACCCTCGGACGAGTTCGGCCGAGAAGCACCCGAGACCTTGACTCCCATTTCGGCCTATGCTTAGGTCTGTCCTCCGGGAATGCTGATACCCAGCTGGCCAGGACAGGCGGTCACGGAACTGTTGTCTGCCTTGAAGGACTTATTCGCTGGCCCTTGCCACAAGACTTTCGAACTGAGTGACGTCCTTGGACATGGACTACGAGTGGTCATGTTCGGATGCTTGCTCACGCTGCCTGCCTGCGGCAAACAGAGCGACACGATCGTGTGGATCGCCTTGCACCCCACGAAACCGAGGATTATGTATGTGGCCACCAATGAATCGGTCTACAAGACGCGTGACGGCGGCGTGTCCTGGGAACGCAGAGCGACCGATCTCAGTTCCTTCCGGGTTCTCACACTGGCCGTGGATCCTGCGCATCCGGCGACGGTGTACGCCGGTACCATGGGTGACGCCGTCTATAGGAGCCCAGACGGTGGCCAGCGGTGGATGCCATATAATGCCGGGTTGAAGGAGCACATTTCGGTCGTCAACCAAATCGTGTTTGACCTCCGTGACAGCGAGACGCTCTATGCTGCCACCACGGTCGGGGTCTTTCGCACGACGAACGGCGGCCGGCTGTGGCATGAACGCAAGGCCGGCATGAAGGAAGTGCACTATGTCGTGACGATTGCTCAGGACCCGAAACGGCCGCACGTCTTCTATGCGGGGACCACCGGCGGAGTCTATCGGAGTACGGACGGCACGGAGACCTGGGAAAAGATCAATAACGGGTTGATCCCTCCCGAGATTCTGGAAGCCGCCATGGCGCTTGGCATCAACACCATCGTTATTGATCCCCAGCACACCGACACCGTTTATGCGGGCACCACCAAGGGCCTGTTTAAGACGACCGACCGGGGTGAGTCCTGGGCCCGTATCGGGCAGTTCCTTAGTGATCAGTATGTGAGCAGCCTCGTCATCGATCCGACCGAGCCCAGCATCGTCTATGCGGGAGGTCGCCAGGGTGTTCAGAAGAGCCTGGATGGCGGGCAGACCTGGAAGGAGATGAATGTAGGTCTGGAAACCTTGAATATCCGCAGCATCGTGTTGAGCCCTCACGATCCACAGACGCTGTTTGCCGGAACCAACGGCAGCGGGTTATATCGGACCACCGATGGCGCTCAAACCTGGTCGCGCATGTACCTGGTGACCAAACCCACAGAGGCAGCGCTTCCCGACAGGTAAGCGAGCGCGCGGTATAGCATGCCGACTGTGCTTCTGGTCAGACACGGAGAGACGGATTGGAACCGGAGCGGCCAGATCATGGGCGAACGACCGGTCCCGCTGAATGCGAACGGCCGGGAACAAGTGAACCAGTTGGCGAAGTTTCTCACGACCCGTTCAGTTCGCGGACTCTACACGAGTCCGGTAGTCCGGGCGCGACAAACGGCGGAGATCCTCGTGGCGGCCCTTGACGTACCGGTCACCGTGGACAATGGTCTGACTGAAGTTCGGGTCGGACAGTGGGAGGGTCTGTATTGGAAGGACCTGGCGGAGGAGACCGCCCGCTTGGATTTTTATGCCCACCCCCAGGTGGCTCGCCCGCCAGGCGGGGAAACGCTCCATGAGGTACAGCGACGCGCCACAGCAGCCGTCGCGCAGGCCTGCTCCGACGAGGGGGCCGGTTCGCTGATTGTCGTCTCCCACGCCGACGTCGTGCGAGCCATCCTGGGGCACTACCTTCACATTGACCTTCAGCTCGCTCGCCACATGCGAATCGACCATGCCTCACTGACTGCCCTCGATCTCAATGGATCCGAGGCGGACCTCTTGTTCCTGAACTTCACCCCGAGCCTCAAGGGAATCCCGTAAGTGCCTCACTCCGCGGCGCTCACTCAATACCCATCAGCCTTCCCGTGCGCACCCCTTCCCCGGTGTTGGTACCGGCTGCGCAGCGCCTTGAACCCCTCGTTCAACACTGCCCATTCCTGAGCCGTCAGCATTTCTTTGATGTCGAACCGCATTCTCAGGATCCTGGCCCCTGTCCGCATCCTGTTGGCGTTGAGCTCGTCGAGGATTCTCGTGAAGTCCTCAGGAGTCGCCTCGTAATTTGTGTTGAGCTCGTAGAGCCCGCGATGATACGCGCGAGTGGTTTTATACGAGTGCCGCACCTCTTCGGCGATGTCCGACAATCGCGCCTTGATTCGCTTCACTTTCTCCGGGTCCTGAATGGCCTGCTCTACAACCTCCACAACCTGCTTGACCCTCTTCTCGGCCGAGAACCGCATTTCGTCAGCGTGGTGCGCCCTCATTCGATGGGGAGTAGCGCATGCAGCCGTCACAAGGGCAATGACTATGACCAACGTAAACTGACTCACCATCTTCATTCGTCCCTCCTTACAAGAAGAAAAGCCGCGGGATGCACCCATATGGTGCGTGACGCGTGCACGCCACAAAGAGAAGAAAGACTCGCAGAATCCAAACCACACCGTCGGTCGGACTGTACCACAAACATCCCTTCCTTTCGAGCGTGAGCTCTCCAACGCAGAAAATGCAGGAGCGTGGTTTTTTCACACCCAGCCCACATTATTCATGACGGTTCGTCGCGTTCCACCCGTTGCTCTGTGAGATGCAACGGGTGAACAGCAGAAGTGTTCATGAATCATGTGGGCTAGGTTGAAGTCCGGCCATCTTCGTACGAGGGGAGGGGCTACGACGGCCCTCCGAAGGATCCTTCACGACCCAGTGTAGACTGTTTATTCAAGCTGTCTCCATTCAAGCCTTTGAGAACCATCGCTGTGGAGCCATGGATCGTATGCTTGAGGCTGAGCATCCCATATAAGCGGCATCTAGGAATTTTATATTTGACAACGCTCTGATGCTATGCTACTAAGCAAGCATGCTCGCAAGAGGACTTGCTTGTGGAAGAACTCAAAGACATCCTGGTGGGGCTTGAGCAGCGCATCAGTGCGTACAGGAACCGCCTGCAGGACATGGAGAAAAAACGACGACGCGTAGAAGAAGAAATCGTCACGATCAAAAAGTATCTGGAACTCGCGGAGACCCTGTATCGCGTCGAAGCCGACAAAGCCAAGCTTGCCAGCCTTTCCAGCCAGATCATCACCGACGAAAAGGGAACCCGCCCCCTTCCGGTCACAGACGTCACAGATCAGTCGAGAGAAATCCTCCTCGGCCGCACGAAATACGTGAGCATGAGTGTTCCCGAGGCTGCAAACCAGATCCTGCGAGAGGCGCGTCGGGCCATGCACGCGAAGGAGCTCTTTCAGCGCCTCGTGGAAGGGGGCATGCAGATTAAAGGCAAAACGCCCCTCACCTCGGTTGCGACCTCACTGAAACGGGACAAACGCTTCAGGAAAGTGGGGCCCAACACCTTTGAAGCTGTGGAAGTGTCGTTGACGGAAGCGGTGTGATCGATGTCGCGTTACACTAACATTCCAGATCAGGAGAGGAGGTGAGCCCTTTGGCAACAAAGAAAGCTTCCAAGGCGAAGAAAAAGAAGAGATAACTTCCCACCCCAAATCCAACGCCGGGGGTAGGGCCACCTACTCCCGGCGCCCTTTCTTCTCCCTCATCTTCTTGAAAAAACCAACTCTGCTCTCGTCAGGATTGAGAGATTCGTTTGAAGAGGAAGCAGACCGAGTCGCAGGCGATCAGCCCTACGCGGCTGATCAAATCGCGGAGGGTACTGACAGAGGAAGGCGTGGGGAGCCTTCGAATGCTTGGTGTGCGACCTGGGGATTTGTAGCCGCAGACGAGTGATCGACGTTCACGAGAATCCAACTGTCGGTTCGTCCAAGGACCGTCTCTACTAGTTTGGTGTGCAGCGCATGCCCAGATCGGTCAGCGATCAAGTGCCCGATGAACGGCATACCAAGCAGGGCCAGATCACCGATCAGGTCTAGGATTTTGTGGCGGACAAACTCGTCCTGGAACCGGAGCCCAGTCTTGTTCAAAATGTTCCGCTCTGAAAGGACGATGGTATTTTCCAGCGACCCTCCTTTACCCAATCCCCTCGCCCAGAGGTCTTCCACCTCACTCAGGAATCCGAAGGTTCGAGCCTCTGCAATCTCTTGCTCAAATGCCGTGACCGAGCAGTCGTACACAAAGGTCTGCTTCTTAATAAGGGGATGGTCATATTCGATCGAATAGGTAATGCGGGAACCAGCAGACGGCTGAATGACCACACGTCGATCACCGTCCGTCACCTCAATGGGCTCCACAATCTTTATGAAGGACCGGCTTCGCTCCTGCGGAGCGATCCCGGCCTCCCTGATGAGGCGCACGAATGGACCAGCGCTCCCATCCATCACTGGCACTTCCGGCGCATCCACATCCACATACACATTGTCAATCTCTAAGCCCACCAACGCGGCGAGCATGTGTTCGACGGTTCTCACGGACGTCCCATTCACATGAATCGCAGTGCAAAGCTCACTGGGCATCAGATTGGCGATGGAAGCCTTCAGGGAGACAGGCTTACCCTCACCGTGACGGATAAAAACGATACCCGTACCCGGCGGGGCCGGGCGAAGTGTGAGGGTGACAGGCTGGCCGGAATGCAAGCCGACGCCGGAGCACTCGATGGGCCGCGCTATAGTGAGTTGTTTGCGCACGAATAACTCTCGTCCGCTCGAGATAGTAGCAATACACATACCAGAATCTTCTTAGCCAATTTGACTTGGAACTACCTAATTTCATTGAGCTTATTCGTCAGGGATGAAACGTGATGTGGTAAAAAGAGAACAACTGTGGCTTTTTTACTTAGGGTTGTTCGGCAGTGGTCCGACCTTCGTGCTTGGTACTGAGTGGCCCGTTTCATGCGGCCCTTCCTACCGCAAGCCTCCCCGGAGTTCATGAACTGTGTTCCTCAGGGCCCATAAGACAGTGCCCGGTCGCCGCACAAGGGGTCATCCCGCCTCTGACTCCTTGCCTCAGGGCGAGGATTCGTCACGGTTCCAAGAGGAGCATGGAACCCAACAAGAAGCGCATCTCAAAAAAACTGGCAGGAAGCTCGTTCCGCGTAGCGATTATGTGCGCGGTTCCAGTTCAATCAACCCCTTCCGGATGGCTAAAATGGCGGCTTGCGTGCGGTCATACACCTGCAGTTTGTGAAAGATATTCCGGACATGATTCTTCACGGTCTTCTCGCTCAGATCGAGGCTGTTCGCGACCTCCTTGTTGGTCTTGCCATCCTTAACCAGCCGCAAGACCGTGAGTTCACGCTCGGTCAGATCGTGCTCCACCCCCGCGCGCTTTTTCCCCTTCCCCTGCGCCATCAGAGAAAACTCAGCCAGGATCTTACTTGCAACAGACGGATGAATCAGCGACTCGCCGCGATAGATCGACTGAATCGCCGCCACAATCTGGGCTGACTCCGTATCTTTCAGCAGATACCCGGTCGCCCCGGCGCGCACCAGATCAAAAATATACTGTTCTTCCTCGTACATCGTCAGCGCCACAATGCCGATGTGCGGCAATTCGCGCTTGATCACGCGCGTTGCCTCCACTCCACCCATTCGGGGCATGCTCACGTCCATCAGAATCACGTCAGGCACGAGGGACCGGGCTTTTTCGACTGCTTCCTGCCCATTCTGTGCTTCTCCGACTACCTCGATATTCTCCTTGGTATTCAGGATAGCCGCCAACCCTTCCCGCACGACCCGGTGATCGTCGGCAATCAGCACCCTAATTCGCTCCATGTCGCGCGCTCCTCTTTTTCACAAGTGGCACCTCAATCGTGATTCGAGTGCCGCCACCCTTCTTTGATTCGATTTTCGCCTCGCCGCCGACCAAGCGTGCGCGTTCCACGATGCCGCGCAGGCCAAAATGATCCCACTTCTCAGGATTTCGCCAGATACCCTCCACGTCGAAGCCAACACCGTTATCCGTGATCATCGTGGTCAGGATGTCACGGCCAATCACGAGCTGGACAGCCACATGGTCGGCCTGGGCGTGCACCTGCACATTGCTGAGCGCCTCCTGCACAATACGAAAAAGAAAGATCTTTGTTTTCGGAAACAGCTTGCTCTCACTACCGGAAACTGAAAATTCCGTCTTCACCTGATACTGCCTCTCGTACGACTTGAGATAATTCGCGAGCGCCGGGACCAGCTCCATCTTATCGTAGTGGACAGGGCGAAGATTAACGATCACCTGTCGCGCTTCTTGAATGGCAAGCTTCAGTTGGGCCTTGGTCTCGCGCAGGGTGGATAGGCAGGCTTGGGGATCCTTGTGGATCAGTTCTCCGCAGAGGTCGAGCTTGAAGTTCAGCCCAGCCAGGCTCTGAACCAACCCATCGTGGATCTCACAGGCGATTCTGGTTCGCTCCTCCGTCACCGCGGAGCCGGCTTCCTTGACATAGAGGCGGTACAGCGTCTGGTACTTGGTCAGCGTCCTCTCGATCTCAGCCGTGGCCCGGATCCGTGCTTCAATGAGCTGCCACATGAACTTCGCGCTGGCCCCGCCGATCACCGTGACACCCATCCGATAAAAGTCCTGCATGACCTGCTCGACTTCCGGGTCGCCGGTCACATCGATGATCAAATCGGCCCGCTCCATTTCGAGTAGTTCGCGATAGTCGCGCGTGACCGGAATATTCAGCCGCCTGGCCAGCTTCATGCCAACGGCCTTGGGGTTCACTTCCGCCACACCTACGATCCGAACCAGGGGATCCGTGGCAAAGATCTCCATCAAGGCGGTCCCGCCCTGACCGGCGCCGATGATCGCGACATACGTCGCCGACGCACTGTCCTTCCGCCGGACTGCTGCTGCCTTCACACGCTTGGCTCCACCCACGCGCATCATTGAACTCATGTTGGGCTGAAGACACCTCAAGAGACAGGCCCGGGGCTCGCACGCCTTGACGTCGGATAGCCGGATCGCGAGGCCGACTATTTCTCCTGCCGTTCGCGAGCCAAGATCTTCAGTTCGTCCATGAACTGATCGATGTCCTTGAACTCCCGGTAGACCGATGCGAACCGGACATAGGCGACTTGGTCCAACTGGTGCAGCTCCCGGACGACCTCCTCGCCGACCGTCCTGCTGGAGACCTCGGTTTCGCCCATTTCCTGGATGCGTTTTTCGATCCGGTCAGCAACGGCCTCAATGGTGGCGGTACTGATCGGCCGCTTCTCGCACGCCTTCTTGAGGCCACTGACGATTTTGAGGCGATCGAAAGGCTCGCGGCGCCCGTCTTTCTTGACCACTATGGGAAGGCTCTCTTCTATCCGCTCGTAGCTGGTGTACCGCCGTTTGCAGGCAAGGCATTCGCGGCGACGACGGATAACTCCACCCTCCCTCGCCATCCGTGAATCGACTACCTTATCCTCAAGTTCGTCGCAGAACGGACATTTCACCTGCGTCCATCCTTCGTTAGGCGGAGGACTCGTCGTAGGAGTGAAAGATGGGGAACCGTTGGCACAGAGCTTTCGCTTGCTTGCGGACTGTACGGAGAGTACGCGTCTCCCGGGGATGTCGGAGCACCTGGTCCATGAGCGACACGATCTCGGCCATCTCCGGTTCCCGCATGCCTCGCGTTGAAACGATCGGTGTGCCCAGCCGGATGCCGCTCGCCACTGCCGGAGGTTTCTCGTCATACGGCACGGCATTCTTGTTCACCGTGATACCGGCTGCGTCCAGAGCCGCCTCAGCCTCCTTCCCGGTGAGCCCCGTTGCGGTGAGGTTCACGAGCATCAGGTGCGTGTCCGTCCCGCCGGACACCACCCGAACCCCTCGCTCGGCGAGTCCTGAGGCCAGGGCACGGGCATTGGCAAGCACCTGATGTTGATATCGCCGAAACGCCGGCGTAAGCGCCTCCGCGAGCGCCACGGCTTTGGCGGCAATCACATGCATCAGGGGGCCTCCCTGAAGGCCCGGGAAGAGGATCTTGTCCACGGCTTTCGCGTGCTCCGCCTTGCACATGATGATTCCGCCACGCGGCCCACGTAACGTCTTGTGTGTCGTGGTCGTCACGAAGTCCGCGTACGGAACAGGACTCGGGTGCAGCCCGGCCGCGATCAGACCCGCGATGTGCGCGATGTCCACCAGGAGGTACGCTCCCACCGATTGCGCGATTACCTGAAATCGAGGGAAGTCTAGGGTCCGAGGATAGGCGCTGGCGCCTACCACAATCATGCGCGGTTGGCATTCCTCAGCCAAACGCTGCACGACGTCGTAATCAATGACCTCTGTCTCGCGAGCCACCCCGTAGGAAAAGGAACGAAACAGGATGCCGGAGAAATTCACGCGGCTGCCGTGGGTCAGATGTCCCCCCTGCGAGAGGTCCATCCCCAGAATGACATCACCTGGCTTGAGCACCGCGAGATAGGCGGCCATGTTGGCTTGCGAACCGGAATGCGGTTGCACATTCACATGGTCAGCGCCGAAGATCTGCTTGGTTCGCTGGATGGCCAACTCCTCGACCGTGTCCACGTTCTGGCAGCCGCCATAGTAGCGCCGGCCGGGATAGCCCTCGGCATACTTATTCGTCATCAGGCAGCCCTGAGCCGCCAGTACAGCAGGACTGGCGAAATTCTCAGACGCAATCAGCAACAGTTTCTCACGCTGACGCTTTTCTTCGGCCCGAATCGCCTGATAGACCGACGGGTCGGTCGCTTTCAACTCCCGCATTGAGCTGACTGCTGTCCGCATGCCCCGCTCCGCTACTATTCCTCGATCATGGGGCCTCAGCCGCCCTCACTCGGCCTCCCCAGCTCATCCGGCTTCCTGCTTCTTCACCACGGTGACCGTCACGCTGGCGGTCACATCGCGGTGGAGCTTGATCGGGACCGTACAGGTGCCCAACTCCTTAATGGGCTGGTCAAGCTGGATCTTCCTGCGATCCACAGGGAAACCTTTGGCGCCCAACTCCTCTTCGATATCCTTCGCGGTCACGGAACCAAACAGCTTATCCTCCTTGCCCACCTGCACCGTGAAGCTTAACGACGCCGTGGAGAGCTTTTTGGCGAAAGCCTCTAGTTCCACCCGCTCCTTCCGAGCCTTCTCAGCCACGACCCGCTTCGAGTGCTCGAGCGTCTTGACGTTGCGGGTGCTGGCTTCCAACGCTTTCTGGCGAGGAAGCAGATAGTTCCGCGCAAACCCGTCGGACACATCCAAGAGGTCTCCAATGTCCCCGAGTCCTTCGACGTGTTCCTTCAAAATCACTTTCATACTGCTCACCTCTATAGTCCAAAGAGCCCCAAAAACAAAAATCTAACTGACCGCATACAGGAAAGTCAAACGCGATTCATAGCTCGAAGATCTGCTCAACTGAGTTCACGGACAGACCGTCGTGCACTGACTCTGTACAAACGCCCCTCGCCCCTGCTGGACGCACCCTTGGACGCTACGCTAAGATGCGATGCCGTAGTCGTATTATCTGATAAAGACACGCACCTTGGCCTAGCCGGAACGGGTGCGATCACCGCGACGATTGACGATGAACGGACTGGCACTCCCGTGAGAGCGATTGACCTGCTGGAACAGTTTGCCCATGTGCTGAGTGATGAGCGCGACAGGTGCGTCGCGCAAGGGTGGGATGAGCCGGTCACCGTGTCGGGAGGCCGCAAACTGAGCACGTCAGGCGAACTTCATCTCTACGCGTTTGATCTTCCGCCAGGCACAACCCTGATGGAGGATCTGCCGGTCACGCTGCTTCCTTCAGGCGACCAGGAGCCGACCGAGGGATATGTCGTGGGCCGCCGTGGGCAAGCTGTCCTCCTTCAAATATTCGATTCGTTCGGCCCGACAATCCCCTCCGCGACCATCGTTCCTGATGCCAGCGGCTTTTTCGGGACCGCGTCCCAGCGGCTGATGGAGATGGCAACCAAATCCTCTACCTACACACTTGGTCCGGCAGAACGGCTGATCCCGTGGTTACGTTCCGACGAGTCCACGCTCCCCCACACCGCACGGGGGGCCATCTCGTCCGCCGTCTTCACCACGGTCTGGGACGAGGAGCCGGGATCCCGACGCACCAAGCTCGCCGCACTTGCCCTCGAGTTGGTGCGCAGCAATAAGCGCGTGTTGCTCGTTAGCCCGGACCATCAACGCACAGACGAAACCACGGGCGTCATTGCGCGGACCTTGCGAGGGGCCGGTCTGCCCTTTAAGAGCCTGGTGAGCCGTTACGAGATCCCGCTGCAGACTGAGGCAGCCGGAGTGGCCTTGCACGAGTTGGGGTTCGAGGCCCAAATGCATCGGTTTTATGCGAAGTCTCGGGCTGGCAAGGCCGCGCTCCGTCGCAAATACGACCGATTCCGGGAACTCACTCCCTTGCTGGCCTACAAGGCGGAGAAGCAGCGCGATCTGAGCGAAGTCCAGAACCTCGAATGGCGGCTCCTCGCCCAGATGAGCGACTGCCAACACGAGATCAAGGACATCGATGCCACCCTGGTTGGGTACGAAGCGTTCCCGATCTGGAAGCGACTGGCTATGCAGACGGTTGGCAAGAATGTGGCCACGCTGACGGACTCTCGGGCCATCTACGAGACGCAGATTCAGAGCCTGTTGGGGGAAGTTGAGGTGGCCAAGCACCGGATTGAGGAACTCAAACCGGAAGCTGCCCTCCCCAAGGACTTGCGTCCGGAGTACGACGACCTCAAAGAGGAAATGACGAGACTGGGGGGCACGAGGAAAATTCGAGAACTGCTCGCCGCGCAAGAGGGGACCAACCGCCTGGCCTTTATTCAGACCAAGCGGCTGGTCGCAACGACCGCTGCCCGGGTGATCGCCGACCCCCTTTTCTCTCGAGTGCGCTTTGACGCGTTAATCGCGGACGACGGGCCCCTGATTCCGGCTGCCTTCCTCTTGGCTGCCGCTGGCTTAGTGAGGGAACGGATCGTGCTCACCGGCGATACGCGTGACATTACAGCGGCCCGGGCTTGGGAGTCGGCTGGATCTGCGCTGCTTCGCGCCTGAACAGGTTGGGCGCGTGTCCTCCCACCTGACGGATCCTGCCAGCCGTGACATCACGCCTCGCTTGACGCCATCAGGGCATTCTTGGATAATGCCTCCACTGACGCGCGTGCCGAAGTGGCGGAACTGGCAGACGCACCAGATTCAGGGTCTGGCGCCCTTAGGGGTGTCCGGGTTCAAATCCCGGCTTCGGCACCAAACATTTTTCCCCTTATACATCAGCCACTTCCTCCAGCTTTTAGGCTCAGAGACTAACCGGAGCTTCGACCTCGTTTCTTCCCTCGAACCCCGAAATTGT
>JACZQN010000066.1 GCA_022545705.1 Nitrospirota bacterium | reverse complement strand
CAGGCGAACGAGACTTGCACTCGCTCCTCCATAGCAAGTAGCCTTAGGAGGGAAAGTTGAACCGTTGGCTTGTGTCAGAAGCTCTCGCACCCCGCTAATACAATTCATCAGGCTTGCCACACAGGTGGCGAGCAGCGCACAGCACCAGCACGACGAGACCCTGGGGTCAGAATCGCAAGGAGGGAGTTCAGATGCCCGTGTATGAGTATAAGTGTCTGGATTGTGGCAAAGAGGCTGTCGTCACTTTAAGCCTGAAAGACCGTGAGAGCGGGTCAGTGGTCTGCCCCTCCTGCAAGAGCAAGAAGATGGAGCGGATCTTCTCCAGCGTCATGGCGAAGACAAGTCGGAAGAGCTGACCTCCAGCCGACAAGGCTTCAAGAGAAAGGGCCAGGAGCCCTGGTACAACCCTCCCAGCCCTGCTCATCAGTCCACGTTCATTTAAGCATTTTCAGGTGAGCTTTCAGAATCCCGGAGTTCTGGATCTCCGGATTATTCTGCCCCACGTCAGCAGCCATCTTAAAGCGCTTGGCGGCGCTCATGTGCTGGCCCAGTTTATCCAACGCCAGCGCCAAGTTGTAATGCGCCTCGCCTGACTGTGGATCGGCTTTGACCGCTTCCTTGAAATGGTCCTGCGCGTCCTGCCAATCCTTCTGGTTGTACTGCTCAATGCCTTCGTTGTTGTGCGCTTCCGCGGTAGATCCAGCAGCCGTCTTGAGCGGTGGGGCCGCGTTCCCTATCCCAGTCCACGCGAATATTCCGATTGCCACCGTGACAATTGCCACGAGGGCCAGCTCCACAAGTTTCTTCATCTTGGCCTCCTTGGTTGGTTGTGTGTGAACGATCCCCTGTGCACGAAGCTGGGCATCGCCCCGTTATTCTACTCCACCTCACTACCCCTTAGGGGAGACCGGGTGAAGAAGACCGCCCGTGGCTTCCCTCAAGTCGAGGATGATAAAACGGCGATCCGTTTTTGCTGGCGAGGCCTGCGCCTCTACCCATACGAAAGTCTCCACGGCGAGGGACAAGTCTGAGGAAAGTTGAGAGGCGAATTCAAGACACCGGAATGTTGTACCGTTTGGCCAGCTGGACAACCAATTCCGAACATCGCTGTCTTCCTGGCGGAGCCGGACAGATCGCTGTTAAGGCCACCGAAAATGGAGCGTCGTGGTGGTGGATCAGGGTGGCCGCATAGATTTTTACCACCAGCTCGTGAGTCTTCTGTGGCACCTGGGCCTTCAGGTCTTGGGAAATTGCATCCCACGCGGCCCACTTGGCACGTTCAGCATCTAAGCCATCGGGAGCCGCCTCCTCCAGCCTCGGCAGCTCAGCCTTGAGAGCCTCCAGAGTGCCTTTGGCCTCGGCCAGGTCTGCTTCCTCGTTCGCGACCTCCTCCTTCGCACGCTTGACTACGTTCTCCTCGGCTTCGCCCGCCACCTGTCGGTTCAATGTGTGCTGATACCGGTTCTTTGCGCCTCTCACTGTGGTCTCCAACTCATTGATCTTCTCCATGTGCTCCCGCATACGGGCCCTTACGCCCTGTACCTTTGCTCGGTTGCCTCGGCCTCTCTACACAAGTTCCTATGCTGGCTTCAAACCGCTGCAACTTCTGCGCTCATGGTTCCACGTTTCTCACGCGGTCTTGCCATTGCCCTGCCCTTTCTGGTCAAAGGTTACTCGTGAACCCCGATCCGAAAACAAGTTTGGATTGAATCCGGAAACAGGAGCCCGGATACGGGGTATTGGCCTTGAGAGCCCTGATTGGAGTCCCCACGTATGTGGCGTTGAGCGACGAAGCGGACATGGCTCTGCACAACCTCGTGTCCCCAGCTGAATGAGTGATCCTGAGTCTCGGCTAAGGTCGGATCGCGGTCAAGAGTCTGTTTGGCATGGTGCAGGAGATGTAAGCCGCCCCTATGACGTGCTGGATCATACGCGAAAGCCCTTGATAAATCGAGACAGGAGTTCAGGACGAGGAAGCAGCCTTCAACAGATTTTGACACCTCGAAACGGAGGGGTGATTGCCCGTAGAGACCCCTCTGGCATTTCAGGCTCCGAGGTGGTTACAATGGACTCTGTATCCCGCTTCTCGGGAGGACGCAGTATGGTCGCTCCCTCTTCTTTCCTGTTTCAGCGTTCACCCTCCTACCGCGCCCTGCAGACTGGCAGTCCTCGTCACACCACAACCTTGTCCAGCAAGGACAGCACCGTAAAAAGACTGCGGCCACGACTGCTCCCAGGATGGCACCTCGTCTCTCCTCCCGGCGCGAAGGCTATTGTTGGAGCCTGGGTGTTGATCTTTCTTGTCTCAGGTCCGGCTTCCCCGGCGGACTTCTTTCCAAACCTCTCTCAAGCCCGCCTTGAGGCGGGCAAAAGTCTGCTCAACAGGGGCGAATTGGACAACGCGATCACTGAATTTCGGACCGCGATCCAGCTTCAGCCGGGCAATGCCGACGCCCACTACAATCTTGGGTACGCGCTTGGCCGGATGGGGGATGTTGAGGGGGCCATCGCGGCCTACCGCAGGGCAATTCGCCTCAAGCTGGATGATCCAGCGTATACCGAGGCCTACTTTAACCTCGCCTACGCGCTCGGCCAGAAGGGAGACTTAGACGGAGCCATTGCTGCCTGGCGCAAGGCGAACCGCCTCAAGCCGGATGATCCCGCAGCGCGCGTGAACCTGGGCCTCGCGCTGAGAAAGAAGGGCGATCTGGAGCGGGTGGTCGCTGCCTGGCGTGAGGCGATCCGTCTTCGACCGGATGATGCCCTGGCCCACTATAGCCTGGGGATTGCGCTTGGCCAGAAGGGGGATGTGGACGGCGAGATTGCTGCCTGGCGTGAGGCGATCCGTCTTCAGCCGGATGACGCCTTGGCCCACTTGAGTCTCGGCATCGCGCTCGGGCAGAAGGGAGATCTCGACGGCGAGATCGCCGCCTACCGCGAGGCGATTCGCCTGAAGCCGAATGACCCGGATTATGCGGAAGCCCACTTCAACCTCGCATATGCACTGGGCCAGAAAGGGGACTTAGACAGGGCGATTGCTGCCTGGCGCAAGGCGATCCGTCTGAAGCCGGCTGATATCGCAGCACGCAAAAGTCTTGGGATCGCCCTCAGAAAGAAGGGGAACCTCGAGCGGGCGATTGCCGCCTGGCGGGAGGCGGTCCGCCTCCACCCGGATGATGCCCTGGCTCACTTCAGGCTTGGCATCGCGCTCGGACAGAAGGGGGATATCGAAGGCGAGATCACTGCCTACCGTGAGGCGATCAACCTCCAGCCGGACGATCCGAATTATGCAGAGGCCCACTATCAACTCGGGCAAGCGCTTGTGCAGAAAGGTGCCTGGCGCGAAGCGATCGAAGTCTACCGCTCAGTTGTACGCCTCAAGCTGGATGACAAGCGGGCAAAGCGCAAGCTCGGCGAGGCCCATCGCCACTTCGGATTGGCGCTTCTCGAAAAGGGCGAGATGGATCAGGCAATCGAACAGTTGGGCATGACCCTGCGACTGGACCCATCCGACGAACAGGCCAGAAAGGCTCTGGTGAGCGCGCTTCTCGCTCTAAAGGTCCACCGGCGCTGAGCGTACTCCCTTTTTACCGAAATCACGCCGTTTCCCCAACGCCCAAGCCGCCATACCGGTCAGCCGACAAGCGATTCACGACAACCCGACGCATGGTAGGTGAAGGCCCAGCCTGCCAACATAGGCCGCGGCCTCGGTGACCATGTCTCTTCCATTGTCCACCGCGAAGTCATGATGTTCGATTCCAAGGACTGACCCTGCGCCCCGGGGACGCGAGGATAAGCCCGAAATCAGTTTCCTAACCCACGGGGCGCACGCTCGACTCGTGCACTTCACCCCTTTTTCTTGAGAAGCTTGCACGATTGGAGAACCGTGTTAGACTTTGATCAGAAGACCTCCGCCAATACGCCAAAGAACGCCCATGCTGAAGAGCAAGACTTACGAGTCCAATCTCATTCGAGAGAAGAGCTTCCTCACTGTCAAAGAAGTCGTCCAAGGTATGAGCAAGCTACGCGAACGGATCGCGCAAGTCGAGGTGTTGAAGAAGGAGGGGAATCCCTACTGGGACGCGCAGAGAGTCTCGGCGCAATTTTCGATCCGTCGCACCATTCGCGAAGTCTTCGGTGAGCAGTCACCGGAGTATCGCGAACACCGCAACCTTCGCTTACGAGCCCACACCGAAGCGGAAATCGCTGAGACGATCTCGATTTTGAACGAGCTGATCACGATCTTGGAGGAGAAGAAACCCGAACTCGAGCGTGGACCAGCAAAGCCTGTACCCAAGCTCATGGCCAGTCCAAACAGCAGCCCGGCAGCAGCTCCCCACCCCGCTCCTTCAACTGCGCAATCCGGTGCCGCTCACGTATCGGCAACGCCCCTTGCGGCAGGAGCACCGCCTCCTCCTGCCAAGCCAGCGTCGGTTTCACCGCCGACGGCTGCGGTTTCAGTGCCGGCTCCTCCACCGAAGACCACGCCCGCTCCAGCCTCTATGTCCTTGGATTCGGCGCCGCCCTCTGCAGCACCGTCGGCCGTGAAAGCCGGTCCTGCTTCGCCCGTGATCCCGACCAGCTCCGCCGCTGCCATCGACCCGTCACAGCCGGCTACCACGTCGTCCGCGACCGATCCGCTAGGCTTCCTCCGAAAGATCAGTGCCCGCTTCCACGCGGTAGCCAGGCATCTGCGACGACGGGAGGACCGTCCCACTCTCGAAGTAGAGGACGAGCACGATGTGCAGGACGTCCTCCGCGTGCTTCTTTGCTTGGAATGTGACGACATCATCACCGAAACGTGGAGGCCTCCCCAGGCCGGCGCGACCGAGCGAAGGGACTTAGTTCTGCCACAGCATCGCATCGTGATCCAGGTCAAGAAGACCAGACCTGGCCTGGGGGCTAAAGAGATTACCAAGCAAGTGGCGGCGGATGTCGAGCACTACTCGACCCACCCGAAATGCAAGACCCTCTTCTGCTTTGTGTATGACCCGGAAGGTCGGATTGGAGACCCGCGAGGGCTCGAAGCAAGTTTGAGCGGAGTGAGTCACGGAATGAGGGTGGAAGTGCACATCTCACCGAAGTAGTTTCGGGCAGGCCCGGACGCGGGGTTTTCTGTTGACTTCACCCCTGCCATCGGCTACCTTCCTCGCCGGTCACAGGATGGGTGATTACCGACGGCGGAGAATCAATCATGCATGATCGCGCCTATGTCCTGATTAATGTGATGCCGGGACAGACCGCCAATGTGGTCAAAGCGTTAAGTGAAATGAAGGAGATCAAGGTGATCGATGCCTGCTGGGGCAAGCCGGATATTTTCACCTTGGTTGAGGTCCCCGATCAGGATGCGCTGACCGCGCTGGTGCTGGCAAAGATCCACACCATCGAAGGAGTGGCCCAGACTGACACCCACCTCGTGTATCGTCTCAAGCGATAGCGCGCACAGCGCTCGCGAACCTTTCTCTGCAAGCACACCGCAAGGATGATCACACTGGCTTTGGAGGCCTGAGCGCACACAGCGCCGTCGCGAGCTGAGCGGGCCTGGGATCCCCTCGAGCTTCTTCTAGCGACAGCGTGGCCTTGAGGGACCAGTTTGGATAGCTGTCGACGGTCCCGGGTACATTCACTGGTGCCAGCTCCCCCAACACGTCCTGGAAGTTCGCCAAGAGGACCCAGGAAGGGGTGCGCGCGAGATAGCTATGGATCGCGCAACAGAGGTCAGGAGTCATATCCTGGGCCGCCGCCGATTCCACTGTCAGCCCATTGGGGAGCAACTCCTCTGTGTGCAACGCTCGCGCGATGCATAGCTTCTCCCTGCGCCGCTCCTCACGTGCTCGCTCTCGATCCCGATCGTCCGGAAAAAATCCCAGCTTGGCGCGAAGCTCGATATCCTGTCCCGTCCAGTACCCGGACAAGGTAGGCAGGTCATGCGTCGAGACCACGGCCGTCGCCTGTTCGGGATAATCGGCCGGCGATTTCCATTCTTGCTGTTCGGTGCGCTCAAAGTAGAACACCCGGTACGAGAGCACGCGCGCGGCGGCCAACCGGTTGCGGACCCAATCCGGCACGGTCCCCAAATCTTCCCCCACGATCATCGCCCGATGGCGAACGCTCTCTAAAGCCAGGATGCCTAGCAGATCATCAGCCGGATATTGCACGTAGGTGCCCCTCGAGGCCGGCATGCCGCGGGGAATCCAGAAGACGCGAAACAGCCCCATGGCATGATCGAGCCTCAACGCACCGCCGGAGCCGAGACATTTGCGTAGGATCTCGATGAAGAGCTGGTAGCCGTTCGCGCGAAGACGCACAGGGTTGACCGGCGGCACTCCCCAGTCTTGCCCTTGTGGTGAAAACGGGTCCGGGGGTGCGCCGCAATCCGCGCCGAGCGCGAGCAGGTCCTGAAAGGCCCAGGCTTCACTCCCTGACCGATCACACCCCAGCGCCAGATCATGATACAACCCGATCGGCATGCCCAGCTCGCGCGCGCGTCCGGCGACCGCCCCTAACTGGTCGCTCGCCAGCCATTGGAGATACTGGTAAAAGCGGATCCGCGCACCGTGGGTTGCCCGGAAAGCGGCCACATGCGCCGAACGGGGATGGCGATAGTGCTCGGGCCACTCCTGCCATATCCACGTGAGCGGGTGCTGGTGTCGCAGCTCCTCGGTGAGGACCTGAAACACGGCGAACAACTCGAGTGGGGCGCCCTCCTCCCGGACATAGTGAACGAACGCCCGGCCGCGGTCCGTGCTCGGCGTTCGGTCATGCTCGCCGCTCCTTGGCCCCGCCAGGTGCTGCTCCTGGAATGTGTCAAAGCACGCTTCCAGGATCTTCCGCTTGATCGAAGACACCCGGTCGTAGTCCACGGTCTTGCTTGCCCTGAGCGCGTCCAGCTGAGCCTGGAATACGCGCTCTTCGACCATCCGTTGCGCCGACGGAGACGTTCTGAACTCCGGGATTCGCTCGACGTCCAGGTAGAGCACGTTCAGGTAGAGGCGGCTGTCTGGAGAATAGGGGCTAATCTCGAATGGCTGGGCGTTCTTCAAGTGATGGAGGGGATTCACACCGATGATCCCGGCACGTAAATCTTTTGCCGCCCAGTCCACGAACTCCGCGAGATCTCCAAAATCTCCCACCCCCCAGTTTTTCGAGGACCGAAGCGCGTACAGATGGATCGCCAGTCCCCAGGTGCGATGCCCCTCGCGCAACTGAGCCGGGACGTAGCAATGTGGCGGCACCACAATCAGGCGGAGCGTACCCTCCACACGCTGAGCAGGCGACACGCCTCGTACCACGAGAGCGTAATAGCCGATCGTGAGACCCGTCGGGAGCGGCAATGCATACCGCACGTGGCGAAAGCCATCCACCAGACGTACCTCCGTGGGTAGAAGACCTGGACCGGCTTCCTCGCTCCGCAGCCGCGCGCCGGCCTCGTCCGTGATGTCCCACCGGATCTGTATGTCACGGTCTTCCCGTTCTTGGGACGGAATGCGGAAGGACCAGCAGCCGGCCGCGCTCTCCGCCCGCACCACCATCACGGGATCGCAGGGCTGCCGCCAGGGAGCATCCATGCACACTGCCAACTCTCGTCGTATCGCGTCGACCGAATCTGCACAGACCCCCATCGCCGCGAGAATGGCACGCTTTGTCTGATCCGAGGCAATCTGTCGGTTCCCCCAGATATCCTGGTATTCCAGCAGGATCCCGTACCATTCCGCCAGCTCATTTAACAGTGCATGCTCGCTGCGTTCGCGCATGTGGCGAGTCTGAGGGAGGAGTCCCGTCAAGTCAAGACAACGTGGCGCGCGCAGGCGCCATGGGGTACACTTCGACTGATGACCGAGATCCTTCTCGTGCTTGGGGCTCTGGTGGCCGTGGGGGCGCTCGGCTTCCTGACCACGGTGCTCACCCCGGCCTTGATGACCGAACTGGGCCTATGGATCCTGCTGGGTGGGCTGGTGACCGGGGTGCCCGCCGGTCTGTGGTATCACGTGGTCCTCTACCGAACGCTGGCGCGCAAAATGCCGCTCCCGTCGTACTGGTGGCTTGCGCCGGTCGCCCTGCACCCGCACCTGGCTCCTCACGAATACGCTCCTATCAAGCCCTGGTTTATGCTCGGTGCGCTCGGCTTCACCCTCTCCTTGGTGGGAGGCATCGCGGCCATAGCTGGGGTGCTCGTCGGCAGTTAACGCGTAATGCGTGACGCCTATAGCCACCTTCAGCCTTCTGCTATAGCAAATGTCTTTACTTCTGTTACGCCAGCCCCCTCACCCTCCCCTCTCGCCCTCTGGGGGAGAGGATCAAGGTGAGGGGGAGCTGCATCGGGCGTAACAAAAGTTATTGCGTTTGTATTAGTTGATACCGGCTTGGCGTTGCAGCCAGCGAATATATTCGGTGATCTGTCGAACATCTTCAGGTGTCACCTCCGGGATCTTCGGCATATCGCCGAAGTTCCAATGGTGGGCACGGACTCCGGTCGCCGCCGCACGCTGGAAGGCAAAGTCCCCGTGATGATTCGGCTCATAAATCTTGTGCACCAGTGGAGGCCCTTGCGCTGTGCCGGCAGCGCGCTCCCCATGACACCGGACGCAGTTCGCGTTGAATGTCGCTTCGCCTGCGAACAGCTCCTCGGGCATCTCGGCCGGTTCCGGAATCGCGCTGCCTTCGCAGGCCGCCAGGAGGATCACCGACAGCGCCACAGCACCGAGGCGCACCGCCTCTCGTCGGCACCCTGTGGCCCACCTTCTCCGCATCGGTTCACCCTGACTTGGAGTTCTTCTTGTGAGCATCGTCGGTTTGCGTTCTAAACTGGTCCCGTAACATTCGCTTGACCTGCCTCGCGGTCACATACCTGTACACCCTCCCGACGAGCGGGATCAGGACGATCAACGCGACCGTCAGGTACAGGAAGAAATCTTCCGTCGACAGTCTCACGTCGTGGGCGAGGCCTCCACATACGCAATCGGATCGGTCAGCCCTGCTGCCTGGAACCCTTCGCGCCGGATCCGACAACTGTCGCATCGCCCGCAGGCCAGCCCTGCCGCTGTCGGATCATAACAGCTATGGGTCAGATGGAACGGCACATCAAGCGACGCGCCCAGCCGGATAATCTCAGCCTTGGTCATCGTCAGGAGCGGCGCCCGAATGTCGATGCTGTGGCCCGCCACGCCCGCCCGAGTGCCCAGTCGAGCCACATGCTCGAAAGCCCTCAAGAATTCAGGCCGGCAGTCGGGGTAGCCCGAGTAGTCGAGCACGTTGGCCCCGATATAGATGAGTGAGGCGTGGAGTGTCTCGGCATAGGCCAGGGCGAGCGACAGAAAGATGGTGTTGCGCGCCGGCACGTACGTGGAGGGAATCCCTTCACGCCGTTCGGTCTCCGTCCGATCTTTTGGCAGATCCTCAGCCGTCGTCAACGCCGACCCGCCGATCAGGTGGAGAGGCACCTCTAGCACAAGGTGGCTGTCCGCTCCGAAGGCTTGCGCGACCTGCCCCGCCCGCGTGACCTCGATGCCATGGCGTTGCCCATACGAGATCGTCAGCAGGTGGAGTCGCGATCCGTCCTGCTTGGCGACCGCGGCGGTGACCGTCGAATCAATCCCGCCGCTGGCCAGCACGACCGCCTTCGTGAAGGTTGGGAGCATGACACTCTCGCAGACCCTCTTGCGGCTGATGAGACCGGCGAGCCTGGCCCCACAAGGTCACCAGCACGACTCTCACCCATGCGGGCTCTGGTCGGCTGTCTCGTTACTCGCGTTCCTCGCCCTGTTCAACTTTCTCCATGAGTTCCTGTTTGGACTGGCAGTCCAAACACAACTTGGCAAACGGCACCGCAGCCAACCGTCTTTCATTGATCTCAACCCCGCACTCAGCGCAGGTGCCGTACGTGCCCTCGTCAAGCCGGGTCAGCGCTTCATCGATGAGCTGCCGCTGCCGATTCCGCATTTCCATGAGGGAGATGCCGAGGTGGCGCTCGAGATCCATCGAGGCCTGATCCCCGACATCCATCGCGGCTTCCAGACGTCGCGCTTGAGCCTCGGTCAACGTTTGTCCCAGGCCGCCTTCAATGGATTTCATGATCTCGTGCCTTTTAGCCATGAGCATTCGGTGAAGCTTTTCGCGGCGACCGCTCGTTGCCCATGTCAAGGAGACCTTCTCGCGGACGGCCTCGCGTGTGCCCGACGCGGCGGACCCCGCTCCTGCCACTCGCCCATTCCCATCCCTAGGCCGGGGCTTCCGATAGGTCCCCGCCGAAGTCCTCACCCCCGCCGCTGTGTTCTTCTTCGTCTTCGTCTTCCTGGTCATGCGCTGAACACGCTTTTCAATCAAACACCGGATCGGAAAAAAGGTTGGTATTCATATCACGCGAGCGAGGGTTTGGCAAGTCCTGCCGCCAAAAAGAACGAGGAGACGGAGCAGCGACGGGGAAACAGGGAGAGGGAGCCGACTAGGAATACTGAATCATGGAGTGCACATCACAGCCATTCAATTTTTCACGGCCTTTTAAAAACTGCAACTCGACCAGAAAGGCGAGACTGACAATTTCTCCGCCAAGCTGGCGGATGAGATGCACGGTAGCGGCTGCGGTTCCGCCGGTCGCAAGCAGATCGTCCACGATCAACACGCGTTCGCCGATCTGGACCGCGTCACGGTGAATGGCCAACGAGGTGGCTCCATATTCGAGGTTGTACTTGACCTCGAATGTATCGGCAGGCAGTTTGCCGGGTTTTCTGACCGGGACGAATCCCGTTCCGAGATGGTAGGCCAGCGGACTCCCGAGGATGAATCCGCGCGACTCGATGCTGACGATTTTCGAGATCCCCTGGTTCCGATACTTGGACGTCAGCTCATCAAGAATCTGCCGGAATGCTTGAGCGTCTTTGAGCAGCGTGGTGATGTCATAAAACAGGATGCCCGGCTTCGGAAAATCCGGCACTTCCCGGATCAGGCTCTTATAATCCATGCGAGACCTCTCGCTTACAGCAGATCCTCCTGCGTGATCGTCTTCTTCTCAATGGTCTCCCGGAGTTTGCCCAGAGCTTCGGTCTCAATCTGCCGGACCCGCTCCCGCGTCAGCCCGAGTTCCACCCCAATCTCTTCCAGGGTGTGGCCTTGGCCACCATCGAGTCCAAAGCGCAACATGATCACCGTCTGCTCCCTGTCCTGTAAATCACTCAGCCAGTCCATGATCTCTTCCCGTCGCCGCACCCCTTCCGCCGTGGTGGCAGGCGAAGAAGTCAACGTATCTTGGATCACATCGCGCAGGTAGGTGTCTGTTCGGTCGTTAATGGGGCTGTCGAGAGAAAAGGTCGTGCGGATGAGTTGCTTGAGGTTCAGGACCTCCTTTTCCTGGATCCGCATGCGGTCGGTGATTTCCTCGACCCTCGGCTCCCGCCCTAATTCTTGCCCGAGTTGCTCCACCCCGGTGAGATAGCGGTTCAGGCGTTCCACGACGTGGACAGGCAACCGGATCAGCGAGCCCTGGTTAATAATCGAACGCTCGATGTACTGACGGATCCACCAAGAAGCGTACGTGCTGAACCGGTAGCCCAGCGCATAGTTAAATTTCTCGACAGCCTTAATTAACCCGAGGTTGCCCTCTTCGATGAGGTCTGAGAACGGAAGGCCCCGATTCATGTACCGCTTGCCGATCCTGACCACCAGACGCAAATTGGATTCAATCATCTGCGCCCGAGCTTCGAGGTCGCCTGCAACCACGCGCTTGCCCAGTTCTTGCTCATCCTGAAAGGTGAGGAGGGTCGATTTGCGAATGTCCCTGAGGTAGGTCTTGACGATATCGACCGATTCCGCGCGATCCTCTTTGCAGCTCCCGCCCGTTGGTTTTTTGCTTGATTTCGCCGGGCGGGCGGGCACATTGTCCTCGCACACAGCGTCCTTATCGGCCACCATCGGCTCCTTGAGTCGGTTGCTGTCGCGGGGTTTCCGGCGCTCTCGGTTAGGCATCACCACCCTGCTCAGTGCCAAATGTGAAAGCCGACGTCCTGCCTGGTGGGCGACTCCCATTGCACGTCCACGCTGGTGACTCGTGCCATCGGCGGCCCGGCCGTGAGCGTTTCGATGAAGCGCTCAACGACAGGACGCTCTCCTTCAGCATCCACCTCAACACGGCCGTCCGCAAGATTCCGGACTCCGCCCGAGAGTCCCCTGCGCCAGGCCTCCTCCTGAGCGAACGACCGATACGCGACGCCCTGCACACGCCCACTCACCAGAATCCGCGCTCTGGCTCTTGTATCGGACACCGTGAGCCAAGCTCCCTTCCTGAACGCCAAACGTCACCCGTGACCCATTCCTCAACAGCCAGAGATCGAGGTCGTCAGCTCTAGAGTAGGCTTGAGGGGGTCTCGAGAGAGGGCATGGTGCACCGATGACAGTGAAAGAGGCCGGGGGCCAACGGCAACAGGTCGGTAAAACGGGCACCAGAGGCTGTCGTGGCTCGATGGAGTCAAATACAGATGCGG
>JACZQN010000138.1 GCA_022545705.1 Nitrospirota bacterium | reverse complement strand
GTGGGGGCTGCGCTGTTATCAGGACCCGCCTGATACCCGGGAGTGGTGCGGTGAAGACGTGTTCGACGTCTTCAGCAAGAGCGAGGACGTTGCGATCGATCAATCCAGTTATCGGGATTGGTAAGTGCCCTTTCCCCTCAACCTCACCTTCTCCCCTGAGGGGAGAAGGAAGAAGGAGAAGAAAAATGAGGACAAAAATGGGGACAGGCTACTTTTCTCATGCACATAAGCAAGTCCATTCTATCCTCTCAACTGGTGTTGTGGCGCTGCTTTTGTCGGGCTGCGCGAGCACACAGGCTGTCCTGCCGGCCGTGGAGTCAGAAGTTGCCCAGCGGCATGCTGCCGCTGTAATCCAAGACGTGAGAGCGGAGGCGGCCACACTCCGAGCCGACCTCGCAGCAGCTCGAATTGCTGCGGCTAAGAAGGAAGGAGAGCTCCAACTGTTGCGTCGCCAAGTGGCCGAAGTGCGACGAGCGGTTGAGGCCAAACAAGCGGAGCTAATTGTCTTACGCAACGAGAGGGACCGGTTACTTGAAGCGAGGAACGAGGCCGAGGCTCAGCTTGCTCGGTTGAAGCAGCTGAGCCACACGGTGCCGGAATCGAAGGCGACTCACGCCAAGGTCAACAAACTGGAATCGCTGCTGATCGGGCTTTCAGCCGATTTCGCGCAGTTGAAGAAGGCACTCACGGAGCGGAAGAGCACAGCCCAGCGCAAGGACAACAGTACAGCCACTGCCGGTGCTAGGCCCGAGCTCATTGAGATGGAGACGGGACTCGATTGAGCCGGGGCACAGGGCAATCTGTTCGCACGCTCACAAGACGAGTCATCGTTTCGAGCGCTGACTTCTGCAATCCAGGAGGAGGCCATATACCCTGTCGTGTGCAGAGACACGTTGCGGAGAATCGGCCGCTCGCATGAGCTGACGGTGAAGAAACTGAAGGAGGCCGGTGATATATGCCCCAGTTTCGCTACAGAGCGGCGCGGCCTGACGGAACGGTCGTCGAGGACTCGGTGGACGGTGACAGCGAGCTCGCGGCCCGCAGCCAACTGGAAGGGCGAGGCCTCCTCATCTTCAGCTTGCGGGGTTCGGGTGTCGCTGCCTCGCTTGCTCGAGCCCAATGGAACTTTGGGCACCTTGGAAGGTTTTCGCTGCGGGAGTTTCTGGTGTTCAACCAGGAGTTCCTCGCGCTTGTGAAGGCCGGTCTCCCTGTGCTCAAAACCTTCGACCTATTGGCGGACCGAGTTGTCCATCCCGGCTTTCAAGCCGCGTTGCGCAGCGTCCGCACCAATATTCACGCCGGCGCGTCGATCTCCGAGGCAATGGCCGGGTTCCCCTCCTATTTTTCTGAACTCTACCGGGCCTCGCTCCGTTCCGGCGAGCAGACCGGCAATCTGGTGCAGGTCCTCCAGCGGCACATTGCCTACCTCAAGCTAGTCATTGGGGTACGGGAGAAGGTCGTGAAGGCGATGGCCTACCCAGCGTTTTTGGTTGTCGTCGGCATCGCCGTGGTTGCATTTCTCCTGGTGTACGTGATGCCCACATTTGCTGAAATCTATGGGCAGAATCGCGCCCAACTCCCTGGTCCGACCCGCATGCTCCTGGCGGCAATCGAATCTGCGCAGCTTTGGTTTCCTTGGGTGTTAGGGGGCACAGTGGGTCTGGCAGCAGTCGTCTATCAGTGGGCCAAATCGCCAGGTGGTCGAGAGCGTCTGGATCGTTTCAGCCTGCATATGCCTATCCTTGGAGATGTCCTGCTCAAGAGTCAGATCATTCGCCTGTCGCGGACATTGGCCACCGT
The DNA here is from genome assembly GCA_022545705.1 of Nitrospirota bacterium. Lineage (GTDB taxonomy): Bacteria > Nitrospirota > Nitrospiria > Nitrospirales > Nitrospiraceae > JACZQN01. The sequence goes on along the minus strand of JACZQN010000138.1, from coordinate 1,853 downwards.
GTTGGCCGGCGGGATTCCCTTGACTTCTGCCTTGCAGATTACCAGCGGGGCAACAACCAATCGCATGGTCTCGAAGGCCATTTCCCGTGCAACCGACCGTGTCAAAGAGGGTCTGGGGTTGGCTGCTTCCCTGAAGGAAGAGGCCTTCCTTCCCAAGATGACCCTGGAGATGATCGAAGTCGGTGAGGCCACCGGCTCCCTTGAAACAATGCTAGAGGACGTGGCCGAGTTCCATGAAGGCGAGCTCGACCTCCGCCTCAACCAGCTCACCACGTGGATCGAGCCGGTCCTGTTGCTCGTGATGGGTGTCCTGGTCGGCGGGATCGTGATCATCATGTATCTGCCTGTGTTCCAGATCGCGGGTGCGGTTTAGAACCACGAGGTTACGACATGCCGAGCCCGGTCAAGCGCGCACCGTTGGAAGACATCTTAGTGAAACGCGGACTGCTCTCGCGGGAGCAGCTCGATTCACTCCTTGGCCAGGCAAACGGGACGGCCGGGATACTGCGAACCCTGCTGTTGGAACAGGGGCTTCTCACAGAAGAAGCCCTGGCGGAAGCCCTGGCCGAGCAGTACGGCTTGGCGTATGACCCGTTGAAGGACTTTCGAATCGATCCTGAGTTCTTCAAAACAATCCCCGTGGAGTTGATGCACCGCTATCCCTTCGTCCCGATTGATGAGCAGGACGGCGAACTGACGATCGCGGTGGGCGACCCGCAGAATTTACGTGCCCTCGACGAACTCGAGCTGCAGATCGGCCGGGACTTCAGGATGGTGGTCTCGACACGCGCGGCGATCCTCGAAGCCCTGAAGGAGAGCGAAGGGAATATCCACGCCATCACGCGGGTCCAGGCCGAGTTCCGGCCCGTGTTGATCCGGGAGGATGAGCATGGCGAGGAGGTGCTCTCGATCGAGAAGATCGCCAACGATCAGAGTCCCGTCGTCAAACTGGTGGACACAATCATCCTGAGCGCCCTCCAGAAACGCGCCAGCGACATCCACATCGAAGCCAGCGAGCAGACTGTCGACATCAAGTACCGCATTGACGGCGTGCTCTATCCCGCGATGGAGCCACTCGGTATCAAGTTGCACGCTCCCCTGATCTCGCGCGTCAAGGTCATGTCGGAACTGGACATTGCCGAGCGCCGGATTCCGCAGGACGGCCGGTTCAAAATGCGCGTGGACCGAAGGAATGTAGACTTCCGGGTCTCCATCCTGCCGAGCGCCTTCGGCGAATCGGTGGTCATCCGCATCCTGGAGAAGGAGGAGATTGCGTCCGGGCTGCGTGAGCTTCGTCTGGACCAATTAGGGTTCAATACGGAGGACCTGCGTCGATTCAGGCGCGCGATCACGGAACCCTACGGCATGGTGTTGGTGACAGGCCCGACCGGGAGCGGCAAGACGACGTCCTTGTATGCCGCGATCAATGAGGTCAACACCCAGGAGGACAAGATCATCACGATCGAGGACCCGGTGGAGTACCAGCTCAAGGGCGTGGTCCAGATCCCGGTGAACGAGAAAAAGGGCGTGACGTTTGCGCGCGGGCTCCGGTCGATCCTGCGCCATGACCCGGACAAGATCATGGTGGGCGAGATCCGGGACCTGGAAACGGCACAGATCGCGATTCAATCCGCGCTGACGGGCCACCTGGTCTTCACCACCGTTCACGCGAACAATGCCTTCGACGTGATTAGCCGCTTTGGGAACATGGGAATCGAACCCTACAACTTTGTCGCCTCGCTGAGCTGCATCCTGGCCCAGCGTCTGGTCCGCGCAATTTGCCTGGCCTGCAAGGTCCAGTACACCATCGACCGCGCGCAGTGCGAGGAATCCAGACTGGATTATGAACAGGT
>JACZQN010000065.1 GCA_022545705.1 Nitrospirota bacterium | reverse complement strand
ATCACACTGTCTGACGTGACGTCGCGAATCCCCATCCCCAGGGGAGATTGGCCGCAATCTTGACGACATGTTCGCCGTTCTTTATCTCTTGTATCTGGACCGCGGCTACGCTGCTAATATCTTCTTCAGGTTATCAATGATCGGGGCCAGTTAGCCCAGATCCGAAATTCTTTTGAGGCATGAGCCTCATGTTCTCCTCGCCCCCATTGGGGGAGAGGTTGCGGTGAGGGGGATCTTATCCGGCACCACCCTCACCCTTGCCCTCTCCCTCCAGCGGAGGGAGAGGAGCCTCGCAGGAAGCGATGAGGCGTATTTTTGGGGAACAAAATATTTTCGGATCAGGGCTAGGAGGTCAGGTGGGGCGGCGCACAGACGGAAACAGCGCCTTCAGTCGCATCGCAAGTCCGATGTCCCCACTGATACGCACGCGGCCGGATGCGACCACCGAGACGCCATCGAGCCGGCCATTCAGGACACCCAAGCAGTCCTCGCCAGACATCGAGAGGGTCACATCCGGCTCGGGGTGGACACCTTCTTGAACCCGGCAAGTCTTATCCCGAACCACCACATGGTACTGCCCCCCCAGCGGACCGCTCAGGTCAAACTGATACACGGCCGTCAGCCCCTCTGCTCCCTCCGCATCGAGCTTTCCAGGAAGAGCTTCGAAGAACTCCTTCAGCACATCGGACGACACGGTGAGCAGTGTAGCGAACCACACACCTGGTTGCAACACTGACTCTTAATCAGCACAGCCCACAGCATCCCGGATCACGGCATCCTCAATTAACTGGCCATCTCGAACATGTGGGAGATAGGGCTCGGTCAAAGGTTGGGGGTCAGGCTTTGCAATCAAACATTGCTCTTCTCGGCCCCTCTCAAGGGCCGACGCGCCGTCACGTGGTCCACCGTCCGACCTGAATTGCCAGGCTACATCGAGCTCCTTGTCCCCGACGCCGGGTGCCCGACGGCGCGGAAACAAGGCTGGCCGCAAGCGAGCCGCGCCGGACTCGAACCCTTGAACTCCGCGCGCAACGCGGCTCCCGGCTTGCCTGTGAGTCAGCGCTGACAAGGCGAATCCGTGCTACCACGCTGCTACCGGCACACCCCGCACGAGGAGTACCCAGGAGCACCTCGGCCGATTCGGAATCTTCTGTTTTACCGGTGGATTGGTTCTCTTGCGTTAGCTCAGGTGGGGCTTGGAGCGAACTCCAAGTCAGTCAACAGGTGGCCATCACCGGGACAGAGCTCCTGCCTATTTCTTTCTCCATTCGCCTGAGGGAAGCTGGATATACTGACCCGGCTTGGTTTTCTTGATCGCGGTCTGGGCCGCCAGAGCTTCGACGGAGCGCGATGACGTTCCGTTTCGGTGGGCAATTTCTTCGTACTTACTCTTTCGCTTCCGGTTGATCTCATTCATCAGTGCTTTGACTGGCGGGGAGGCAGGGGGATTCACCACTCCCAGATACCCGGTGGGCATTTCTCCCAGAAGCCCCTTCGACTTGGCTTCCTGGAGAGTCAAGGCGAAACTGACCGACACCCATCCAATGCTCGCCAGGATGATAGCGAGAACGAGCGCAGCGCGCAGAGGTTTTGATCTTGGGTCCATCGCCAACCCTCTATTTCCTGCTAAAACAGTTCGCTTTTTTCTGACAGAACCTCGTCGAGCTCTTTTTCGACTTTCACCCGAATCTCATGATCAATTTTCACATTCAAGTTGATCGTGATGGGCTTTTCAGGCGCTACGACCTCCACTCTTGGTGTGCAGGAGGCCAAGAAAAGGCCGAAACTCAGCGCTAGGACGATGGACAGCGGCATGCCGGTTGTCTGCCTGAAGCGTCTAAACCCCATTCCTCTGGGGAGGTCTAGGGCTCATCAGACGAGTCTACCATTCCTCTCCGCTGATTGCTAGCTCATCGATTGCAAAGGGGAATTCCCCTATCGCCTTTGATACATGTGTTGTATTTGCTCTTCGATCCCGCGCACCAGCCGCAAGGTCTTGATCAGAGCCGGGATGTTCTCCTCAATGCTTAAATTGAAGTGGATCGGTCGTCCCTTCTGCAAGTCAGGGTTTCTCCCCTCCAATCTGACCTGAAGAGTGAGCCTGCCGTCTGACGCGTAATCGAGATCGATTTTTAATACACGATAGCGGAAATTACGGAGCGCTTGCAAAACCAAACCCATGTTTGGGCTAATCTGCGACAGAGATTCGGCTGTTTGCTCTGAGGGTTGAAAATGGATCCGACCACCGGGAGGGCGAGCCTCCAACTTGCCCTTGTGCACTTCGATGCCAGCCCTGGTGATCGTCAGAGGGAGGATCCCATCCAGCAATCCCGTCCCTCGGAGACCTTCTTGTTGCTCCAGTTCGAAAATCTCCTCCAGATCTATGTGCTGTAATTCTACACTCAGGGCGCTCCGGATGAGGGGAACCTCCAACGCGATGGTGCCACTCGAGGCCCGACCCCCCAGTAGGTGAGATGAAAAATCGCGAATAGTGACCAGGTAGGAGCTGGACAAGGGGTTGGGCCGGATCTGGAAGTTCATTGCAATGCGTTGGATATCCAGCCCGGCTTTCAGTTCTCTTAGAGTTATTGTCGCGGGCTTGGGCATCCCCCATCTGTCGCCCCCCGCGACGCGCAGGGTTGTATTGAGGTCGTGAAAGATGATCTTCTTATAGTGGCCCGAGAGGTGTTCCAATGCGATGGTTGCCTCAGCATCCTTCACCGTCACCGCCGAAGCAGAAGGACCGGTGGTGAGCTTCCAGGAGACATTGCCACGGGCTGACACCGCCCCTGACGCGATATCAAATGGGTACCGCCACGGTTGTATTAATTTGCTCAGGACGAACGATGGCGATGAGAAGGTGATGGGGAAAACCCGAATCTGGAGCACCCCCTCTTGCGTTGAAAAGTCTTGCTTCAGTCGTCCCTTCGCGGAGACGACCCCGTCCGCCGATCGGCCCGACCAGTCAATGAGGATCCCCGAAGGATTTGCTGAAAACTCCAGTGCCCAGTTTGTTGCCGGCGGAGTCAGGTCCCCCACACGGGTCGACAATCCCACCAGGGCCAACTCGCCTTCCGCGTTCCACGTTGAAGGTCCACCACGAAGGCGTTCCAATCTCAGGGTTGTCTCCCGAATCGAAAAGGTCTGCTGGTCCCACTGCACTTGAGGCGCCTGAATGCGGAGCAGCGCGGGCTCAGCCTTCCAAGTACCGGTGTGAAGCTGATACACGAGCGCCAGTGGTTTCGTTACCGTGACCAAAGCGTGAGGGACCGTAGTTGCCCCTACCTGAACCAGGGCTGCCCGAAGGAGGGAAGGCGGATTCAAGACCAGTCGTAGTTGATCGCTCTCAAGGGACATGTCCCCCGTGAGGTCCCATCTCGCGGATCTTACAGGCAAGGTTTTGGCACGCTGTCCTCGCAAGACACCAGAAAGATTGAACATTGCCCTGCCAGAGCCTGGGCCCTGTAACTCACCTGAGGGGTTGGAAATAGACAGCATGAGCTCCAGTGGTGTCCTGGGGGAGCCGTATCGCGCCCGGATGGTTCCATCAACACTGACACGAGGTCGATGATCTGTCACAGATAGCTGTCCGCTAACTGCGCGAGGCAAATTTATGGAAACGTGGTGCGTCTTCCCGGGAAACAGGTCCCGGATTTCATCAGGAAGGCTGATGTCTTCCAGGTCAATCGAGGCGGACGCTCCTGATTCTCCGTCGAGAGACCACGCCACCTGACCGGCACCTGCGCGGAAACTGCCGCTGATCAGTAAGGAAATGTCTGTGAGATGGGATGAGAGCTGGGGAGTCTCGAGTTCGAGGCGAAACTTTCCCCGTACCGCTGCTGACTGTTCAGTGACGAGTGAACCACTCGAGACATTCTCAGGCGACGAGCCCCGCCAGTCAACCGTCAAACGTCCAGCCGCCTTTTCCAGGTCACCGATAGGTAGGAACAGGGCAAGAAATGCGGAGAGCTCCTTGATGTCAGTGTGAACCGTGCCTTGAACGTGAATCCCGCTCTCTGATTGGCTGAGCGCGGAGGTCACGCTGATCACGGGTTGTGGCGAGGCCATGGGTGACTGCAGCAGAAGGCTCAGGTCCCCTATTCGCTTTCCTGCCAGGGTCAGCTCGTAAGGTGGCGCGTGTCTCCCTTGAAAGGTGAATTTGCCAGCCAGTGTGCCATCTTTATTTTCCAAGGCGCCTGAAGCCACGACCTGTTGGAACGGGCTGGGAGCCTGAGTTTGAGAAATGTACATGTTATCGACGCGCAGTTCTTCGAAGGGCAGTGTGGGAAACGGCCGAGTAATCGCTTCTACGCTTATGGCCGTGCTTGCAAGGACTTCCAGCAGCCTCTGGGAATGATCCGCAGGAGCAGGGGAAGGACTGATCGGCGGCTTGGTGGTGATTTCCAGTGAGGCGTTGGAAATGTGTATTCGTTTGAGCGTCCCGGAGAAGAGTTGGGGTATCTGATATTCGACATCCGCATTCGTGATTGTCAGGTCCAAGCTCCTGCCCAGCATGTCCTTTTGGAGAGCAAGAACGTGTACCCGGGTTGAATGCCAGCCGGGATAGCCAAGCTCGACTGTGATCCTTGCAGCGCCGCGCTTCTCCAGCTCGTTTTCAAGAAGCCACGAGAAGACGACAGGGGAGAGCGCATACAGCACTAAGGGAAGGGCGAGTGCCCATGCGAACAGCCAGAAAGCTATGCGCGCCTTTCTACGCATGAATCGCTACCCGGTGCGGGTTGAGGGGTGCCTGAGGGGCTGGTGCCGTCCAGCCCAGGCCCCTCAGGATGGCTGGCACCCACAGGGAGCGAAGACTCGCTACCCTGTTCATTGGCGGAGGTCAAGTGGAAGGTTACCGAAACATCCTTTTTCTTTCAACACAAGCCAGGCACAATACGAAGTTGTTGCGCCGGTGCGTTCGTTCTCCGTTAGCCTCGACCGAGAGAACTCCAGGCGCTTTGCTATCATCCTGCTACCAGAAGACCACGAACCAGAAGCACCCCAGAGCACCTCGGGCTACTCGGAATCGGTTTACCTCGGGATAGGTCCTCTTGGGCTGGCTCAGGTCGATCCTGGAGCGAACTCAGTGCAGGTGACAGACAGTGGGTCTTAGGCAAGGGGTTTCGCCAAAGGGCTGCAGCTCGCCTCTAGCCTCGTGCCCTCTTGGATTGACAAGTTCCGGATCCCTCAGACAGAATCACCATCATGCCAGACACGCCACACGAGCAGTCCGACTCCGGGGCCGCAGCGCTGGCTGAGCTACCGGACCGCTCCTGCACCTGGTGCAAGGTACCCATGATGAAACGGCTGGTGGGAGACGGGAAGTTCATCCATTACACGTGCCCCAAGTGCATCTTCCAGCACACCACGAAGCGAGAGAGCAAGAAAGAGTGAGCACCACGAAAGGTTGGGAACCCGCCGTTCGTTCAGTAGATAATCGTTTTCAACTCGGACGGGGCTTCGGTCTGCTCCAGCACCTGAAACGCCACGCGCCCGATGACTCGCCCTTTCTCGGTTTCCACATCCACGCGCCAGTCTCCCGGGGCAAGTCGCTGCTTGACCGTGTAGCTGCGGTAGCCCGCTTCGCGGCCACCCGAGATCGCGATCCCGACCCGATCTGTCGTCGAATACTCCCGAGCCGCGCGAGCTCCGAATGGGCGATATTGCCAGTGATGGTAGATCGTGGTGTTTAAGCGGACCGGCGCGAAGACCGCCGTAAAACAGTAGGCACGGCTCTCTGCCGGTAGTGGATTATCTGACCGCTTCCAGAACTGATACCAGTCCTGCTCGAAGGTCAGATGGTAACGCCCCTCTATGTTCTCCACCTTGTGATACACCCCGCCGAACTTGAGCGACAGGGGAACCGGAGGGATCCAGTTCAGGAAGTAAAAGCCCACGAGTACAACGACCACGGCAACAGCCGGCAGGGTGGTCAGTGCCGGTGCCCAGCTCGGTGACGTCGCAAGACCCTTGTAGATTCCTCGTACCAGCGCCACCACCACGACGATGCTGAGGATCGACCCGAGGAGAAAGATACCGGTATTCATGACTCCGGTGACCACCGGGAAGAAGAACGTGAAGAAACTGAAGCAGACCAGGGCGTACAGGCTCACGAGCAGGGGCAATTGAGCCAGCCGACTCCGCAGGAATTCGTTGGCAACGAGGAAGGCGACCAGGACCGCGAAGAAGACGGCTGTGGTGGTCAGGGAAGCACTCTTGGAGTAGAAGATCGTATAAGCGCTGAAGAGGCCGCCGAGCAAAAACTGGATGGCCATGGGATAGTATGACCGTGTGCGGGCCACAAGATTTGAGAGGACGGGCGAGCCCATCCCTTCACTGCCCGAAACCTCGGCAGAGGCCTCCTTTAAACCCATCCGCCCTGTGAGCACGATGAGCCCACCGAGCAAGGTCAGGTACAGCAGTATGATCAGGTTGTCCAGCAGCCGATCAATGCGTGTGAGGGTGATGGTGTCGAAGGTGACGCCGGCGAAAAAAAAGAACGCCGGCAGAAACGGCTTCGCGAGGGCGGCACGGAGCTTGGCGATAGGAAGCATCGCGCTCTCTCAAGGAAAGGGTGGGAGCGGCGCGTAGGCGACCGAGTGACCGAGCACACTCTCCAACCAGTCGGACATCTCCTCTTCTGGAAGCGGTGCTCGGTTCAACCTGACCTCGATCTGAAAGCCACCCTCCCCACCGACGACACCGATGATCCCCCAGGCGTCCTCCCCGGCTGGCAAGAGCTGCTGGGTCTGAAACTCGCAGAGCGACGCATACAGAAGGCCGAGGGGCTCGATGGCGTGCAGGATTTCGGGCAGCTCATCCAGCGGAGTATGTGCTGAGCAGCGATACGCGTACTTCGCGCCCGGAGACACAGCTTCAAATTCCTTCAGGGCTTCTTCGGAAAAGCCTGTCAGATAGGCACGCACCCTAGCCGGTCCACTCCCCCAGGTGGTCGCCAACCGGCTGGCTGGCACGAGGAACTCGAAGGCATCCGAGGATAGATACTCGAACTGGCAGGGTCCGAAGGCATCAGGCCACGAACAGAACAAGGGGACGCCCTGGTCGCTGGAACGGACGACTACGCTTCCCTTCTCCACATCCAAATGGATGGGCAGTCCGAGGGTTGTAATAGTTGCTCGGAACACGCGCTGACGCTCGTCGACCCACAGGCCGCGCCTGTCATCGGCTCTTGTCTCTCCTGGGGTGATGACTTCGGCCGTATGCAGGCGCACGCGGATGAATGTATGACCGTGACGAAACCCGACCCAGAGCTGCCCCTGCGGATGATGAGTCACGAGGGGCTCGGCGATCCTCCATGGATGACTCACCGAGCAATAGGTGTCCAGCGCTTGATGCCGCTGATACGCTGTATGGTACCCACCCGCGAGTAAGAAGAAATCGCCCTGCCAGTCGTCCCGGAGGTGCACGAGCGTGACGTCCTCCGTTGACCACGGGTCAAGCTGGTCAATATCTTCCGGTGCCTGCACCTGCCATTCCTCAATGTAGCAGGTGACGATCTTTTCAGGGGCGGCTGGCGCCAATCCCAGAGCCCGCAGGCGCTCCCCCAACGCCAGGACATCGCAAAACTCGAGCCGCGATGGGGTTTCCCACCGTCGCTCACGCATGCCTGCCCTTCCCTACGCGAGGCGAACAGCAGTGCTCCGCTTGGTCCCTCTTCAGCCGCAAGGTTCGATCCACGACCTTCAAATCCGCCATCAGCTTGCGCAGACTGTCACGCAATGTTTGATTCACAAGCTCTTGCACATCGTCGGTCTCGAACCACAGCACGGTCCTTGTACGGATGCCTTCCAGGCTCACACTGACGGTACTTTGGTCCGCCGCATTGACTCCGAGCACCACCGCTTTGAGCTTGCACGTGATGACCGTGGATCCCAGCCGGCTTTTCGCGCGTACCGACAATTCTTTCAACTGGCCGGTGATCCTGACATCCGGGCTCACCTGAGGCGCGGGCTCGCCCGGCTTCTTGACCCAGACAAGCCACCCCATTTGCTCCAGGTATTCGCCTACGACCCTGGTAAACGTCCCGGCAGCGTCTCCGCCCTCGACGCTGAAATAGGTGAACCCGCCTCCGAGATGCGTGCGGAGTCCCAACCGGCTCTGTTGAGGCCGTAGGTCCTCAAAGGGCTCCACCAGAACAGCAATCTGTTCCGCATCAGGATCCAGGAGCGAAGCTGCAGATGGAATCGCCCGAAGGTTCAACGCGACGACCGCCCCCGCCCCAGCGCAAGCGCTCAGTAGTATCAGCGCCATTCCCATTACAACCAGACATATCCAGTGTTTCACAACGACCTCCTCATTGAAAAGAATCTACGGTGCGCACCCACGAGAGGACCGACAAACGAGGGGATTTGAGTGCACTTCAGCAAACTCGACTCATCAACCTGAGAGGGGATCAAGCAGAAACCGGAGCACCGCTCCGATTTCCGTGGGGTGAGTGTACCGTATGACCGAGAGAGCGTCTAGCAACCGCTAAGGCGTGATGACAGGAAGGATGGCCCGGAAGGCCTGCCGAGCGATCTCTACCAACTGACCGTCTCGGACCGCGGGATCACCGGTCGGCACAAAGCGCGCGAGCTTGAAGAAGGGGCGTCCCGAGAGGACAGCCGCGACTTCCGACTTGCGGTCACGCGTAAGCGGCAGCGTGTAGCCTTGCCCCCGCTTCCATTCCCACAGAGAGGGCGCCAAGCTCAGGTCGAGATCGTGGCCCGCCACTTCTCGGTAATGATTCAGGAGGTTCTGCTTGTACCGCAACAGACCCTCTCCTTCGAGGATCAAGGCGAAGATCACATGATGGCCCCACCACCACAGGGTCCGAAACGTGAATTTGTTGCTCCCCTCAAAGTGCTTCGGAAAGTCCAGATACTGGTACGGGAAATCCTCAAGATGCTCCCCCTTGACGAACTGACACTTCGCCGGGTCAAACCCAGCAGGGGCCAACAGCTCCACCCCCTTGAGCTCATCCGTGAGTGCCGAATGGATCGCTTCCAGTACACAACGCACTTTCACCGTGATCTGAGCCTTGGCCCGGAAAACTTTCTCGTCGGCTAGAAGCTCAATCTCATATGGCGTGAAGAGGATCGGTTTGTCCATAAGAACCGCTGGCAGCTCGGCTGGCCACTGATGTGCTTCCTGTGACTCGGCGAGCACCGTTCAGCGCTGATCGGTGTCAATTTCGGCGACCTCCCGGTCGTCCCTCCGCCGGTAGTCAGGGCACCGCACCGAAATCCAAGCGCGAACGATCTATTGAGGCCTGGGAGACATCGCGGTTTGGCCTCCCGCGAGCCACTGCATGCCCGTGCGAACAGTCACCCGGAGGAAACAGGTCCGACCTCCACTCCGACCGACAATCTCGCCAGGGCCAGGAGCATGAGTACGCCCGTCAGGTACGGAAGCAGGCAGGAGTACAGCAGTGCCTTCAGAGCGCGACCATGAGATGCGTTGGGGTTGCGCCCGCGCTGTTCCTTGTACACGAACTCGTAGGCGAGCAGACAGACCGTCAGCGTCAAGAAGAGGACCCGGCTGGTTCGGGGCCAGGAGTAGAGTCCGCTCAGCAGGAAATCGGCGGAGAAGAATCCGCCGAACAAGAGGACGAGAGGAGCAATGATGAGCCTGACTGTTTCAGCAAACCACCCGGGCCATCCTGTACCGACCCTATCCTGATCAATCCGGACCGGCGTCACGCCCCGACCGAGGAGTTGATGGGCTGGCTCGATGGGACCTGCGCTTCACGACAGACCTTGCACACGCGCGGGCGGACCTTCAGAAACCTCGTCCTCCCGCTCGCAAGGCAACTGTAGTGCACAAACTGGTCGCAGACCGTGCAGCGTGACCACCCGCCCCGCAACAGCGTGACATTTCGGTACAGGCCCTTCCCGCATACGCTGCACATCCTGGGCTCGATTCCCAGGAGCATAGGTTCCCACCCACCGCCGGCCATGCGAATGCTCATGTGCCAGTATAGGCAACCCGGCAGGCGTGAAGCAAGCTGCACGAGGCTAGAGGCTATGGGCAACCCAGTCTGGTCGTATCCCTCTGGCCCCTCGCCTCTCGCCTCTAGCCCACGTCCATTGTTTGACTTGGTCAAAAGTCATTTGCTACTCTCGCCGCCGATCAGGGCGTGAGAAGGCAGAGAAGGGGACCCGATGGTGGACATCACCCGGTACCTGGACGAGAAGTGTGAAGAAGTGGATCGTTTTCTGAACGCGGTCGTTCCCGATACCAAAACGCCGCCAGCCACACTCCATGACAGCATGCGCTACAGCCTGTTTGCCGGGGGCAAGCGCATCCGTCCTATTCTGGCCATTGCGGCAGCGGAAGCGGTGGGCAAGCCGTCACGGGCCATACTGCCGGTCGCTTCTTCGCTCGAGCTCATTCATACCTATTCCCTCATCCACGACGATCTCCCGTCGATGGATAACGACGATTACCGCCGCGGGAAGCTGACGAACCATAAGGTGTACGGCGAGGCGATGGCGATCCTCGCCGGTGACGCGTTATTGACGCTCGCCTTCGACCTCTGCAGCCGCACAGATCTGATGGACGGGCTGACGCCGGTCCTCCAGTTGCAGATTATCCGGGAACTCGCACAAGGATCGGGTCATTCGGGCATGGTCGGCGGACAAGTCTTCGACATCCAAGCAGAGAACAAGAACATTGATCTTGCCACCCTGCAGACCATTCACACGCACAAGACCGGTAAGCTCATCCGCGCCTCGGTGCGGATGGGCGCCCTCGTCGTGTCCGCGACGCCTGAGCAGCTCGAGAGCCTCACCCATTACGCGGAAGACGTCGGTCTCGCGTTCCAAATCGCTGACGATGTCTTGAACGTGATCGGCAGCCGCGAGGAACTCGGCAAGGATGCCAACACGGACGCTCAGCGCGGCAAGAAAACCTACCCCTCGTTCCACGGTGTCGAAGGCGCAAAGACGCTCGCTGAGCAATGTGCCGCGCGCGCAATCAGCCGGTTGGAGTCCTTCGGCAGTCCAGCGGATCCCTTGCGAGAACTTGCCCGATACATCACAGCACGCCGCAAGTAATCACCGAATTGATCATTTCAGGATTGACGATTGATCCATTGAAGTATCGCCGCTTCATTATGTGATACTTGACGCATTCAATGACTCAATGATTCGATCGACAATCTCTGCAATTGAGGCCTCTTCATGAAGGCGCTCGTCACTGGTGCAACAGGATTTATTGGGTCAGCCGTGGTCCGCGCGCTGACCATGGCCGGTACGAATGTCCGGGTTCTCGTCAGACCGCACAGCGATCTGAGAAATCTCGCCGGGCTGAACGTCGAGCGGGTCCAGGGGGATTTGCGCGATCGGAAATCCCTCCGCGCTGCCCTCACCGGCTGCGCGCAGCTCTACCACGTCGCCGCCCACTACACATTCTGGGCGGCAGAGCCCTCGATCTTCTACGAGGTCAACGTGACCGGCACCCGCGCGCTGTTGGAGACCGCCCTCGAGCTCGGTACCGGGCGGATCGTATACACCAGCACCATTGGCGCGATCGGGCTACCGGAGGACGGTCGGCCAGGAACTGAAGAGATCCCGGTCAAACCCTCCCAACTGGTGGGTGACTACAAGCGATCGAAGCACCAAGCCGAGCAAGAGGTCCAGAAACTCGCCCGGGCCGGCCTACCGGTCGTCATAGTCAATCCCAGCGCTCCCGTTGGCGAGCGAGATCTCAAGCCAACTCCTACCGGTCAGATGATCGTGGACTTCATGAAGGGCCGCATGTGGGCTTATCTGGATACGGGGATGAACCTCATTGATGTGGACGATGTCGCCACCGGTCACCTCCGTGCGATGGAACGGGGGCGAGTCGGTGAGCGGTACATCCTGGGCAACCGCAATCTGACTTTGCGCGAGATTTTCAAAATGCTCAGCGGGCTCACGGGCGTGCCAGCGCCGCGCGTTAAACTGCCGTGGCAAGCCATTCTGCCGCTCGCCCACGCAGCACACTGGATCGCCGACCACATCACCCATCAACCACCCCGGATTCCATTGGAAGGCGTGCGGATGGCGAAGTATCGGATGCATTATGATTGTTCGAAGGCGATTCGCGAGCTTGATCTACCGCAGACCCCAGCCGAAACCGCGCTCGAGAAGGCGGTCCGGTGGTTCCGCGACCATGGCTACGCGTGAAGGAAAGCTGACCGCTGATCGCTGAAGGCTGAGATCTCCATACCCTGTGGAAGTTCTGGCTCTCCTGGCCCATACCGTTGTGCTTCGCCCGTATGTCTTTTTGTTCCTGGCCGTTTCCCTGTTTTCGGCCCAACGATTGATCGGATGGCGTCGCACTGGCGTCTTCTTCGGGATCACGTGGGTCACCGCGTTCCTCTGCGAGTTCTCCTCCACCCGGACCGGCATCCCCTTCGGCTGGTACTACTACACCGGCTCCACGGTGGGCCAGGAGCTCTACTTGAGCAATATCCCGTTGATGGATTCACTGTCCTTCACATTTCTCCTCTATGCGAGCTATTGCCTCGCGCTGTTCTTTCTCCTCCCGGCGCGTCGCGCACCAGAGGGCGCTCGCGCGGGCTGGTGGCCACTGTTGGGGTCCGATCTGACGATCGCTCGGGCGTGGTCGGTGGGTGGCCTGACCGTGCTGTTCTTCGTCCTCATTGACATCGTGATTGACCCGGTTGCGTTACGCGGGGACCGCTGGTTCCTCGGCCAAATCTACTGGTACCCGGAGCCGGGTTTTTATTTTGGTGTCCCCATCGCCAACTTCATCGGTTGGGCGGTGGTCGGCCTCATCGCACTCCTGGCTTATTTCTCGCTCGCTCAGCGGCTGCCGCCTTTGGACCTCAGCCGGCGCGCTACGGTGAACGGTGGCATCTTGCTCGGCTGCGGGCTCTATTATGGTGTCCTGCTTTTTAACCTGGCGGTCACTTTCTGGATTGGCGAGCGGCTCCTGGGCCTCACCGGCGTGCTCCTGTACCTGCCAGTGACCGTTCTGTTTCTGCTGAGATTATTGAATCGGCTCCCCGCCGCTGAGGCCAGCCAAGGTACCTAGCCCACATTATTCATGAACACTTCTGCTGTAATCGCGGATTCGCGGCTGCGACAAGCCTGCATGCGGCTACTGCTGCATGCAGGCGGGCGGGCTCGCCACTCAGTCCCTCAACGTACTGTTCCAGTACGCCTCGGTCCTTCGCGGCTCCACGCGCCCGTCTCGCTG
>JACZQN010000064.1 GCA_022545705.1 Nitrospirota bacterium | reverse complement strand
TGTCGAAGTGGACGTTCGAACCCGGCCACACGGCGGCCAGCTTCGCGGTGCGGCACATGATGGTGACGTGGATTCGCGGGTCGTTCGGTGACGTCCACGGGACGTTGAACATCGATCTGGACCGCCCGGTGGGCGGCTCGCTGCACGTGGAGATCGACACGGCCAGGATCTGGACCGGTGACGCCGCTCGGGACGATCACCTGCGTGCAGCGGATTTTCTGGACGTCGAGAACCACCCCACGATGACCTACAAGATGAAGAGCTACAAGAAAACCGGTGACACCTACACCGTCCTTGGTGACCTCACCTTACGAGGCGTCACGAAAGAGATCACATTGGCCGGCACGTTCAATGGAGTGGCCAAGGATCCGTGGGGGAATACCCGCGCCGGGTTCAAAGGCGAGGGAACCATCAACCGGAAAGACTTCGGCATGAAATTCAGTGCCACGCTGGACAGCGGAGGCCTCCTCGTTGGCGATGAAGTGAAAATCAAAATAGAAGTAGAAGTTATCAAAGAAAAGGGGGCATCAGGGAAAAAGGGGTGACTTCGTTTCCTCGCTTTCTAACGGCATTGAGGAAAATACTTGTTGATCCTTTCCAGCCTAGGAGACGCAATCCTTTGGGGGAAGCGACTTGGCCGTGAGGGAGAGTAGCATATTGGAATGAGGGAGGAGGGGAAGGACGGCTTTTATTCACTGCTGCTTCAATTCCGCCGGGAATTTCGGCAGACCCTGCGGGTCGTTTTCCTGCATAAACGCAACCAGTTTCTCCCGCGCCAGGCAGCGCAAATCCCATAAGAGAGAATAAGGGTCAGACTCAGTTTAATCACCTCCACTCCCATCTCTTCCCATCGTCTCATTCCAAATGGTCACGTCCGTGAGGTGCGTTGAGGTCTTGGTCGGGACCCAGCGGCACGATGCGGGTGGGGTTAATGTCATCGTGGGTGATGTAATAGTGTCGCTTAATGTGATCAAGGTTCACCGTCTCTGAAATCCCTTCGTATTGATACAGGTCTTTGAGATAGCCAGACAGGTTGGGATAATCGACAGTTCGCCGGAGGTTGCACTTGAAGTGGCCGTGGTACACGGCATCGAACCGAATGAGGGTCACGAACAATCGCCAGTCTGTCTCGACCATCCTGTTTCCGAATAGATAGCGTTGCGTGGACAGTCGAGACTCCAGCATATCGAGGGCCTCAAACAGGGATCGCACCGCGCTCTCGTAGACTTTCTGCGAGGTTGCAAAACCAGCGCGGTACACCCCGTCATTCACATTCTCGTAAATAAAGGTATTCAACCGGTCGATCTCTTTGCGAAGCTCTTCCGGAAAGAGGTCTAAGGTGCTGTCGGTCAAGCCGTTAAAGGCGCTATTGAACATGCGCATGATGTCGTCATCGGAGTTACTGACGATGCGTTTGGTGTCCTTGTCCCACAGGACGGGGACGGTCACGCGTCCTTGGTAGGTCGGATCGGTTGCCTGGTACGCTTCGCTGAGAAAAGTGAACCCATTGATGGGGTCTGTGGAGTGCCCCGGTCCATCTCGGAACGCCCACCCGCGGTCGTCGCGGATTGGGTCCACGACCGTCATCCCAATCACAGCCTCCAGGTGTTTAAGTTTTCGCACAATAATCGTTCGGTGTGCCCAGGGACAGGCCCATGACACATACAAATGATAGCGGCCGCGTGCCGCTGGATATCCGGAGGTTCCGTCCGCGGTCACCCAATCGCGAAAGCTATCTTCTTGCCGCTTGAATTCGCCCTCTTCTGTTTGCTCTTGTGAAAACTGCGCTTGGATGGTCATGTATTTCTCCCACTCTTTCTTCCTCGGACTTGCTTGAAATACGTGGCAAATTGTTTGAGGATTGTAACCCACCCTATTCCAAGGGTACAGGTTCCCGCCCGTACCGCGGGCGAAGGAGAGGGGGGGGAGGCCTTGAACACTGTCCCATTGAAATACTTGAATATTTCTGAGGAGCCAGGCACTCTTGCCGACCACAATGCCAGAGCCGAACATGTCGGCGGCGAAATTTCATGCCAGGTGTTTTAGGAGGACGATAAAATGGAAATGGACCCTGCCAGTTTGAAAAGAATTAAAACGTTTGTGGAATTCATCCAAAGAGCCAAACAAGAAGGTATCGAGCTTTCTTTTGTCAGTACCCCAACTGAGCATGGCGATAACATTAATGTTGCAGCCACAATCGAGGGGGAACGGGTGAACATGGGGATACTATTTTGGGACGTCAGTTTTCTTCAAGACAAAGGTTTAGTGGATACCTTGGATGAAGAAGATATCGCTTTAGGATTAAACCTCACAGATGGCATGGTAGACGATGCCGAGAAGATCCTTGCCTTTGTAGACACTGAGCTGGGAAATTTGGGTGGTCCACACGTTGTACCAGAGCCGTCGGGTTGAAATTCTGAATTTGAGAGATTGATCCCTTATTCCTAATCTCGTTTGTTGGGGGAAGATTCATCCTACGACCACACCAGCCCGTACCAGAAGCCCACAGGAGCACCTTGATTTACTCAGATTCCTTGGTTTTACCTAGGGATGGGTCATGGTGGGGTTTTCACAGGTCGGTCCGGGAGTGAACTGGACAATTTTGTTCATGTCCCATCCAGCGGTAACTGACGAAGACGTTGAAATACAGGAGGAATTCTCTCGTAGGCTGAGAACCTGGCATGAACACTAAAGGTTGCTCGTGCGGCCTCGCTATCTGTATGCCAAGGGGTATGGGCCAATAGGCCTGTAGAATTCATAACTTATAGAGGCCCCCCCCCTCCACGCCCCATTCGGCAGTTCATTTGCTACATTAGAGTGAGCACCGGCCCTCGCGAACTGCCGGCTCACCCTCAACCGTCATGCACGTTCGGTAGGTTCCGTATGCCCGAAGCAACACCAGCTGATCAACCAAAGGTCTCGCAGCCGCAGACGATACTCATTGTCGAGGATGACCCTTTTATCAAACTCCTGCTGTGCAAAGATCTCCAGGAGCATGGCTACAGGGTCCTACAGGCGAATAACAGCGAGGAGGCCTTACAGATCTGCAAGCAGCACGCCGGGCCCATCCATCTTCTGCTCACCGACC
Source organism: Nitrospirota bacterium (assembly GCA_022545705.1). Lineage (GTDB taxonomy): Bacteria > Nitrospirota > Nitrospiria > Nitrospirales > Nitrospiraceae > JACZQN01. The sequence goes on along the minus strand of JACZQN010000064.1, from coordinate 10,193 downwards.
TTCTGCTGCCGCCGAACCGGATGCAACTGGCGACGAGTGCCGTTCGTCAACCAAGTATGCATGGCGTCGAGCTGATGCGTTGCGTGACCGCGTCTCGACCGGACATCCGCGTGATCCTAATGTCAGGCCACTCGGATCAGGAACTCAAAGTCATGCAGGTGCGCAGAGAGGGAAAACCTTTCCTCAGGAAGCCCATCAGCCTGGATGTCCTGCTGCGGACAGTGCGTGAGGTTTTAAGTAAACCGGCGCAAATCTGATCCACAGTTAGGCGGTGGATGGAGTTCCAGCCTTTTCTGCATCCCCGTCTAGACCTCTTCGCGAGGACGGCTCGGGGTTGTGGGATGCTCTCTGGATGATGCGTTGTCCGTAACAGGAAGAAGAGTACCTGGTTGCCTGGCGATCCTTGTGTCCGAGGGATGAAGGTGTCAGCACCGAGCTATGGAACAGACGCGTGATCTCAGCGTTTCCCAGTTGCAGGCCCTCCGCAGAAGCTTTCTGAAGGACTCTGCTCATCCCGGTAACGCCACCCACCGGTACCAGCTCGTTCTGCTGCATTCCCTGGTCGCCATCGTGTTGAGTTATCAACTGTGGTTCAGCACGGATGCGCTCATTTCTGCAGAGGTCCAAGCGCTTGTCATCCTCGGGTTGATTCTCACCATCGTCGGCTTACTCCTTCTGCCCATTGGCGCCTGGGCGGGGGCGCGGCTCGTGGGCGCGTTGGCCCTCGGTGACACGGCCGCGACCACCTCCATCTTCTATCTTTCCGGAAACGCAAGCTCGACGCTGTATCTGACGTATTTCTTGATTCTCCTGATTGCGGCTTTTTCCACGACCATCCAACAAATGATCGCGCTGACGGTCGTGCTGTGTGTGGGCTATGGGAGCGCACTCCTGCTAGAGGTGAGGGAGATCGGTTCGCTCACCGAGAGCCACCTTCTTGGGATACCCGTCTTGCTGGCCCTGGCAATCTTTTACGGGCAGACCGCTCAGGCGGTGCGCCAGCTACGGCAGGAAAAAACTGACCTCATCGACCATATTACCGAGCGCAGACAACTCGAGGAACAGCTCAGGCAGTTGCAAAAATTGGACGCCATTGGGCGCCTCGCGGGCGGTATTGCGCACGACTTCAACAACGTGCTCACGGTCATCATGGGCTACAGCGAGCGTCTTCTGAGACACCTGGGACAGAATGACCCGCAGCGCAGCAACGTGGAGGAAATTCAGTCGGCGAGTGAACGGGCCGCGTCGCTGACGCAGCAATTGTTGGCGTTTAGCCGCCGCCAGGTACTGGAACCAAAGGTGCTGGACCTCAATGAGGTCGTGACGAGCACGGAGAACATGCTGCAGCGGATGATCGGTGAGGATATCCACGTTGTGACAGTCCTGGGATCGGAGCTTGGATGCGTGGAAGTCGATCCGGGGAAGCTTGAACAGGTGATGATGAACCTGGTCATCAATGCCCGTGATGCGATGCCTCAGGGGGGAAAGCTGATCATTGAGACGGCGAATGTCGACTTAGAGGAGCCCTTTACCAAGGACGGCGTGACTGTTCAGCGGGGGCGGTATGTGATGCTCGCGGTCAGCGATACAGGGCACGGCATGGACCATGACACCCAAGCGCGGATCTTCGAACCCTTTTTCACGACCAAGGAAGCCGGAAAAGGGACGGGATTGGGGCTCTCAACGGTCTACGGCATTGTCAAGCAGAGCGGCGGATTCATTTTTGTCTATAGCGAGCTGGAGCGGGGCGCCACCTTCAAAATCTACCTCCCCAGGATCGACAAGGCTGCGGACTCCGTCGAAGAGACCCGGATTTCTACCGACTTGCCCTACGGGTGCGAAACAATCCTGCTGGCCGAAGACGAACCGAAAGTTCGAGGCCTCGTGTGCGATACACTTCGTCGGTACGGGTACACCGTGCTGGAAGCGCGCCACGGTATCGATGCGCTCGTGCTCAGCGCCCAGCATCAAGGTCCGATCCACCTGCTCCTCACCGATGTCGTGATGCCGCAAATGAGTGGACCTGAGCTCGCGGATCAGCTCCGGTCTTCACGGGCCGACCTGAAAGTGTTGTATATGTCGGGCTACACGCAGCAGGCGGTCGTCCACCACGGTGTCTTGGACCCTGGCGTCATGTTGCTTCAAAAACCGTTTACGTCAGATGTGCTTGTGCGGAAGGTCCGCCAGGTACTGGAGGCGCCCACGCGTGTCGCACAGGATCTTCCTGGCCCACGGGACGAGAGTGAAGTGGCGGTTGAAGCCGGAGAGGTGAAAGACGCCTCGGGCTAGATCATCTCGATTCGTTCGCCCCGCCCGATTTTCAGCCACTCCGCTGCGCGACCTTCCCTGATGAAGACTTCAAGCCGCCCGTTACTGTTGAGCAGGGCGTGGGGAGTGTCTTTGCGGCCGTCTGCATAACAGCTCACCAGACCATCAATCGTGAGGCCTGCGAGACGGATGGTCACCTGATCACGCTTGGTCTTCCCTCGCAGCTCTTTGAGGTGGAAAGACGTCACGTTCGAGATCAGGTTACCGAAATGGTCGACATAGGCGATGCGTCCCACCAGCGCGGCTCCTTCCCAGGACGGCTCCACGATCGGCAGCCGGACATAGTCGTGGATCAGCCGCCCATAGGAGCCAGGAGTTTGGCCACGGGTTAGCCAGGCCGCTGCCGGAGCGAAGAGATCCCGGCCGTCGAAGGTGGCGCCTTCCGAATCCAGCCGGTACTGTTTATTCTCGATCAGGCGGACTTCCACGGAAAGTTCTTCATGGAGAATGTAGCTCAGGAGGCCGTTGTCCGGCGCCAAAAAGAAGTACCGTGAGGTAGTCACGAGGAGTGGGCGCCGTGTGCTTCCGACACCGGGATCGACGACGGCCACGTGCACGGTCCCGTCGGGAAAATACCGGTAGGAGGAGCCCAGGAGATATGCCCCTTCCTCCACTTGCTGTGGCGCCACTTCGTGGGAGAGGTCTACGATTCGTGCCTGCGGGTTGATCCCCAGGATAACGCCCTTCATGCTGGCCGTGAAATAATCGCGGTTGCCGAAGTCGGTCAGCAACGTCACCACGGAGATTGCCGACGGCATCGCTCCCTTCTACCCCTCTTATTGTTCGTCAAACCGGAACTGTTTGATCTCGTATTCCACGACCCGTGCCGGTGTCGTCACTTCAACGTGGTCACCGACCCGGTGGCCGATCAGTGCCTTGCCGACCGGCGACTGCACCGAAATCCTTCCGTTCTTGAGGTCGGCCTCGTCTTGCCCCACTAAGGTGTACTGTTTTTCCTGCCCTGTCGCGAGTTCGATCAGCAACACGGTCGCTCCAAAGACGATCGTCTCGCTGGACAGGTTGGCGGTCTCGATGATCCGGGCGTCAGCCAGTTTGTGCTCTAACTCGTTGATCCGTGAGTTGATAAACCCCTGATGCTCTTTTGCCGCGTCGTACTCGGCATTCTCACTAAGGTCGCCATGCGAGCGTGCTTCGGCGATGGCCTGGATCACTTTCGGACGCTCCTCCTTCAGCAGCCGATTGAGCTCAGCCTTGAGGGCCTCATAGCCTTTCTTGGTGATGGGGACCGGCATTACTCCTCCACACCCGATGTACGACACGGGTCGAGATTGTTATTACGCACAAGGCACGGGTCGCCGTTGCGCGGTCAACGCGCAGTCCCGACTTGCGAATGGTATTCCTGCAGTGTCCGGATCGTGAGGCCTTTTTTCAACGTTGCCTCAATACCCATCGCCGCCGCCTTGGCGCCGGGCATGGTGGTACAGTAAGGAACCCCGTGCTGCAGGGCTTCGCGGCGAATGGATGCGGAGTCTGCCTGGGCAGGTTGCCCCCCCACGGTGTTGACGACCAGGCTGACCTCGCCGTTTTTGATATGGTCCACGATGTGTGGCCGTCCTTCCGTCACCTTGTTGACTGGTTCCACCTCTACCCCACGGGCTTGGAGATAAGCCGCCGTGCCACGCGTCGCCTCGATTCGAAAGCCTACACGCCATAACCGTCTGGCGACCTCCAGGGCTGCCGGTTTGTCTTGATCCTTCACGCTCAGGAGCACGGTCCCGCCCGTGGGGAGGGCGACTCCTGCCGCGGCCTGTGATTTCGCGAATGCCCAGCCAAACTCCTCATCGATACCCATCACCTCGCCGGTTGAGCGCATCTCGGGACCCAGCAACACATCCACCCCCGGAAATTTCGTAAAGGGAAAGACGGCTTCCTTGACAGCGGTGTAGCGTAGCGTGGGCGGATTGGTGAACCCGAGTTCTTGGAGGCTCCTCCCTATCATCACCTTCATAGCCAGCTTCGCAAGCGGCACGCCGATGGCCTTGCTGACAAACGGGACGGTGCGCGACGCGCGGGGATTGACCTCCAATACATACAGCGTGTTGTCACGGACGGCGAATTGCACGTTCATGAGGCCAACGACGCCCAACTCCATGGCCAACGCAGCGCTGTGGCGCCGGATTTCTTCAACCATGGGCCGCTCGAGCGTGTAGGGCGGAAGCGAACAGGCGGAGTCTCCGGAATGGACGCCCGCCTCTTCGATGTGCTCCATGATGCCCGCGACCACGACCTGCTTCCCATCAGAAATCGCATCGACGTCAATTTCGATCGCGTCCTCCAGGTACTTGTCAATCAGCACCGGATGGTGTGGCGAGGCCTTCACAGCCGATCCCATGTAGGTCGTCAGGCCTGCTTCGTCGTACACGATCTGCATCGCGCGTCCACCGAGCACATAGGAGGGGCGCACCATCACAGGGTACGTGATGGCAGCGGCAACGCAGGCCGCTTCCTCGACGGACCGTGCCATCCCGCTCTCTGGCTGTCGGAGGTTCAAGCGGGTGAGCAAGCCCCTGAACCGCTCCCGGTCTTCAGCCAGGTCGATGGCGTCCGGGCTCGTGCCGAGAATCGCAACGCCGGCGCGCTCGAGCGGCAACGCTAGCTTCAGCGGGGTTTGCCCCCCGAATTGAACGACCACGCCCAGCGGTCGCTCGCGCTCCACAATATTCAGCACATCTTCGGCTGTGAGTGGCTCGAAATACAGGCGATCGGAGATATCGTAATCGGTGCTGACGGTCTCAGGATTGCAGTTGACCATGATCGTTTCGACGCTCTCTTCTCGGAGCGCGAAAGCCGCATGCACACAGCAGTAGTCAAACTCAATCCCCTGGCCGATACGGTTTGGTCCGCCGCCCAGGATCATGACCTTCCGTCGCTGGGTCGGGCGCGCCTCGCATGCCCGATCATAGGTGGAGTACAGATATGGCGTGTACGCTTCGAACTCCGCGGCGCAGGTGTCAACACGCTTGTAGGTCACGCCTCGGGTGGTCCCGGGCGGCGCCTGCGACAACCGCCATTGGCGGACCCCCTCCTGTTCAAGCCCCATCAACTCGGCGATGCGCTCGTCCGAGAACCCGAGCCCTTTCGCCTGCCAGAGGAGTCCAGCGTCCGAAGACGTTTGACGTTCGACTTTGGACTTATGGCCCGCCGCAAGCAGGCGGTCTTCAAACTCGATGATCTCTCGGATCTGGTCCAGAAACCATGGATCAATCCTGGTGAGCGTAAACAGGTCGTCGTTCGACAGGCCAAGCCGCACGGCGTCGGCCACCTGCCAGAGCCGATCCGGGCTTGGTGTCCGGAGCGCCTGGCGGACCGCGGCGACCGCTTCGTCGCGATTCAGATCAGGAGGGATTCCGCCATCTAGCCCCTGCAGCGAGACGAGGCCGCATCGGTCCACTTCCAGAGAGCGGATTGCCTTTTGGAGCGCTTCCTTGAAGCTGCGACCGATTGCCATGGCTTCTCCGACCGACTTCATTTGGGTGGTCAGCAAGGGTTCGGAGCCGGGAAATTTCTCAAAGGCGAACCGTGGGAGCTTGAGCACCACATAGTCAATCGTGGGCTCGAACGAGGCCTTGGTCACCCCGGTAATGTCATTGGCGATTTCGTCGAGTGTGTATCCGACCGCAAGCTTGGCCGCAATCTTGGCGATCGGAAATCCGGTGGCCTTGGACGCGAGAGCGGAGCTGCGCGAGACCCGCGGGTTCATTTCAATGACCACGAGCGCGCCGGATTCGGGATTGACCGCAAACTGGATATTGGACCCGCCGGTCTCCACCCCGATTTCCCTGATGATCCGCACGGCGGCGTCCCGCATGACCTGATACTCTTTGTCGGTCAGCGTCATCGCGGGTGCCACCGTAATGCTGTCTCCGGTATGAATCCCCATCGGATCGAAGTTCTCAATCGGACAGACGATGACCACATTGTCCTTGAGATCTCGCATCACCTCGAGTTCGAACTCCTTCCACCCGAGGACGGATTGTTCGACGAGGATCTCCCCGACCGGACTCATCGTCAGGCCCCAGTCTACGTATCGCTCGAACTCCTCACGGTTGTATGCGATATTTCCACCCGTGCCACCCAGCGTGAAAGACGGGCGCACGATGACGGGAAACCCGAGCCGCGCCGCGACGTGAGTGGCCTCATCTCGCGTTTTGACAGATCCGCTGTCGGGAGTCATCAGCCCGATCCGAAGCATGGCTTGCTTGAACGCGTCCCGATCCTCGGCCTTGCGGATCGCCTCAGCAGAGGCGCCGATCATCTGGACGTTGTATTTGCCCAGCGTTCCCCGTTCGGCCAAGCTCACCGAGACGTTGAGTGCAGTTTGCCCGCCCATCGTCGGCAACAAGGCGTCAGGGCGCTCCCGCTCAATGATCTGTTCCACGACTTCAAGCGTGATCGGCTCCACGTAGGTCCGGTCAGCCAGTTCCGGATCAGTCATGATCGTCGCCGGATTGCTGTTGAGAAGGATCACCCGATACCCCTCTCCCTTCAATGCCTTACAGGCTTGCGTGCCGGAGTAGTCGAACTCGCAGGCCTGTCCGATCACGATGGGGCCGGACCCGATTAAGAGGATACTGGAGATGTCGTTCCGTCTCGGCAATCAAAACCTCTTCTCGCTTGATTCACCTGGTCATCGGGTTCATTCTCGAATCACCCCATGACTCAGTCATTCAATCCCAACCCAGATGCTCCGGGGACAGCTCCCACCCCGCGCTCGTGTGGGGGAACCGGAGCTTGCCGCGGAGTCGTAGCCGTAGGATGATAGAAGCGCATCGCACCGGGAATCCAGGCGTCGATCTGATTCATCCGCGTCACGTCCGACGGGTGAGTGGAGAGGAACTCCGGAACCGCCCTGGTTGACCGGAAGCAAAGCTTCCCGAGCATATTCCGGGGACACCCGCTCATCCGCTCCCAGAATGGGATGGCCTCCCGGGGATCGTACCCCGCCTTCGCCATCAGCCGCAGTCCGATAAAGTCTGCCTCCAACTCCTGCTTCCGGTTGAAGGGCAAGGAGACTCCAACGCCGTACGCACTGAGGACGCCTTGCGCGGCAGCCGGATCCACCGCGCCGCTCGCGACCGCGCCCATGGCCACAACCTGACCGAACATTTCAAGCCAGCCACGACTGTAGCGCTCGGCCCCGTGGTGCTGCAGCGCATGGGCGATCTCGTGGCCCATCACTGTCGCCAATCCCGCTTCATTTTTCGTGTATTCCAAGAGGCCGGTGAAGACCGCCACCTTCCCTCCCGGCAAGGCGAAGGCGTTGATGGTCTCGTCGTCCTGGATGACCGCAAACTCCCACTGGTATTCCGGCTTGCGGGCGGCGTCCGCAATCCGACGGCCGACGCGGTTCACCATTGCAGTGATCTCAGGATCCTGATTCAGCCGTGCCTGCTTGAGTACCGAGCGGAAGGCGTCAATCCCCATCGCGATTTCTTTTTCTTCGGAAATAAAGATCAATTGTTCGCGAGCAGTTCCCGGAGCCCGCCGGCATCCAGCCAAGGAGCCGAGGAGTCCGAGGAAAGCCCCCGTGCCCAAGACCACCCACAGACCAAGTGCTCCCCGCGCGCAAAGAGAGAGGGCAGTCCGGCGCCCGACCGGCACGGTCAACAGACCACTGTCCATATCATTGTGAGATTGAGTCATAAATAGTTGCGTCAGTGAGTCATTGCGTCATTTAGCCATGAGGATCATTGAGGAAATTCTACAATGAATCAATCGTCAATCATTTAGTGACTCGATGACGCAACGACTCAATGCGCAGCTCATGGCATCCAGAGATACATAAATTGGGGAGTCCGACCGCGGACGAGTGCGAGCAGGTCAAGGTTGGCCACCCCTGTCCATATGGTCCCACCCCCGATGAGCCGGGAATAAATGTTAGGGTGATATTCTCCCGGCCGCCGGTATGTCACCACCCGTGCTTCGCTCAAGCCCGCCTCTTGCTTTGCCAGCTCAATCGCATCTTCCAAGTAGCCGAGGCTGTCCACGAGGCCGAGCGCCATGGCCTGTTCACCAGTATAGATCCGTCCGTCGGCGAGCTTTCGCACCTGATCGCCGGACAGATTTGGTCGGCCTTCATCGACCACTGTCAGGAAGCGTTCGTAGAACGAGTTCACCACTCCCTGGAAGATCGCGAGCTCTTCCTCGGTCATGGCCCTGAATGGCGATCCCATGTCTTTCTTTGGCCCCGACGTCACAGCCGTCGCTTCAATCCCGATCTTCTGGAGCAACCCTTCTGCATTGATGGTCAGCATGATCACCCCGAGACTGCCCGTCACCGAGGCTGGATGCGCGACGATCTTATCTCCAGCCACCGCCACGTAGTAGCCGCCTGACGCGCCTACGTCCATGATCCAGGCGACGATGGGAATGTTCCGCTTCGCCTTGAATGCCTTGAGCTCGTGGTGGAGGATATCAGAGGCAGTGACCGTTCCGCCCGGGCTGTTAATGCGCAGCACGATCGCCTTGACATCAGAATCCTCCGCGGCGCGGGAGAGCTCCTCGACGATCTGAGCCACCACACTAGGGCGCTCTAAGAAGAATTCAGTTTCTGCCGAACTGATCAACCCGGACAGCTCGATCACCAGGACTTTCCCCGAACCGGATCCGCTGAGTTGTTTCTCTTCGAGCGGGCCGGGCATCGGCAGGAGATTGATCGTGACGCAGCCACACACCAAGCCCGCTATTGCGAGCAGGGCAACCCCTGTTTGGACCGCCACTCCTCTACGCATGCGCTGTCTCCATCATGTGCACAAATCGCCGGAACAGATACGCCGAGTCATGCGGGCCCGGCGAGGCTTCCGGGTGATACTGGACCGAGAGGACGGGATGGTCGAGGCATACCATCCCCTCGACAGAATCATCGTTGAGGCTGAGGTGACTGATCGCGAGCCGTCCGTATTCACTCTCGAGGACCACTTGCTCTGTAGCACCGGCGCGTAGTTCTCGAGGTGGCTGAACCGAAAAGTTGTGATTCTGCGAGGTGATCTCTACTTTCCTCGTTCGCAAGTCCACGACCGGATGGTTCGCTGCGTGATGTCCAAACTTCAGCTTGTAGGACTTGAGACCCATGGCCAATCCCAGGATCTGATGTCCGAGGCAGATGCCGAAGATGGGAAATCGACCGATCAATTGGCGCGCCGTCTCGGCTGCGTAGGGAACGCCGGCTGGGTCGCCCGGGCCGTTGGAAAGGACCACGCCGTCCGGCTTCATCCCGGCCACCGACCCAGCCGAGGTTGAAGCCGGGACCACGGTCACCTCACAACCCACGTCCACGAGGCGACGGAGAATGTTGTGCTTGATCCCGAAGTCGAACGCGACGACGTGGAATCTCGAACCCCGCTCCGAAGGGAACCCTTGCTGTTCCCCGGCATCGGGCTTCCAGCTTCCGGTTCCTTCCGTCCATCGGTAGGCCTTGCTGCACGTGACCGCCACCACCAGGTCGCGGCCCAGGATGCTGGGAGCCACCCTCGCCTTGTCCACTGCGCGCCGGGGGTCCAGGTCTAGATGCGAAATGATTCCCTGTTGCGAGCCGGCATCACGCAAGTGTCGAGTCAAATCGCGTGTATCAATCCCTTCGATGCTGACGATTCGCGCCTCTCGCAGGTATTCGTCCAGGGATTGCACGGACCGCCAATTGCTCGGTCGGCGGGCCGACTCCCTCACCACGAAGCCCTCGACCCACAGGCGCCCGGATTCCGTGTCCTCCCTCGCGATCCCGTAGTTGCCGATGTGCGGGCAGGTCATCGTCACGATTTGCCCCTTGTAGGATGGGTCAGTCAGGATCTCCTGGTACCCGGTCATCGCGGTATTGAACACGACCTCGCCAAGAGTCTCACCCTCGA
>JACZQN010000137.1 GCA_022545705.1 Nitrospirota bacterium | reverse complement strand
TTTCTGAGCGGTTTTCGTGCCAAGAAGCTGATCCCAACTCAGGTTTCGTCGTGTTTACGTCATCACGAGCAGGATACACGCGCAAAGGGATGCAGGCTGCCCAAGGGGAGCGCACGTCCGAGATCCCGCACGGCCAGGGCCAGACGCCGTCTCGGATCACGACCATAGCGAAGCAGGATGTCGAGGTTTTGAATCGACGCAATGAGGTATTCCTGGATCTGCACGCGCCATAAGCGGCGCCACCGCGCGCGATCAAACCCATAGCGGGTCCCGCGGGCGAAGGAGCGCTCCATCAGGTGCTGACGCATCCGGAGATCCCGGCGGGCCGGCGCAGAGTGACTGCGCGCCCGCATGTGATCGAGCGCCTCTTGGTGCAGGTGCCGCTTAATCGTGCGCCCCATTGTGTTGTCCGTGCACTGACTCCGTAGGGGACAGGCCGCACAGACCTTCTTGGGTGCCGCGTAGTCGAGGCTCTGGCGACTGCGATGCCATGACTTGCGCCGCAGCACCTGGCCGGCCGGACAGCGATACGTATCCGTCGCGGCCTCGTAGGTGAACTGGGTATCGGCAAAGTGCTGCCGTTGCGCCGCCCGCTGGTCCGCGGCCTGTTTCAAATCCGGCATATGTGCCGCGAGGCCCCGCTCATGGCAGGCGAGAAAATTCTCGATCGTCCCGTACTTGCTGTCTGCCACCACGGTGTGGGCCATGCGGCGCGTGTTCGCGTGGTGGGCCTGCCACAAGGGGACGAGCAGATGCGCTTCATTGACGTCACCCCGGGTGACCTGCACCGCCGTGATCACCTCACTGCGACTATCCACGGCCCGATGCGTTTGATACCGGAGCTTGGCGTTGCCGCGTCGGACGATGGCCGCATCCGGATCCGTCGTCGACACATAGCGCGTGTTGACCGGGCGCGCGCCCTGCGGGTGGGACGGCTCGGGCACCGGCTCGTCCAGCCGGGCCTCCAGTTCGCGGTACGTGCGGGTCAGCTGGGCTTTGAGCGACTGGGTATCCACGACCGAGTTATTGGAGGCATTGGCATCGATGAGGCTACTGTCGAGAAAAATCTTGGCTCCATCGACCAGCCCCGCCTCGACGCATTGCCAGACGAGGCGTTCGAACAACGCCTGGAAGACGGCGCGCCCCCAGCGCGTCCGGGCCTTCGACAGCACACTATGATCCGGGATCGCCGTGTCGAGATCGAACCCCAAGAACCAGAGCCAATCCAACCGCTCCGGGAGAGTGGCCATCAGTTCGCGCTCCGAGCGCACGTTGTAGAACACCAACAGCAGCATCAGCTTCAGCAGCACGGGGGGTGGCAGGGAGACATGCCCCTTGGTCCCATAGGTCTGGGCCACCTCCTCGTAGACGAACTCAAAGTCGATCAGCTGGGCGATGGCCCGCAACGGATGGTTGCTCCGCACGCGTGTCTCCAGAGTGAGCAGCGGATAAAACAGCTTCGGTTGGGGGGGATCCTGGTGGCCCATCATGGTGGAAGGCCCTCCTTGGTCGGGGGTTCAACAGGGACCTGATTGGAACGTAGAAATAGCTAGGGCTTTATATCATAACGTAGAAGATATGACAAGGCCTGAGACCATCAAGGCAGGGATTTGGGCAACAGCCCGTTGCAATACGACATCCTGCTCGAGCCAGTTGAACCCTTCTCGCAACCCGCCTACAATCCGCCCCATGTCCATTCCCGACTCCACCTCCTTCACTGACGCCCCCTTCGCCCTGAAGGCGCTCTGGAACAAGTTCGCCCTGCGCGGTGAGCTTGACCTGCGCTACCCACGTGCCATCGTTCGGGAAGCGTACAATCAGGTGGTTGCCGTTCACCTCAAGGAGATGCGTGAGACGGTGGAGGCCATTGAGGCCGACATCAGGAACGCGGAAACGGACATGCTTGCCTCAGCAGGCCCACCAGATCAAGCGACGTGTGTGCGCTGCGGGGCCGGTCCGCTGACGCAGTATCTGACATCAAGCCACACCGGAGCCACATACTGCCCGGAGTGCGCTGGGCGGATGGAGGAGTGCAAGTAGGCATAGCATCATGGCTGAGAAGCTTGACCCCACCGGCCTCGTCACTGTCGATCAGCACGAAGGAGGTGGCAGCGAAAATAGCGTCATTAGCCAATCTCTCAACAGTTCAGGACCGTTGTTCCTGGTTTAGAAGACTGTTGCGTGACTTGGCGTCTCCGCCTTAGCAAAGCTGGAAACCATGCATGTCCTCCTCGAATAGGAAACTGGCCAACGTGCACGGGTCTACGGAAATTGCTAAGAGAACGCTCACCGATAGGAAGGGGACGCAAGAGTTCTCAGCAACTCTGGATACGCCCCCATTTTGAGACCGCTGATTGGCGCGATTGACACACCGTGGCCTCTTTGCTACTTTCCTGTTTACCCAAAAAGGGCCTTTAAAATTCCTATTCCCTCCTGTGAGGTCAATTTAAATCAAACCAATCCCCCGAAAAATTGTTTCCCTGAGAGTGTATTGATAGTATTGTATACCTACCTTGGAGGGATCACATGGCGCGTCACCAGGTGTGCGAGGAAAACGATATCCCAGTGGGAGAGAAGAAACCGTTCGTGGTGGATGAGGAGGAAATTCTGGTCTACCACCTCGAGGACGGATTTTTCGCCACCCAGAGCCGGTGCACCCATTTATTCTGGCCGTTGAAGAACGGCAAACTGGTGGACAAGTGCACCGTTCGGTGTCCGTTCCATCACGCCCGGTTCGACGTGCGCACCGGCGAGGTGGTCCAGTGGGCCAATTTCCCGCCGGGGGTCCAGCTTTTGAATTTCGTGCGCGGCGAGAAATCCCTGAAGACCTACCCCGTCACCCTCGAAGCCGGCAAGGTGCTTGTCGAAGTGTAGCCCCCGGTTCTAGGTGGTTTACTTAGGTGGCATGAAAAAGTGAAGAGAGCCTCACGCCTGCGGGTGTGGGGCTCTTGTGTTTTGTCACCTAAGCTCATAAGCACCCTCCACCCTGAGTCGCCTTTCCTGCCAGACCGCAGTAGAATCGGGGCGCTTGTTTCCGACCCTCATGGCGGAGGTACCGTGCCGTTACTGGTTTCTTTCAAGGGGGCTGGTAATGCTCTGACTGGGAAATACTACCTGTTGATTCTGCTGATACTGGCATTCGCTCTGCCTCTTGCCTTGTTCGCAGCCGAACGCCACATCATGAAGCCAAGGGTGCCGGCTGAACGGCTTGCGGAGGCTCGCGCGTTGTCAAGTCCCTTGCCGGACTCACCAGACACTGTTGAGGAGGGTCAACACCTGTACGAGGGCAAGGGCACCTGCTTCAACTGCCATGGCTACACCGGCAACGGCGCTGGTCCGGTCGCCGCTGAGTTGAATCCTGCGCCACGCAATTTCCATGATCGTGAGTTCTGGCGCCAACGTACAGAAGGGGAAATCTTCTGGGCTATCAAACACGGCGTGACAGGGACGAGCATGATTGGCTTCGGTGACCAGCTCTCCGATAAAGAGATCTGGTCCATCCTCCAATACCTCCGCAAGTTTGCTGATGAGTAAGGCCCAGGACAATTTGGCCATGGGATGGTGCCAAGGGGAGATAGGGGCCACGTGGAGATGGGCGGCACGGGGCCGAGAAGCCGGACGGGCGCTCACTGAATCGAGAGCTGGTCAGGGCAGGCTTCGCGTGGATGTATCGCCGGTATACCAATGACCAGAGCTTGAGTGACTTGGAGGAGGAAGCACGGGTTGCACGGCGCGGGTTGTGGGTAG
>JACZQN010000063.1 GCA_022545705.1 Nitrospirota bacterium | reverse complement strand
AGGTGAAAAGCTACACACCGGTCGATTCAGGCATGGAGCTGGAAGTCCGCGTGTATACCCTCGATCCGTATACGCCGATCAAGGTGGACAAGGCATCAGTCCGCTGGGTCGCGGGACGAGATTTTGGACTGCAATTCCTAAACCTCGATGCTGGTGAACAGGCTCAGCTCCAGCGCTTCGTCAGCACCCTCGGAGAGACCCCCAACAAGTAGCGCGATCGGTGCACTCACCCATCTTTCCCTAATCCAGTTCGCGTCTGGCCATTTCAGAGGCCATTGAAACGATAGAATCTCTTTGTGCTCACGGACAGCCATGTTACTGTCACATGTGGCTGTCCACCGCCCCGCCCGCAGGGTTGAGCGGGAAGCGCGCGGCCGGGTCTCCTTACAACCACGAAGCACGCTCATGACGGACGCCGCTACGCCCGCACCTAGCCCCAAGCGACGCCGCGCTCGGATCTATGTGTATCGGTTCCAGAAGACCTATGCCCTCTGGCTCTGCCTGCTGCTGTTCATCTACTCCGTCGTGATCTTCGGACTCGCGTTCGCGGCCCCCTATGTCCTCCCGGCCCTGAAGCTGATTGCGCCCCTGCCGCTGGAAGAACGCGCCCTGGCCGCCCGGCAGTTCCTGGTCTTCGGCCAGACCCTCTGGCCGGCGCTGGCCGCACTGATCGTGGCCGCCGCCGTCTTCAGCCTCTACCTGACCCATCGGCTGGCCGGGCCGTTGCATCGTTTGCACCAGAGCGCCCGCGAGTTGGCGCAGGGCAACCTGACCCTGCGCGTCCGGCTCCGCCGGGGGGATGAGCTGCACGAACTGGCGCACGTGGCCAACACTGCCTTGGTCAACCTGGACCAGGCGTTCGGTGAGATCCGCGCGCACGGAGCCCACAGCCAAGCCGTCGTCGGCCAGGCGGTTGAAGCCCTGCGTGCCCAGCCGGGGACCAATCCCGAGTGCCTCGCAGATTTGGAAGGCGCCTTGAAGGAAGGCGAGCAGCTTCAGGCAGTCCTCCAGCGCTTCCGCTTTGCGGAGCGGCTGTAGGGGCAGGGGGCTGAATGGGCACGCGTCGTCGCGGGCAGGACCAACGCGGAATAACGCTGATCGAGATACTCGTTGCGTTGGCCATCCTTGGGATTCTGAGCGCTTTCGCGATTCCCGCCTATCAGAATTACGTAAAAAAGGCCAAGATGGTCGAGGGCGAGACAGCCGTCCGCGACGTCGCGACGCTTGTGGACACTTATTATCTCGACACCGACGCCTACTCGGATGATCTCGCAACCATCGGCTACTCCCCTATGCCCCCCCTCCAGTACTACACGATCCGGATTAACCTGTCGAAGAGCGGCTCGGATTATGAAGTGAGAGCCACGGGCAACCTGGATGGCGACGTGCCCCATGATGCCTGGGTCCTGGAGAAGAAAACAGACGGCACGAAAACATTACGGCACGGCTGCATCTCCAAGGTAAATCCAAAGGACAAGCTCGTGGGAAAGATCGTGTATGGTTGCGCGGATTAGGCTGTGACAGGCTCACCAGCCTCGGTTTTCAAACTGCGCCGTCACACCAGTATGCAATGAAGAAGCACCCTCGATTCTCTCACCGCACACGACACCTCCATCATTGAGAATAGCCACAATCCCGTCTGCCGAGTTTGTTGAAACATTGGGTGGGGTCGAAGATCTCACCCATCTGAAAAGCAGGACGGGAGCTCCAACCTTGGATTATTGCTGAAGCCCAGCGGCAAGCCCGCACGGAATCCGGAAGATGGAAAGAGTAGAGCCCCGACACCTTGACGGGACGCCTGAGAGACGAACGTTTGGCTTCCCCAATTCCTGTGGATGAATCTGTTGATAATCAAGCTGTGAACGCTTGGCCACAAGTCACAACTCTTCGGCCTCGCAAGTTGCCTAAATGTTGAGCATTGTGGTTAACGGATGACCCCTACCAGATATTGTGGGTAGCCTGGTGGACCTGTTGCACATCATCAATTCTGCGTCCGCGATGGTAACTCGCCGAGTACAATACGAAGCTCGAAGCCCTCGCTTTCCGGCTTGATTCCGGTTGTCCACAGGGAGTGGCAAAGTCTGGGGATAAACGGACCCCCTCCTCCAGTGAGGAAGACCTCGATCATACATGAACCGCTGGCCAACGGATCGCCCACCCGACACAAAGATTGACTGCGTGTGCTACGGGATGATCTGACGGCCATGACCGTCACCGTGCGCGACCACAGTGGTGCCTTCGATATCTATATGGGTGCTGGCATGATGGCGTTTTTCGGCGATGCTGGACGCCACGAGACCAGTGCGGTCCGCGCCAGCCTGACCATGCAGAAGCAAATGGCTGAACCGAGCGCCAACTGGATGGGCGAGGGGCAGGAGCTGCACCTGTTCCGAATCCGCATCAACACCGGCGAGCTCACACTCGGCAATCTGGGAGCTAAGTATCTGTGGGCCTATACAGTCATTGGCGCCGAGGTGAACAAGGCCCCACTGACCAAGACCCTGTCACTTCCGGCGACATCATAATAGTTATTCCCAGCCAACGGGCTCGTACCCACGCTCTTCAAGACAACGGTTCACGAAACGCATGTGCGCCTCGGTGGGCTTCGATGGGGCAAGCAGCCACCGCAAGAACCCGGCAGTTGCGCCACTCGCCGCACCGATGGCCGATCCTCTCCCCGCCGCGCCCACCACAGCCCCGCCCACTGCGCCAGTAGCCGCACCGACCCCCGCCCCCACCGCCGTGCTCCCGACCGCTTCGGTGCCAGACTTCTCTCCTGGCGCAGTACCAGCCCCTTCGGCCATCGCCCGGCACTCACCAATGTCCTGATCGGCTGCCGCTTGACCAACGGCCTTCAGATGGTCATTCGGATACAGGATCGGCCGGGGGCCCGCACAGGCAACCGCTGTAACCAGCCCGAGGAGTACGAGAGCCTGCCACTTCATGATTGTCTTTGCTCCTGACGCTTGAGGGCACGCATCATCATTGGGTCGCTCAGCCCTACCTCACTCAACGCATCCATCAGGTGCAGTCCTTTTGTCGCGACCAGCTCTTTGGCCTTTGCATACTGATTTCGGTTGAACCGTGCCACAGAGGGCTGGTCATTGACGATCTGGCAGGCGAGCACCTCCCCTTCCACTTCCAACGTCCCTCCCTGTTCAATCAGGACCCGGGCTTGCTCTACTGTAATTCCATGGAGCTTGGCGAACTCTTCGAGACTGCCCGTCGGGATCAATTTTCCGTCGGGCATAATGCACAGGCGCTTGAAATGTGTGGACCAGTCCTTCCTGAAGTCAATGTACTTGATGTCACCCGCGCGCGTGATCGCGCGATCCAACTTGGCATAATCTAACCCGAGGTTCGTCTGTTCAAGGCGTGTCTGCAACTCTTGGGGCAGCGTGCGATAGAACACTCGCGCGGCAGCTTCTTCCAGCGTCAGTCCATAGGACCGCACGAACTGCTCCGCTTCGGCATACTGCATGACATCGAGCACCCAGGTCTGTTTCGGTGCACTGCTCGTCCGATCGATCCGGCACGCAAAGAGTCCGCGCGTGACCAATGCTCCCTCTTGTGGATACAGGTAGATCCCACCTTCCGTGAGCAAACGGCGCATCACCTCGCGCGGAATATCGTAACTTTCAGCGAGTACGCAGGCGTGCGCCTCCACATCTTCCTCTTCCGTCATCGCGCAGAGCGTCACGTTGCCGGGCGCGTCGAACTCCGTGTAATCCTCAATGATATTGTACAGAACCGGTGGTTTCTCCTTATTAGGAGCTCGCTTTTTGATCTTATACATCGTTTAGCCCTGCTTAGTTTTTACCTTTTGCCTTTTTACTTTTACCTTTCGCCGTACGGCGGCAAGGTGGTCAGGCGAGGGTCATCGACATGCCCACCGGTCGTGAAGTGATACAAAGACTGGAAGGTCGTTCCTTGAAGCCCTAAGACTTGGTGCATTGGATCATCAAAGAAGCACCCGATTCCTGTGGCGCGAACTCCAGCGGCCTCTGCCTCCAGATAGAGTACTTGCCCGATCAGCCCCGTCTCCCAGAATAGCCGCCGATAGAACCACGGCCCATGCGCTTGGAGGGTTTCCTCAAATTCCGCGATCATCCCCAAGGAAAACGCGCTGTCGCCGGCAATCTCCTGGTGACAACTCACCTGGACAGCTGACCGTCTGGCGTCCCCCTCGACGAGCAGAAACAGCGGGAGTTCAGCAGGGCAAGTCGGTGGAGCGGTCCATGCAAACTCGCCGTGCATCGCCTCCCGAAGCGGTTCCACCTTGGATCGGTCTCGGACCAACATATAGAGGCCGTTGGCAAGTCCATCAACCCGATGCACAAACAGCGCGAGATGAATCGTGGGCTCCCACGGAATCACGTCCCAGGGCATCGGGCGTTCTGCAAGCCTTCGCTCGACACGAGGCATCACGCGGCTCAGCATCGTGAAAAAACTGTCCGCTGAGATCGACGTGACGCCATCGAACGCGACTGCGCTTCGACGCTGGCGGATGACCTGACCGGCCAGAGGCTGACCCGGGTAAGGACTCGTTGCGCTCGACCGCT
This sequence comes from Nitrospirota bacterium, assembly GCA_022545705.1. Lineage (GTDB taxonomy): Bacteria > Nitrospirota > Nitrospiria > Nitrospirales > Nitrospiraceae > JACZQN01. The sequence continues at coordinate 8,798 of JACZQN010000063.1, read as the reverse complement.
CCGCAGCCGGACCACGCCCGCGCAGCTCCATGACCCGTCCGTCCGTTTCGGTCTTCCGGGAGGCGTGGGACACAACATCAATGATCTCCCACGGCACGGGAGTGTCGTGGCTCAGCCGATTCGCCCGGCCGTGCCAAACGGCGCGGGCGAGAGTTTGCACCACGTCTGGATCCAGACTCAGTGGGAGAGTCACTCTGGCCCCTGTTGTGTCCTCTGCCCTTGTCCCGGCCGGCCACACCACCGCGATGCAATCCGGATGTTCCCGTTCGGCGCCCTTGAAATCCTCAAGCCGGTTCAACCCAAGTAAGGTGTCGAGCGTATCATCTGCCATGTCGCCTAGGACCAGCATCTGCCATCCCAAGGTGGCCGCGGCGATTCGCGCGGTTCCGATCGCGTGCCCGGCATCATGCTGGCAATAGCGAAACGCCCGTTCGCCGTACTTCCATGCTTCTCGCCAGCAGATCGAGGTGAGCCCCAACAGGAAGGCATCCCGCGGAAACGGGTTCATGAGTCTCGAAAAGATCTCCGCGACATACTCAGCCCGCAATTCGAGTCCGTGTTCTTTCGACGCATAGTGGTAGAGCCCCGCCGCCGTGGGAAATCCCGGCACCCGGCTCAGCAGCAGGTAGCCCTCGGTCGGATGCAAGTTCCCGCTCGATGGATTACTCCGTAGCGCCCAACGCGTGGTGCCCACTTGCTTCCAGGCTGACAGCGCCAGAGCGTACTCCATGAACCGCGAGATCGTGCGCAGGGATACTGGCTGGGTGGCCACTGCCCCATCCCGATACAGATCTTCGTAGAGGGGCGAGCGTGGCGCTTCGTCTGGTTTCAAAACGGGCAAGGGGACGAGCGGAGCCCCTTCGAATCGTCGGAACGGGTCCGGCTGGTTTGCCCAATCCAGATACCCAAGCGCCCGCGCATAACGGAAAAAGTGATGCTTGGTTTCCTCATGGTACCGGAGGACCTGCGCAAGCTGGTCCAGACGTTCGTCCGTGCTCAGCCGCTCGTCATCCATGGTTCAACTCCACGCGTCACGCCCTTCTGAGAAGTCTACCTGCCGGATTTGGCGGTTGTAAACCTGATCATCGCTGCTCGATTGCCCCTCACTCACCGGTATCGCTCCGGGTGAGGATCTGGGCTCTGCCAGCGCACTGCCGGAAGGACCATGAGTTCTGCAACTGACGCCCGCAGTGGGAGAAGGGACGGGAGTGATCCCGTAAAGCGAAGGCGGTTTCGCGAGCTGTGGCCGTCGTTCAAGCCCGGTTACCGACTCGACGAGCAAGGCGACAAGGACAATGCAGAGGATGCCGTGAAAGGCGGAGGCTGAGACCTCGTCAGGCTCAGGTTCGGCCCCATGGGAAGAGGAACATCTTGGCAGGCCATGCTATAGGCCAGATCACGGAGCGTCACATCCGGCACCGGTTGCTCGAAGGGATCACACAAATGAATCGAACCGGCGTCCCGCGGTCGGCCACAAAGCAGTGTTTCTCATGAGGAGCCAGAAACACCGAAGCGCCTTTCTCGAAGGACATCTCGTTCCCTTCTGTTCGAACTGTGCCGGCCCCGTCGAGAATGAAGACCTCATGCTCCCACTCATGAGAGTGGAAGGGTGTGCTGGCGCCCGGGTGAATATCGAAAACCCGGAGGGTAAAGTTTGGCGCGCCATCCTGCGCCGTGATCATTTCCCGCATCTCGATCCCTTCGGGGGCCCCAGCGTAGATGGACGGAGGGACGTGTTCATAATGCTTCATGATCATCGGAGCCAGCATACCACGGTGGTCTCCATCGGAACAAGCCAGCCCCCAAGCTGTGCCTTGACCTCCTGTGCTCGGGCAGACTGTGTCTGACGAGTCCAACCCCCTACCGTGAGGTCCGAAGGACATTTCCGGCGAGTGTCGAGAGAGATCAGCGAGCCACCGAATGGGGGGAATAATCAGTCCGGTGACAGGTCAGCCTCGAGGCGCTGCAAGGGAAATGATATGGTGTGACATCGAGGAGTGACCGTCCTGCGGTAGCGGCTGGGATGAACATGCTGGGGAAGGGAATCACCATGGCAATACCGTATCGTTTCAACTGCTCGGTCGTGTCAAATAGAAGTACATCTTCACGCCCGCCACTTCCACCAAGTCGCCGTCGTTCAGATCGGCTCGTCCTTGGACCGGAAGCCCGTTGATCAGGAGTTTGTTCTTGGCATCAGCCACACTGATCGTATACACACCGTCTTGATGAGTGATCAGGGCCGCGACCTTTGGCGAGAGCCACTTGGTGAGTTTCACGGTCGCTCCTTTTTGCGACCCGATGATCGAGATCTGGTCGACGAGGCTATACTGGTTCTTGTCCGTTTGCCCTGAGACGACCAGTAGACTCCCCTCCTTACCACTCACTTGGGCAGAGCTGTCTATACCTGGCGCAGCGGCGGCTTGGCCGAGCGTAATTTCTGTCTCGTCAAACGCAGTGCGAATTTGGTCCGATGCTTCTGGTCTGGGCTCGGCGAAGGACGGTGGGGCTGACGGTTCGGCGCTTCCTGTGAAGTCCTGGAATACCACCACATGCTTTCCGATCTTGATTTCGTCGCCATTCTTTAGTTGAAGTCGTTCGATCTTCCTGTCGTTGAGGAAGGTCCCGTTCGTGCTCCCTCTGTCCTCGATGAAGAACATCCCTTGCTCTTGAACCACCTGCGCGTGGTAACTAGATACCACCAGGTTATCAATCACAAGATCATTCTTAGCTTTACGACCGATGGTCACCAGCGGTTTGTCAAGCTCGACAACCTTCAGGATCTTGTCATGGAATTTCAGCACAATCTGTGGCATAAAAGCTCCCCTTCAGAACCGGGTGGGTTCATCCCCCACTCTTGGCTCCTTTCCAGATCTTTTTCCAGAAGGTCCCGTCGGACAGTTTCTTGACAGCCACGACAATGACGGTCGTGTTATCCAGACCCCCCGCTGCGTTGGCCATGCTGACGAGCCGTTCTGAAGCCGCCTGAGGTTCCTCCTCGCTTTGAACCGCCTTCAGGATCTCGCTGGGTTTGACTCCAGAGGTTAAGCCGTCGGAGCAGAGGATCAGAACATCGTCCTGCCTGACAGTGACTTCATCCAGATCCACTTCCACATCCTCCTCGATCCCCAACGCTCTGGTAATAATATGTTTCTGACGAGACACCTCGGCTTCCTCTTCGGTCAACACACCTTGGCGAACCTGCTCCGCAACCAGCGTATGGTCCCTGGTCAATACCTGAATCGTTCCTCCCCGTATCAAATAGATGCGGCTGTCCCCAACGTGCGCCAGGGAGAGGGTCTTGCCGTTCATAAGTGCCGAAACCGCAGTCGTTCCCATTCCGGTGAGATTCCCATTGCTGGCGCTCGCACCGTTTACGATCTGGTTGGCCAGCCGTACTGCGCTGGCAAGCCGGTTGGTCTGTGGAGAAAACCGGTCGCTGTACTTGCCGATCATGGGAAGTGTTCGGACCTCGCAAGCCTCCCGCAGATGCTTCTGGATGACCGTGACCGCCAATCTGCTGGCCACCTCCCCGGCGTTTCTTCCACCCAGGCCGTCGCACACCACAAAGAGCCCAAGTTTGGGATCGGCACAGAGGCTGTCCTCGTTCTGCTGGCGTTTGAGACCGACATCGGTCTTGGCACCGAACGCGACCTTCAATTTGCCGGTCCTCCTCGCCTCAGTCCCGAACCCCTTGCAAGGCAGCCCGCAGGTCCTGCGCCATTTCCTGTCCGCGCTGGTACCGACGGGTCGGATCTTTCTCCAATGCCCGATCGATGATCGCTATGAACGCTGGGGGCAGCTCAGGCCGAATGCTGAGCGGCGACGGGTGGGGCTGATTGGTGATCATGTACATGAGGGTCGCCAGGCTGTCGCCCTGAAACGGTCTTTCGCCCGTCAGCAACACGTAGAGGACGACGCCCAGTGAGAACAGATCGGACCGGCCATCTACCGCATGACCAGAGATTTGTTCTGGTGACATGTAGTTGGGTGTCCCAAGGAGCCTGCCAGATTGGGTCCTCCCAGAGGACGCGAGGCGGGCGATGCCGAAATCGGTGACCTTCACGTTCCCATCCGGCATCACCATAATATTCGAGGGCTTGATGTCCCGGTGGACCACCCCCTGGGCGTGGGCATAGTCGAGCGCCTCCGCCACTCTGGCCACGATCTCCGCTACACGTCTGACCGGGAGGAGCTTCTGAATTGAGCACAGTTCTGTGAGACTCTTCCCGTCGAGCACCTCCATGGCGAAATACGCCATGTCCTGTTCTTCACCTGCATCAAAAATTGTCACAATGTTCGGATGCGACAGTTTCCCTGCTGAGGAAGCCTCCCTGAAGAAGCGCTGCTTGATCTCAGGCAGCTCCTCTGACTCTACCTCATCCAGCCGCATGGTCTTAATGGCTACGAACCGCTGAATCTTGGGATCTTTCCCCAGATAGACGACCCCCATGGCCCCACGGCCCAACTCCTTCAGCACCTCGTACCGACCCAGCGTAGGGAGCACGCCGCTACCCTGAACTAGCAAGGACGCATCTGCGCCACCTCTCCTGAGGCTGGAACCCATCAGTGCCTGATCGCCCAATTGTTTGAGCCGCTCGATCCGTTCCTCGATGTCTTTGAAGTGACGATCCTTGGTGGCGATATGCTCATAGACTGTCACTGCTTTATTGAACATCCGCTTGCGCTCAAAATCAATTCCCAGGTTATACAGGAGACTCATGGTCTCCTTGGTCAGCGGACACTTCATGAACTTTTCAAACGCCAAGTCCAGCATGCCTTGTCCCTGAAACGACACACCCAACATCTTATTCGTTTCATTGGTATCAGCCTCGAGGGCCTCTCCGTGATTGCTCAAGAGCACGCGTTTGGTCACAATGATGGTGTAGCCCAAGACCAGGAGGAGAGTTGGATGCAGGACTGTGATCACGTAACCGCCCTTGGCGAAGACAAAAGCTGCGTACCACACGTAACTGATGAGCAGGGTGCCAGCCACAATCCCCGACCACTTATTGCCTAAGAGCGGAAACCCAACGACCAGAAAGAGACCCACGAACACGAGCGTACCAACCACGAAAGCCTTGGCCCGGGAAGGAACCACAAGAAAGTTCTGGTCCAGAATGTTTTGGATCACGTTCGCCATCACTTCTACTCCGGCAATCGAATGTGACATCGGTGTCTCATATCGGGCACCAATCCCTGCGGCCACAGGTCCCACCAGCACTATCTTGCCGCGGAATGTGTTTGGCGGAATCTTGCCGTAGAGGACATGATGGGCTGAAAAGGGCTTAAAGGTACCAGCAGGCCCGTTGTAGCTCACTGGCATCTGCATCAAGTGGTTGGTGGGAATATGGATGCGCCCGAGTGTAATGTATTGTCCCAATCCGATATGCACTTCCCTGGGAGGTAGGTTCAGATACGCGCTGACCACCCGCAGAGCGAATGACGGGTAAAAATGATCCCGATACTCGACCAGCAGGGTTTCTCTACGAAGGATGCCATCAGGATCTGGTACGATATTGACGTGCCCGAACCCGATCCCGTCTTGTTGAAACGCCGGCAGCGGTGCGATGAGTGTCCTACTCCCGATAGGTGGGAAGACGCTCAGGTCACGCAGGTTATCAATGGTGTTGAACGAACTGCCAAAAATCCGGCTGGAAGGCTCCTCCCCTTCATTCCCTCGCGACTTCCCGATTTCAAACGAAATGGGGAGGACCACTTGCGGACTGTCCGCGAGTGCCGCAGCCAGCTTGGCGTCTTGGTCAAGGTTCGCTTCTGTCTCGCTGAGGTCCTGGAGCATTCTTCTATACGCCGCCTGCACCTGCCCATCAGGCCGCCTGGCTGCGGCCGCCTCAGCCTGTGCGACTATTTTTTGCCGCATCGCGCGTAGCTCTTTAATTCCCTGGCTCTCATCCGGTTCTGAGAACGGAAAATTGACCCCGATGACCTTCGCCCCGCTTGACTTTAAGTTTTCGATTAACTGTCCCATCAGCGCCCTCGGCCAAGGCCACGGCCCGATTTTGCCAATACTTTCATCGTCCACAGCAACGATTTCAATCTCCATAGACTGCGCATGGTAGGCCCGCAAAGGCGCCCGAAGATCGAACGTGACAAGCTCCATGGCCTGGAGATTGGACCAATTCCCCAAATACGCCGCCATGAAGTAGATGGTCAGCACCCCTCCGATTAGCCACTCAGAAAGCAAGATCTTTGAAAGCGGGGTTTTCACACAGCGTCTCGCATATCCTCTAGAGAAATCCTTTCAGGACGTCATCGAAACAGACGCTCATCTCTGGCCTGTCACTCGGTGCTCTGGGAAAGCCGTACGACGGTTCTATCGCCGATAAGAGAGGAAGACGCCATGATGACAGACTGGGTCCAGCCCACACGAGCGGGAATGCGAAACGGTGAGCTTCGGCTGCAATCCTACTGTAAGCACGGTAAAAGCCGTTACTTTTTAAAGAAAAAAGTACCATGCCGCCTCACTCTTGGCAAATAAATCATGTAAAGTGATACCGGCTTTCCACTGTTGCCTTGCCCTGCCTCATTCAACTGTGCTATCTCTCCCGCGGCGGAGAACGGGAAACTGTGCCGCCGGCCCCCGTGCGGGTTCTGGCACTGAGGCGGCAAAACGTGCTCGGGTTACCTTCTATTCTGAGGTCCTTCTTCGATTGGCTTCCAGCGTCCCTCCTCGTTAGCCTTCTGCGATGCCGTTGATTTGGTGCGCGATCTCCAGCCATGGATTCGGGCACGCAGCCCAGGTCCTGCCGGTGCTGAACGAATTGGGCCGCAAAGTGCCGGACCTCAAGACAGTCCTGCGCACACGAGTTCCCCGCTGGTTCTTCGAAGACCGCCTCAGCGTCGCGTGGGAATGGTCCCCCAGCGAGCAGGATATCGGGTGCGTGCAACGCGGGCCCCTGAAAATTGAGATCGGTGAGACCTGGGCCGCGTACCAGCGCCTTCACGCCGACTGGGCAGTGAGGGTGCGCGAGGAAGAACAAGCGATTCGTGTGAAAAAGCCGGACCTTGTGCTTTCAGATATTTCGTATCTCGCGGTGGAGGCAGGGGCTCGGGCGCAGGTGTCAACCGTGGGCCTGTGTAACCTTTCCTGGGACCGGGTTCTGAAATCATACGCGGAACCAGGGCGAACTGACCAACTCGAAATTATTCACCATATTGAACGGGCTTACTCCTGTGCCGACCTCATGATTCGACCCTCGCCTGGCGTCCCGATGCCAGCATTCCGGCACCTCGTGGATGTAGGTCCAATCGCACAACATCATCCTTCGGACAAAGGCCGCCTGCGAGAAGCAACCGGGGCCTCGCCGGATGAGCCGATCGTGCTGATTGGGTTTGGCGGGGTCGAACTTGATTCACTCCCCTACGACCGACTCGAGCAACTCGTGCCCTATCGGTTTGTCGTCAGTGGGTCGGTCCCGGATCAGTACAAGCGGCTTCGATCGATGTCGTCGCTGCCACTTCCGTTCCGATCACTCATTGCTTCAGTCGATGTGCTCGTCACCAAGCCGGGCTACAGCACCATTGTGGAAGCGGTCGCCCTCGCACAGCCTGTGGTGTTCGTGAGACGCTATGACTTTGTGGACGAGGAAGCCTTGGTGAACTACGTGACGCGCTACGGAAGAGCGATCGAGTTGCCGGAAGCCGACTTCAGGTCCGGCCAATGGAAAGCGGCTCTCGACGCAGCCCAGACCATGCCTCACCCAGCCGAGACTGCCCCGCCTGCGACCGGGGCTGCCGAAGCTGCATCCGTGCTGGCAAGATACTTGTAAGCACCGCGCCTTCATGGGAGGCGAATTCTTCACCTAACCCCGGCATAATTTCTTCCTTGTCTAGGTTCACGGTGTCACCATCAGATAGGACTTCATGCGATAACTGGCAGGCCACGCAAAAGCGGAACTCCCTTGCGCACGCAGTGGGATTTCTCCAGAGGGAACGATCGCAGGACTTCTCCCTCGCTGCCTGCTGTGGTAAGATAGCGCCCGCTTTCGTCTCCGACCGTTCCAACGTGCGTGTTCACTGGAGGAGCGTCATCGCACATGGGTTTCGTGACCGACAAAGACGTTGAGTACATGCAGTTAGCCCTTGAGCAGGCCAGGCTGGCGCCTGCCCGTGGCGAAGTGCCGATTGCAGCGGTGTTGGTGCGGGAAGGCCAGGTGCTCGCGCAGGTGCATAACTTCAGAGAGGCCTGGCAGGACCCCACCGCTCATGCCGAGATCGTGGCGATCCGGGAGGCAGCGACGCAGCTCGGGACCTGGCGGCTGACCGATACCACACTCTACGTCACCGTAGAACCCTGCTCGATGTGCGCGGGCGCGATCATTCAGTCACGTATTTCCCGCCTGCTCTTTGGCGCGAGCGACCCCAAGGCAGGCGCCTGCGGTTCGGTGTTCAATTTGCCAGAGGAGCCTCGCCTCAACCACCGGGTAGAGGTCATCGGTGGTGTTTTGGAACGAGAATGTCAGGAATTGATGCAGGCATTCTTCCGACGCCTGCGTGATGATGTGGGCGAACGAGCTCCGACATAGTCGAGTCATCACGTCCGAACGCCGTAAAGACGACTGGCGATTCAAGAGCTTCGACCCTCCCACTTTTCAGAGCTTCGACGTTCAGACTTTTGGCTTTCGATGAGCGGCTCACGGAGAGGTGCGAGAGTGGCCGATTCGGGCGGTCTCGAAAACCGTTGTCCCGCAAGGGACCGTGGGTTCGAATCCCACCCTCTCCGCCAGCCCTCGGAACAGGCGAAGGCTGGGCACGCACCGCACCCAGATGATCGGGAAATA
>JACZQN010000062.1 GCA_022545705.1 Nitrospirota bacterium | reverse complement strand
TCGATAGGCTCCGATCTCGATCAAACGCCTGATGTTCATCGTGAACTCTTTACGAAGATCACCTTCGACCGCGTGACCACGTTCGATGGCCTCCCTCAACTTGACGATCTGCTCCTCACTCAAATCTTTGACGCGCGTGGCTCCGTCGACCCCGGATTTGTGTAAAATCTGCGCTGCTGATGACGGACCGATGCCAAAGATGTAGGTGAGACCGACGCCCACGCGCTTCTCTCTCGGTAAATCCACTCCGGCTATCCGTGCCATGATTCCTCCGTATGGGCCATTCGCCCGTTTAGTCCGTTAGGTCCGTTCAGTCCGTCTAACGGCACCAACGGTCTCAACGGATCCAACGGGAATAACGACTTTCAGCCCTGGCGCTGTTTGTGCCTCGGATTCTCGCAGAGCACGCGGACCACCCCGCGCCGGCGGAGAACTCTGCATTTGGAGCAAATCCGTTTGACGGATGACTTCACCTTCATAATTACTTTTGCCCTCTGCGGTTTCGTTCTGCCTTACTTGAATCGATACGTGATGCGTCCTTTGGTCAGATCGTACGGCGACAACTGAACCGTGACTTTATCGCCGGGGAGAATCCGAATGAAATGCATTCGCATCTTCCCGGAAATATGGGCCAGGATCCGATGGCCGTTGTCCAACGAGACGCGAAACATGGCATTGGGCAGCGTCTCGGCTATCGTCCCCTGGACCTCGATCATATCTTCTTTTGGCATGTGGCGTAATCCTTACCTATATCGTGCGACAGAAATGGCGCCTCCACATCTAGAGTGTAGTCAAGATCCGGGGAGGACCACTGGCCTGAATCGCGATCGTGTGCTCGAAATGGGCCGACAGGCTGCCGTCCTTCGTCACAGCCGTCCATTCATCATCCAAAATTCGCACGCCACTCTTACCCATATTCACCATCGGCTCAAGGGCCAGCACCATGCCGACTTGCAACCGAGGTCCTGATCCCGGCTTCCCGTAGTTGGGGACCTGTGGGTCCTCGTGCAACTGACGGCCAATTCCATGGCCGACAAACTCAGTCACGACGGAGAACCCGGCTGCTTCCGCGTGGCGTTGAATCGCATGAGAGACATCGGATAACCGGTTGCCAACTATGGCCTGCGCGATACCGGCCTCGAGTGCTTCTTCAGTCACCCGCAGCAACTCCGCGACCCGAGGCGGAATGGGCCCGACGGGAAGGGTCATCGCTGAATCCCCGTAGAATCCGTCTATGATCGCGCCGAGATCGAGTCCAATGATCTCCCCCTCTTTCAGCTCCCGTTTCGAGGGAATCCCGTGGACGACCTCTTCGTTGACCGACGCACACAGCGTTTTGGGGTAATTTCGGTACCCCTTGAAGGCTGGCACCCCACCTCCCGAGCGAATAGAGTCTTCCGCGATCTTATCCAGGTCATCGGTCGTGATCCCCGGCCGGACTTCCCGCTTCAGCACTTGGAGCGTCTCGGCGACGAGCTTGGCGGCTCTCGCCATAATCTCGATATCGTCCGGCGTTTTGAGAATGATCATGTCAACCCCGATGCCGCTAAGAGGCTCACCAGACGGTGATGGACTGCTTCGACCGGATCCAATCCGTTCAGCTCCGACAGCACATGTGCCTCCCGGTAGTAAGCGATGAGAGGAGCAGTCTGTTCCTCGTACACCGACAGCCGGGATTCCGCCGTGTCCTTGTGGTCGTCACTGCGCTGGATCAATTCACCACCGCACCGATCACAGATCCCACCCCGTTGCGGCGGTGCAAGCTCGACGTGAAACACGGCTTGGCACTTGGGGCAACTCCGGCGTCCCGTGAGCCGTCTCACCACCTCCTCACGCGACACCGAGATATTGATCACTCGATCCAGCGGTTGCCCTCGAGTCTTCAACATCTCGGCCAGCGCTTCAGCCTGCGCAACGGTACGTGGAAACCCGTCAAGCAGGAAGCCGTTCGTACACCCCGGTTCAGCCAGCTTCTCCCGGACGATCCCCACGACGATATCGTCGGAAACCAGTGTGCCCCGATCCATGCAGGCCTTGGCCTCCAGCCCTAACGGTGTCTTGTTTCGTACCGCCTCCCGAAGAATATCTCCTGTCGAAATCTTGGGATGGTGAAATCGCGACGCAATCAGATCAGCCTGTGTTCCCTTTCCCACCCCTGGCGCACCGAGAAAAACCAGTCGCATGCAGAGGCCTCACCCGCTCCGCCCCTTCAGCCGCCCCTTTGCCAGAAATCCCTCGTAGTTTCTCATGAGCATATGCGACTCGATCTGTTGAGCCGTGTCCAGACCAACCCCGATCACGATCAGCAAGGAGGTGCCTCCAAAATAAAAGGGGACGCCCAGCTTATAAATCAATAGCTCCGGGATCACACAGACCGTTGCGAGATACAGCGAGCCGGCGAAGGTGACGCGCGTCAACACCTTATAGATGTAGTCCGAGGTCCGTTGTCCTGGGCGAATGCCGGGAATAAATCCTCCGTACTTCTTCATATTGTCCGCCATGTCCACCGGATTGAGCACAACAGCCGTATAGAAGAAACAGAAGAAGATGATCATGCTGACATAGATGAGTGTATACGGCACCGAGCCGGGTGCGAGCTGGCTCCCAAACGCTTGGACCCAAGGGATTTGGATGAATCCTGCAATCGTCGCTGGGAACGCAATAATCGACGACGCGAAGATTGGTGGAATCACACCGGCCGTATTGATCTTCAACGGAATATGGGTGCTCTGCCCTCCATAGACCCGCCTGCCGATCACCCGCTTGGCATACTGGACCGGGATCTTCCGTCGGCCGGTCTCCAGAAAGACAATCGCCGCGACGACGGCCAGCATCACGACCCCGAGGACGACGAGCAAGGCGAAACTTAACTGGCCGACCGTATACAAGTCGAACGTTTGCACCACCGCGCTGGGAAGACGCGCGACAATGCCCGCAAAAATGATCAGCGAGATGCCGTTCCCGACGCCTCGTTCGGTAATCTGCTCCCCCAGCCACATCAGAAAGGCGGTGCCCGCCGTCAAAGTAATAACCGTCATCAGGCGAAACGCCCATCCTTTCTCCATGACGAAGGCGCCCTGGTTCATGCCCTCGAGTCCGATCGCGATGCCAAAACTCTGGACCAGCGCAATCCCGATCGTGCCGTAGCGCGTGTATTGAATGATCTTCTTCCGTCCGCGCTCACCCTCCTTGGCTAATTTCGACAGATGGGGAATGACAACTGTGAGCAACTGCAGGATGATTGAGGCACTGATGTACGGCATGATGCCGAGTGCGAAGATCGTCAGCCGTGACAGCGCGCCACCGGTAAAGATGTCAACAAAACCGATGAGTGATCCTCCTTTCTCAATGAGAAACTTATGTAACTCCTCGTTGTTGATGCCGGGGGTCGGAATGTGGGCCCCGACCCGGTAGACCACCAGCATCACCAGCGTGAACAGAAGGCGTTTGCGCAGCTCCGCAATTTTAAAGATGTTCTGGAAGCTCGTGATGAGTCGTTCAAACACAGCCGATGACCTCAGCCCTCCCGCCGGCCGCCTGGATCTTCTCGATCGCCGATTTACTGAACCTGTGCGCGTGGATCGTGAGCGGCTTCTCGATCCCACCGAGACCAAGAATTTTCACCCACTTGGTTTTCCGTTTGATCAGCCCGGCGTCCACCAAGACCTCCGGCGTGACGGGGTCCACCGCCCCCAGCGCCGCCAACGACTTGAGGTTCACGATCGCATACTCCGTTCGAAAGGGATTGGTGAACCCGTGTTTCGGCACCCGGCGGGCCAACGGCATTTGCCCTCCTTCAAAACCAGGCCGCTTGCCCCCCCCAGACCGTGACAGCATTCCCTTATGTCCTCGCGTCGCAGTCTTCCCATGACCGGACCCTGGCCCTCTGCCTACACGCTTTGGTTTCTTCTTGGCGCCCACCGAGGGAGCCAGGGTGTGCAGCTTCATTGCGCGCTCACGTCAAGGAGATACGCGACCTTGTCAACCAAACCCCGAACTTGGGGAGTATTCGGACGGACGACAGTCTGATGGAGCTTGCGAAGGCCGAGTCCCTGGAGCACCAATCGGTGTCGGTAGGGTGTCCCGATCGGACTTCGCTTCAGGGTAATGTGCAGATGCTTGGCGCTCGGATTGCGAGACAGCATGAGCTTATCCGGCTTGCTCCAGACCACCACGACGAATGCGAGCGACCTCCTCCGGACCCTTCAGCTGAAGCAGGCCGTCAAGCGTCGCCTTCACAGTGTTGAACGGATTTCCGCGTCCCAGCATCTTGGCGATAATGTTGCGGGCACCCGCCAGCTCGACCACCGCGCGCACGGCCCCGCCGGCGATGACCCCTGATCCGACTGGCGCCGGCTTGAGCAAAACATGCTCCCCGCCAAAATAGCCATGGACAACGTGGGGGATCGTCTCATCTTTGATGCTCACATGGATGAGGTGTTTCTTCGCCTGTTCCACAGCCTTCGCGATCGCAGCGGGCACCTCCGCCGCCTTACCTTTGCCGATCCCTACCCAGCCGTGACCGTCTCCCACCACCACCAGCGCACAGAAGTTGAAGCGTTTGCCGCCCTTGACCACCTTCGCCACGCGGTTAATAAAGACAACCTTATCTTTAAGACTCAACGCCTCGGGATTGACTCGCACAGAGCCGTTCTCCTCTCCTCAGAATTTGAGACCGTTCTCCCGCGAGGCTTCAGCTAGCGCCTTGATGCGGCCGTGGAACAATCTCCCACCCCGATCGAACACCACAGCCTCCACCTTCGCTGTTCTTGCCCGGGTGGCCAGAAGTTCACCCACGGCCTTCGCCGCCTCGATCGTCCCCTTGGACTTCACGGACTGTGGCAACAAGGAATCAAGCGTGGACGCGGACACAAGCGTCCGCCCACTGGTATCGTCGATAATCTGCGCGTAGATGTGGCTCTTGCTCCTGAACACACTCAGCCGAGGCCGGGCCGACGTGCCAAAGATCCGCTTGCGCACTCGCCGGCGCCTCCGTTCGAGCTTCTGGACCTTATTGACCGTCTTCACCGCTTCACCTACTTCCCGGTCTTTCCTTCCTTCTTGCGGAGCACTTCACCCGCATATCTGATCCCCTTTTGCTTATACACATCCGGGGGCTTGATCGCGCGGAGAGACGCGGCCGCCTGACCCACCTTTCGTTTATCGATTCCGCGGAGCGTGATGATGACCTGCTTGTCGACCTTGGCCTCGACCCCAGCCGGCAGCGTAAAGACCACCGGACGTGTGTACCCCACGCTCACGTTCAACGTCTGCCCCTGGGCTTGGGCCTTGTACCCCACCCCGGCCAATTCCAATGTCCGCTCATATCCGTTGGACACCCCGACGACAAGGTTGTTCAGCTCGGCTCGGACGAGGCCATGAAGAGCCCGCAGGTGCCGATCATCGGAGGCACGACTCACTTGCACCTGGCCATCCGTCACTGCCACGGCAATCCCTTTGGCCACCCGCCACTCAAGTTGGCCCAAAGGCCCTTTCACCGAGACCACCTGGTCAGCCACGGTGACTTCGACCTTTTGAGGAATTGGTATCGGCTTGTTCCCTATCCGCGACATGGAGCTGGACTCATTTCGTGATGTGGTGATTTGGTGATGGAGTCATTGGACGATTGAGGGTTCATACATTCTACAATCAACACATCTCACACTCACACAGTCCCCAAGAGTTACCAGATCTGACACAGCACTTCGCCCCCCAAGCCCGCGCGGCGTGACTCCTGATCGGTCATGACGCCTTTTGAGGTCGAGAGGATTGCGACGCCTAACCCGCCCCGCACCTGTGTCGCATCGCGCTTGCCAACGTAGACCCGGTTGCCAGGCTTGCTAATTCGGCGGACGCCCTCGATCACGGGTTGTCCGTCGTCGACGTACCGCAACTGAATCCGTAATGCTGGGTGCCCCTTGTCAGTCACGTGCTCGACAGGGCCGATGAATCCTTCGGCTTTCAGAATCCGGAGCACTTCAGCCTTCAACTTGGATGCGGGGACTGTCACTGTCTCAAATCCCCGTCGGGCTCCATTTTGTATCTGAATCAGCAGGTCAGCAATTGGATCGGTGACCATCTTCCCAACTCCAGCGTAAGGATTCCACTTCCCGTAGACCGAGCACAGCACTCTGCCGTGGCTCGACACTGGCGCACAACCACTCCTCGCGACCCGCTACCAACTGGCCTTCCTCACGCCGGGAATCTCTCCCTTCAGGCTGAGGAACCGAAAGCATATCCTGCACATCTGGAAGCGGCGCAGAAAGCCTCTCACGCGGCCACAGACCGGGCAACGGTTATACCGTCTCGCTGAAAACTTGGGTTGCACAGCGGCTTTGAGCCGCAAGGCTAATCGTGCCATCGCTGTTCTCCGTGTCCATGCGAGCGTGCGCCAGCATCGGTGGATGCATCCCCATGAGGCCGGTCAGGCTCGGAACGGCATCCCGAGGTGTCGCAGCAACGCCTTCCCTTCATCATTCGTCTTGGCTGTCGTCACAATGGTAATATCCATCCCGTGAATGGACGCGACGCTGTCGTATTGGATCTCTGGGAAAATCAATTGCTCTTTCAGCCCAAGCGTGTAATTCCCGCGTCCATCAAAGGATTTGGGAGACACGCCGCGGAAATCTCTGATCCTCGGCAGCGCCAGCGCCATGAGGCGATCGAGGAACTCATACATCCGGCGACTTCTGAGCGTCACTTTGGTCCCGATCGGCATGCCCTGACGAAGCTTAAAGCCGGCAATAGCCTTCTTCGCTCTCGTGGTGACCGGCTTTTGCCCGGAGATGACACTGAGTTCACCCACAGCGCCTTCCAGTAGCTTCACGTTCTGGATGGCTTCCCCCATGCCTACGTTCAGCACGATGTGATCTAGCTTGGGCACCTGCATGAGATTCTTATACCCGAATTCCTTCATCAGGGCGGCCACCACCTGGCGCTGGTACGTTTCCTTGAGCCGGGGCGGAACGGTCGGTCCGCTTGGAGAACCGCCAGCCACCTGTTCCGCTCGCGGTCCCTCTTTCTTGGGAGGCGTTTTTTTCGCGGAGCCCTTGTCTTGAGCGCGCTTGTCCGGTTTTGCCATTGCCCCTTTGGAACTACTCGATCACCTGTTGATTCTTCCGCATCACTCGCACCCGACGCCCATCCTCCAGCGTTTTGATTCCAAGACGCACAGGCTGCTGGAGGTCTGTGTTGAAATACATGACGTTGGAGATCGCGATTGCGGCCTCACGTTCAATGATTCCCCCTTGCCGATTCCGTTGGCTGGGCTTGGTGTGCCGTTTGATGATGTTCAATTTTTCGACCGTGACCTTCCCACCCCGCACGTCAAGGGACAACACTTTGCCGGTCTTGCCTCGTTCCCGGCCCGAGATCACCATCACGAGATCGCCTTTTTTGAGCTTGGTCCCCACGACCCTCCAACTGCACGGAGACGGAACGCTTCGCTTACAACACCTCCGGCGCAAGGGAGATGATCTTCATGAATTTCTTCCGTCGCAGTTCTCTCGCCACCGGCCCAAAGATACGCGTGCCGACGGGCTCACCCTGCGCATTGATCAGGACGCAGGCATTGCGGTCGAACTTGATATAGGAGCCATCATCCCGGCGTACCCCTTTGGTCGTCCGCACGATCACGGCGCGGCTCACGTCTCCCTTCTTGACGGTCGCCTGTGGGATAGCCTCTTTGACCGCCACCACGACGACATCGCCGAGTGACCCATACCGTCGCTTGGACCCGCCCAGCACGTGGAAGCACATCACCTGCTTCGCGCCTGAGTTGTCGGCGACATCGAGAAACGTGTAGTTCTGAACCATCAGATATCCGTGTCGCGCCAGGCGATTCTGAACAGTCAGAGATTTGCAGACCCGCCATGAGACGTGTGACGCACAGACTTTCGGACGTGTGGCGCTCTCCCTATTCCGCCTGACCTCGTTCCAGAATTTGCACGACTCGCCAATGCTTCTGCTTGCTGATTGGCCTGGTCTCGATCAGCTTCACCCGATCCCCAACCTTACAGGCATTCTGCTCATCGTGCGCCTTGAGTTTGGTCCAACGGCGCAGCACTTTGTTATAGAGCGGATGCCGAACGAATCGGTCAATCGACACCACGACGGTCCTTTGCATCTTGTTGCTGATGACGACTCCGACCTGCTCGCGCCGCCTCTTGGACTGTGTGGGTATGCCGCTCATCGTGGACGCTTGTCAGCCGAACGCTCACTGCTTAAGGTCAGTTGCCGTATCAGCGTCTTCACTCTGGCCAAGTCACGTCGGGTCTGCCGGATTCGCATCGGATTCTCGATCCGCCCGGTGGCGTGCTGAAACCGCAGATTGAATAGTTCCTGGGTGAGCTGCCGAGCTTTTTCAGCCAGCTCAGCCTCAGTCAAATTTCGCAGCTCCTTCATCTCCATGGTCGTGACCCCAGCAAAGACTCCCTCGCAGCCTACAGCTCGCCCCGAGTCACAAACTTGGTCGCGATCGGCAACTTGTGCGCAGCGAGCCGCAGCGCTTCTGCCGCCACCTCGCGTGTGACTCCATCCATTTCATACAGCATCCGACCCGGCTTGACGACGGCAACCCAATACTCCGGGTTCCCTTTTCCTTTGCCCATCCGGGTTTCAGCCGGCTTCTTGGTAATAGGCTTGTCGGGGAAGATGCGCGTCCAGACCTGTCCCCCGCGCTTCACATGGCGTGTGATCGCGATGCGCGCCGCTTCGATTTGACGACTCGTGACCCACCCGGGCGCCAGGGCCTTCAGGCCGAACTCTCCGAGCGTGACCTGTCCGCCACGGTAGGCTTTGCCCCGCATCCGCCCCTTGTGCATCTTTCTGAACTTGACTTTTTTCGGTGCCAGCACGGGCGTCCTCTGTCATTCAGCACGCGCGGATTCGGCGCCACAGCAGGCGCAAGACCGCGCTGCCACGGTTCGCGCTACCGGTCAAACGCGCTCTCACTCCTGACCGGCTGAGCCGGCAGGGATTCGCCGCGGTAGATCCAGGTCTTCACACCAATCTGCCCCATCGTTGTGTGGGCCTCCGCGAACCCGTAGTCGATATCCGCACGCAGCGTGTGCAAGGGAACTCGACCCTGGCGGTACCACTCCGTCCGAGCGATCTCGTTCCCACCCAACCGCCCGGCACAGTTGATCCGAATCCCCTGGGCGCCCAGTCGCAGAGCCGCGGCCACGCTCCGCTTCATCGCCCGTCGAAACGCCACCCGCTTCTCGAGCTGAACCGCAATATTTTCGCTCACGAGTTGGGCATCCAGTTCGGGCTTTTTGATCTCTTTGACGGTGATATAGACCTGTTTTTTGTATTCTTTCTCGAGCGTCGCCTTGAGCTTATCAACCTCGGCGCCTTTACGACCGATGATGATGCCCGGCCGAGCGGTAAAGATGATCACTCGAATCTGGTCTCCCGATCGTTCAAGCTCGATCCGGGACACTCCGGCATGGTAGAGCTTCCGCTTCACAAGCTTGCGGATCCGGATATCCTCGTGGAGCAGCTTGGCGTAATCCTTATGGGCGTACCACCGTGAGCTCCAGGTGCGGTTAAAGCCCAATCGGTAGCCTATCGGGTGCGTCTTCTGTCCCATACCTCTCCCACTACATGCGAGGAATGACCCTCGCGGCTTTATGTCCTCGGTGTGGACTCTGGCGCCGAGAGCACGAGGGTGATGTGACTGGTCCGCTTCTTGATGGCGTTGGCTCGCCCCATCGATCGTGCCCGAAAGCGCTTGTATGTCGGCCCGCCGTCGACGAACGCCCGCGAGACCAAGAGCTCATCACGCTCACCGATTTCTTTTTGCTCGGCGTTCGCCACCACTGATCGGAGGAGCTTTTCGACCACCTTCGCCGCTGCGCGAGGCGTATGCCTCAGCATGGTGAGCGCCTGGGGCACTTTTTGTCCTCGGATCAAGTCGACCACGGCGCGGGCCTTGCGCGGGGTGATCCGAACGTACCTCAGGATGGCTGTTGCCTCCGCCATTTCCACACCCCGTGAATCGTTCCTCGTGATGCGTTACTCGCCGGAGGTCCTTCTGCATTCACGAATCACGCGTCACGTCCTATTTGAGGGGAACCGCCTTTTCAGTCCTCGCTGCCCCGTGGCCTTTAAAGAACCGGGTCGGAGCAAACTCTCCTAGTTTGTGCCCCACCATGTTCTCCGTGACAAACACGGGGATAAATCTTTTCCCGTTATGCACCGCAAAGGTATGGCCGATCATGTCCGGCACGACCGTCGAGCGGCGAGACCAGGTTTTGATGATCTTCCTGTCCCGCACCTCGTTCATCTGCTCGACTTTCTTCAGCAGATGGGCATCGACAAACGGTCCTTTGGCGACCGACCTGGGCATCGTCGTCTCCTGAACTGAGTCTTACTTCATGCGCCGTGTGATGATGAACTTGTCAGTCGATTTGTTCTGCCGCGTCTTATATCCCTTGGTCGGAAGACCCCACGGAGAAACGGGATGGGGATTGCCCTGCCCCGACTTTCCCTCTCCTCCGCCGTGAGGGTGATCGACCGGATTCATGGCCACGCCCCGGACATGCGGGCGCCAGCCTCGCCACCGAGAGCGCCCGGCCTTCCCGACTGTCTCATGTTCGTGGTCCACGTTCCCAACCTGCCCTACGGTTGCCATACAGGACCCCAGAATGCGCCGCATCTCGCCGGACTTGAGGCGGAGCTGGACATACGCGCCATCCCTCCCCATGACCTGCGCGAAACTCCCCGCGCTGCGGATCAGTTGCCCGCCCTTGCCGGGCTTGAGTTCGACGTTGTGAATGGTCGTGCCTAAGGGCATATTCTGAAGGGGCAAGGCATTGCCCGGTTTTATCTCAGCACCGACACCCGCCTGCACAATATCCCGAACGGCCAGACCCACCGGTGCCAGGATGTACCGCTTCTCGCCGTCCGCGTAATGGAGCAGGGCAATACGGGCTGAGCGATTCGGATCGTATTCGAGGGCCGCAACCCGAGCCGGCACACCCATCTTGTCGCGCTTGAAATCCACGCGCCGGTAAAGGCGCTTGTGGCCAGCACCCCGAGACCGGCTCGTCATGCGCCCGGCATTGTTCCGCCCGGCGGTCCGAAGTGCAAACTCCGTCAAGCTCTTTTCCGGACGCTTCCGGACAAGCTCTTCATCGGTCACATGGGACATACCCCGCCGTCCGGGTGACGTCGGCCGATAGGACTTTAGACTCATGGTACCCAGCGCCCTTCCTTCACGCCCAAGCCCCTGTGCTCACGCGCTTTCATAGAGTTCCAGTTTCTCGCCTTCCTTTAACGTCACGACCGCTTTCTTCCAATCCGGCCGTTTTCCAACAAACCGACCGAGCCGCTTTGTCTTCCCTCGCACATTCATGACATTGACGCGCTCGACCTTCACCTTGAGCACTGACTCCACCGCGCGCTTGATCTCGATGCGGTTCGAGTCTCTCCGCACGAGAAACGCGACCTTGTTCCCGCTCTCGCGCATCGCCGTGATCTTCTCAGTCAACAGCGGGCTCAAGAGCACGGTGTAGGGATCACGCCTCACGACCAGACCTCTTGAAGGCGCAAGACCTCCCGCTCAGGGATGACCAGGGTCTCATATCGTAGGACATCGTACACGTTGAGCGCCTCGGGCCGGAGCAGCTTGACTTGGCGGAGGTTCCGCGCCGCCCGCTCGAGATTGCCATTGCTCGGATCAGTGATAATGAGGGTGGTCGCCGTTAACCCTAACTGGCGCAGGACCGCGGCCAGCAATCGAGTCTTCGGTTGCTCAATCGCGAGGTCCGACACGACCATGACTCCTCCGCCCGCGAGTTTGGCCGAGAGCGCGCTCCGCAACGCGGCCCGATACTTGTTCTTCGGTATACTGAACGCGTAACTGCGCGGGTGTGGTCCGAAGACCACCCCGCCGTGGCGCCAGAGTGGAGAGCGAATTGACCCTGCCCGCGCACGACCCATCTGCTTCTGTTTCCACGGCTTCCTGCCGGAGCCTCTCACTTCTCCGCGCCTGCGCGTGGACGCGGTGCCCTGCCGCGCCGAGGCCCGTTGCATCACCACCGCCTCGTGCACCAGGGATCCTGACGGAGGCACGCCAAATACCTCGTCACGCAGCTCAACTGACCCGACTTTTCGCTTGTGCAGGTCAAGCACGTCACAGGTCGGCATGGATCACGCCTTCTTCGATTTTCGGACCACCACCGTCCCCCCATCGGCACCCGGCACGGCACCGCTGACAAACACCAGATTCTCGTCCGGGCGAACGTCAAACACCTTCAGCCGCTGGACCGTCACGTTGACATTCCCCATCTGGCCGGGCAGGGCTTTGTTCTTCCACACCCTCGACGGATAGGAACTACTTCCGATCGAGCCCGGGGCGCGGTGAAACATGGACCCGTGGGACGCAGGCCCACCAGCGTAATGATGCCGCTTCATCACGCCCTGAAATCCTTTCCCTTTTGATACGCCCTGGACATCAACCCAGTCGCCCTTTTGAAACAGGTCCGCCTTCACCACCTGCCCGATTTGGACATCACCGAGCTTCTTGAACTCACGCAACCGGCGGCTGGCAGGCACCTGCGCGGCCTTCAGATGACCCCGCTGCCCCTTTGTCAACTTGCGCTCAGGCACCTCACCAAAGGCGAGTTGCACCGCCTCATATCCATCCCGCTCGAACGTCTTGATTTGTGCCACCCGACACGGCCCCGCTTCGATCACCGTCACTGGGACGAGCCGTCCAGCGTCGTCATACATTTGGGTCATCCCGAGTTTCTTTCCCAGTAACCCGTTCGTCATGACATCACCAGAACGCTCACGATCGTCTGTGCCTCCGCGAGAGCCAAACAGCCAGCCACGGTTGCGTCAGGCGAGGGGGACATCCTCTTGCCTCTTGCCATAAGACAGGGTGGGAGCCTTTTTCAGCATGCGGTTACAGCTTGATTTCGACGTCCACCCCCGCCGCCAAGTTCAACTTCATGAGCGCATCCATCGTTTCAGGAGTTGGCTCCATGATATCCAACAACCGCTTGTGGGTTCGGATCTCAAACTGTTCACGGGACTTCTTGTCGGCATGCGTAGACCGCTGCACCGTGAATCGTTCGATCCGAGTCGGCAGCGGGATGGGGCCAGCTACCTTGGCCCCACTCCGCTTGACAGTTTCCACGATCTCGGCGACCGACTGGTCCAGGACCCGATAATCGAAGCCTTTGAGGCGGATTCGAATACGCTGATCAACCTTCACCACCATGGTCTCCTACTTCCGTGATGTGTGACGCGGAACGCGTCATGAGTCGGCATCCCCTCACGCATCACGCATGACGCTTCACGTCTTTCCCGCTTCCGTTACGCCTGGATCTCCGGCACCACCCCCGAGCCGACCGTCTTGCCCCCCTCCCGCACCGCAAACCGCAGCCCCTGGTCCATC
>JACZQN010000136.1 GCA_022545705.1 Nitrospirota bacterium | reverse complement strand
CTACACTCCCTCTAATATAGATGTACCGCCAAGGGGCTTTTCGGTCAAGAAAAAGCGATTTCTACTCGCATTCTTTCTCTCAATTTAACAATAGGTTCCATCACCATGCTGGCACACCTGAATCAACTTGGGCAAGTCTCTCCTCGAGTATGGTCCCTGTCCAGCTCCACGAATCAGAGCTCAGGAAACCGTCCTCAGCGTAAGTAACCCCGATCCGAAAGTCCTTTGGCGACGAATGTGTCGGACCCGGACTGATGCGGCCGAACACGGCTCTCGCCCGTCGGCTGCGCTCGGGGCCCGAGCTTGTCGAAGGCAGCCGAGCGGGACCCTGAGCCCGTCGAAGGGTCGAACCGTCGCAGGCTGAGGGTCTCGAAGGGCCGCGGAATTGATTTCGGGTCGGGGCTCACAATTAGACGTCACCGGGATTTGAAAGGATGAAGCGGCTCGCGGATGCTCAGGAAGTCAGCGTTTTCGCGGAGCGACGATAGTATCCAACAAGCGGAGGAGAGTACATCCCTAGTTCTCCACGCAGCGAAATCCCGCGTACACATAGGGGTATTGTGGCCTAAACCAATTGCGGAAGGAGCGGCGCAGCAACCGCGACGCTGTTTGGGACGAGCCGCCTTTCACGACGCGGTGCGACCCGTCGAAGAAACGCGTCGAGTAGCCAGGATATAACGGATACGGCTGAAAGCCGTGGAAGGGGTGGAACTCAGTTGCTGTCCATTCCCACCCATTCCCGACGAGCTGGGATACCCCGAATGCGCTGTCGCCTTGCGGAGATGCAGTCACGGGAATGGGGTCCCACTGATAAGAGTTGAAGTTGCCGCAATGCGGGGTAGGTGCCTCTTCCCCCCACGGGTATGCGCGCTCTTCTTCTCCGGGTGTACCGTACGCTGCGCGGTGAAACTGAACCTCCGTTGGCAGTGATTTCCCCACCCACTCGGCATAGGAGCGTGCTTGCTCATACGTGACATAGACGGGCCAATCAAGCGGTAGGGGGACCTCACCAAACATTGTTCGCCAGAACCACTCGTCCCCGCGTCGGGTCCAGAAATGTGGCGGATGAGCGCCCGCGCGCAGAAATTCCACGTACTGGCGATTCGTGACTTTGTATTTACTGATCGCAAACGTTGGAACGGTGACGGCTTGAGCCTCAAATTCGTTGTCCCAACCAAACCCGTCCCGCCGCCGGCGACCCAACGTGGCTGTTCCCTCTGGTATCGTGATTTGGGTATGAACAGGAACGGGACCCGAACTTCGGAGCCTGTGCCGAATGCTCACCTTCCGGTCGGGCGCCAGGCTGTGCAGGATATATGCAAATGTCTCGGCATGCATCAGCCGATGCTCAACCGCAATGTGAAGAACCTCCTCTGTTGCTCCGTTCAGAACCTCGTCAAGCGCACGACGAACGCGTGCGTTGTACTTGAGGACTTCGTTCACCGGAGGCCAGTCGGACGGCGTATCGTTTGGCAATTGCCCGGCGGGCGGATCGATCCCGAACGCGAACAGTTGGTCAAAGTCTGCTTGGAATGGGGCCATGCTCAATTCGCCCCGGCAGATCAGATTCCAATCGAATGCTTCCAGATGGCCCAGGTAAAAGACGAGCCGATGGCGTTCCGGGATTGGCCTCTCGTACAACGAGTCCGGCCGTATCATCGCGAACAACGCATCAGTTCGAGCCCGGGTTTCTGCCAGCTCTCGAACCAGACTAGCAGGTTCCTTCATTGCGCGGCTCCCCTCGCGTACGTTCGCAACTGAGGTGAGATTGATGGATGGAGCCGCATTGTATACTAAGGAGCTCGCCATAGGGAAGTTCCCGGAAGAGAAAAATGTTGCCACAGAAACTCCGTTGCAAACCGCATTCCACCGTTTGCAACCCCCGAACCCATTCAGCCGGTACCGTTCCAACTTTTTTCGCATCATCAGCGCCACATGGCTTACGCCCAGGACCACGAATCCGCTCTCTGCGTCACGTCGTGCGAGCCATGTCCGCTTCGTGCTTCAACGCCACGTCCGTGGCGAATCCCATCAGGCCTCTCAACGCCAATGCTCCGCGTCCGGGCTCCTGTTTCCGGATTCAGGTGCACACGTATTTTTCCGATCGGGGGTGAGCCCTCTGTGAGCGTCAATCTGGCGGACGGACCGCTGAAGGAAAACCATGGCCGTGGACCCCACACCCGGACCACCTGAAGCGGCTTGGCAAACAGACGGTCGTCATTCGGCATGCTCCTGTGGTAGGCTGAGCGGAGAAGAACAGGAGCATCGCCTACTCGAACACACGAGGCCATCATGTCTCTGAGGTACGCGTTGTATCCCGGCTGTGCCGCAAAAGGTGCGACGCCGGAGCTTTACCAGTCCACGATGGCCATCATTGGGCAGCTTGGCATCGAAGTCGTGGAGCTCACGGCGGCCTCCTGCTGTGGAGCGGGAGTGGTGGGGGAGGCAGAGCCCGACGTGGCGCTGGCGCTCAATGCCAGGACCTTTGCCCAAGCTGAGCAACTGGGTTTGGACGTGATGACGATTTGCGGGACCTGTCAGGGAGTGATGGGGGCGGCCAACAAACGCCTGAAGGAGGAGCCGCAGCTGCGAGAACGCATCAACCAAATGCTGGCGCAGGATGGGATCGCCTATCGGGGGACCGTGCAAGTGAAGCATCTCCTCTGGATTGTTGTGCGGGAGGTGGGCCTGCACCAACTTCGGGGCCAGGTCCGCATTCCGATGCAGGGTTTTCGGATCGCGCCGTTCTACGGGTGCTACATTCTTCGACCGTCTTGGGATCTGGGGTTTGACGACCCCGAGAATCCCACTTCGCTTGAAAAAGTGATCAAAGCCGTCGGCGGAGAAGCCGTGGCCTATCCAGGACGAACCAAATGCTGCGGCTTCCCGATCATTCTGGAGAAGGAAGCGATCGCGGTTGCGATGGCCGGTCAGAACATGAAGGAAGCGAAGGACGAGGGCGCCGACTTTATGGTGACGCCGTGCCCGTTGTGCCACATGAGCCTCGACATCTACCAGGACCGGGCTGGGCGGGCCGTTCACACCACGTTGAACCTGCCGATTCTTCATCTGCCTCAATTGCTCGGCCTCGCCATGGGCATGCCGGCCAAGGATTTGGGTCTTTCTCGCCATTTCATTCCTGTTGACTCCATTCTTCGGACGATAGAGAGGACACAGCGCGCTTAAGGACCCTGGCCTGCGTCAGGAGAACGGCAGAACCCTTTCTCGAGGCCAAGCTGGAAGGAGCGATCTCTATGAAGGTTCAGAATCTCTCGGATTACCAACAGTTTAGCCTAGAGAAGATGAAGAAAAACAATATCTTTCAAACGCCCAGGTTTTTTTGTGATGTCTACTGTTTCGAGCCTGGCCAAGAACAAAAGGGCCATGTCCACGGCGATCAGGATAAGGTCTATCTCGTCCTCGAGGGGCAGGGGAAGTTCAAGGTGGGGTCAGAGGAGCAGGTGCTTGGACCTGGCCAAGGCACGATGGCGCCAGCTGGGGAGGAGCATGGAGTGCGGAATCATACCAACGCCCGCCTCAAAGTCCTCGTCTTTGTCGCTCCGAATCCCTCTTGAAGGCGCGATCCTCGCCTCACCATCTCCGCTGTGACTGTCGCCCCGGGACACACGGGCGACTAGAGAGTGTTGCTACACCATGCGCTTGGCGGTTTCCACGATGGCGCGTGCACTGATTCCAAAGCGGTCGAGCAGTTCATCCGGCTTGCCACTGTGGGGAATTTCGCGAATGGCGAGCTTGTGGACGCGGTGC
>JACZQN010000061.1 GCA_022545705.1 Nitrospirota bacterium | reverse complement strand
CACGATTGCCTCGGCCGCGATGATGCTCGGCTATTCCTTCCATTTAGACAAAGAGGCGGAAGCAGTTGAGACCGCGATCCGGAAGACCCTCGAACAGGGGTACCGGACCAAGGACATCCAGAGCCCAGGCACGACAGTGGTCGGCACAGTGGAGATGGGTGACGCGATCTTGAAAAACATGGCGCAAGGGTGACAGGGGACCATGCTCGTTCATGCGCAGCCCGGGACCATAGCCACGATTGCCGGTAACGGGGAACCAGCCTATGCCGGTGATGGTGGTCAGGCGGTATCGGCATCGTTGAATGAACCGAAGAACCTCGCACTGGACGGCTCCGGGCACCTGTATATTGCGGATTCAGAGAACCATGTCATCAGGAAACTGGATCTCCATACCGGGCTGATCACGACAATTGCGGGCTGCGCTGGCGATGCGGCACCGCCCGAGGACCGGGAACAGATGGCCAGCGTGGCGTCTTCTGCCACTGCTGACGAAGACCCCTTCGGTGAGCTCACTGACAAGACCGAGGAGAAGTTCGCCCAGTTGGCGGATATTAGCGGGACCGTCCGATTTGTGGCGGGCACACCCCCGACGGCTGGCAGGTGTTGTGGTGACGGTGGTCCAGCCACGCGCGCGACGCTGAATTTTCCGTCCGCGGTCGCTGTTGATCAGACGGGGAACCTCTACATCGCGGATATGATGAATCATCGGATCCGCAAAGTGGACGCCATGACCGGGATCATCACCACACTCGCGGGGACCGGCCAGCATCGCTGCTCTGGCGATGGCGGGCCGGCCGTGTCCGCCACGCTCAATGAGCCTGCGGCGGTGGTGGTGGACGACAAGGGGCACTTGTACATTGCGGATCAAAGCAACAACCGGGTACGCATGGTGGACCTGGACACGGGCGTGATCACGACGGTGGCCGGCTCCGGTCAGGCGGGCTATACGGGGGACGGAATGCCCGCGTCGCAAGCTGGTCTTTCCGGGCCCAGCGGCCTCGCGTTAGGAGTCGATGGCGTGCTCTATGTCGCCGATACCTTTAACGGCCGTATCCGGATGATCGATCTGACGACCGGCTTGATTGAAGCGGTCGCTGGAGATGGGAGGGACTATCGGTACCAAAGCCTAGACGATGAGGAATCAACGACCATGTCGAGACCGTATGGCATTGCGGCGGACCGCGAAGGCAATCTCTTGATCACGGACACGGACAGTCACTTGATCAGAAGGTGGGAGAAAAGGAAAAAGATCATCGCACGACTGGCAGGAAACGGGCTCGCCCAGTTTTCCGGGGATGGAGGCCCTGCCCAAGCCAGTAGCTTGAACTACCCCTTTGGAGTTGCTGTGGATAGTCAGGGCAATGTGTACATTGCCGATACGTTCAACCACCGCGTCAGAAAAATTACGGCGTGAAGTCCATGTTCAAGAAGAAACCAGCTTACAACGTGGCGATCGTCGGGGCCACAGGCGCAGTCGGGTCCCAGATGATCGAGGTGTTGGAAGAGCGGAAATTCCCTGTGGAGAGGCTGTATCCTCTGGCCTCCTCCCGTTCCGCCAGCGGGACCGTCTCGTTCCGGGGCCAAGAGGTGCCCGTGCAGGTCTTAACGCAAGACTCATTTGCAGGGATCGATCTGGCCCTGTTCTCCGCGGGCAGCGACATCAGCAAGGAGTTCGCGCCAATCGCCGTGCAGAAGGGCGCCATCGTGATCGATAACAGCGCCGCGTGGCGCATGGACCCGCAGGTGCCGCTTGTCGTCCCCGAGGTGAATCCCCACGATCTGTCCCGCCATCAAGGTCTCATCGCCAATCCCAACTGTTCGACCATTCAGATGGTCGTGGCGCTTAAACCGCTGCATGATCAGGTCCGGATCAAGCGGGTCGTGGTGACGACTTTTCAATCAGTCTCCGGGACGGGAAGAGAAGCGATGGATGAGTTATTGGATCAGAGCAAGGCCCTCCTTAACTTTCAGTCGCCTCAGCCGACGGTCTATCCGCACCGCATCGCGTTCAACTGTCTGCCGCATATCGATGAGTTTTTGGCTTCCGGCTACACGAAGGAGGAGATGAAGTTGGTCCATGAAACGCGAAAGATCATGGGCGACAACTCGATCCAAATCACTGCCACCACGGTCCGGGTGCCCGTCTATATCGGCCACTCTGAGTCCGTGAACATCGAAACCGAGCGAGCGCTCACGGCGAATGAAGCCCGCGCGCTACTCTCAGCGGCGCCCGGGGTGGTCGTCTATGATGATCCTGCCCATGGGCTCTATCCGATGCCGATGGATGTGGTCGGGAAGGATGAGGTGTACGTGGGACGCATCCGAGAAGATGAGTCGATCCCGAACGGGCTGAACCTGTGGATCGTGGCGGACAACCTGAAGAAAGGCGCAGCCTTAAATGCCGTCCAGATCGCCGAACTTCTTGTCGGGTAAATTGTCCGGAACGAGAGAGTCGTATGGGGAAGGTGTTGATGCTGGTGGGGGGAGTGCTCCTCTTGGTGGGCGTTCTCCTGGTGCTCCTGGAGCGATTGCCTGGCGCGGGCGGCGGGTTCGGGTGGTTGGGGAAGTTGCCAGGCGACATCGTGATCAAGCGGGAGCATTTCAGTTTGTACCTCCCCGTGACGACGAGCATCCTGATTAGCGTTGTGCTGAGCCTCCTCCTCTATCTGCTGATGAGACGGTGATTTCATGCGTCGGATCTTCGGACTGTGCCTCCTCCTCCAGATGCTCCTACCGGGCCCGTCCAGCGAAGCGTCTGACCTGATCCGAGTCCTGATCTTCGAAGACGCCAAGCGGCTTGAGCTGTCAGCGGCGCATGGCGTGTCGTTGACGCGTGCGGATGGGGACACACCCGGCGTGAGATCGCCCCTGGTGCTTCGACCGTGGGCCGGCGGGATGCTCGTGAACGGGAAGCCACTGCAGACGTCTCTCGTGACCGTGGGAGGGCGTGGTGGGGCACTCACGGTCACTGCTGAAGACGCGCCGGCGGTCGGCTGGGAGATTGGCCCAAGGACCATCGTGGTGGGAGGAACGGTGAGGGTGTTCAGCCGTGACGGTGGTCTGGTGGTGGTGAATGAGGTGGAATTGGAGGAGTATGTGAAAGGGGTTGTCCCCTTGGAGATGAACGCCGGGTGGCACCCTGAAGCGCTGAAAGTCCAGGCTGTCGTTGCACGGACCTATGCTCTGTATAAGCGAATGATCAGTGGAGACCGTGAGTATGATGTGGTGGCCAGCATTCAGGACCAGGCCTATGAGGGGCGTCAAGGGCTGGATGATCGAGTCGAGCGCGCGGTGGAATCCACGCGGGGATTGATACTCACCCATCGAAACGCTCCGATTCTCGCCGCCTACTCCTCGACCGCTGCAGGGCCCACCGAAGATGCCGCCCATGTCTGGTCCAAAGGATTGCCATACCTGAGGGGTGTGGAATGCCCCTTTGACAGAAATTCGCCCTATTACCGTTGGTGGGCCTCGTTCAGGGTTCAGGATCTGGAGGAGAACCTCGCACGTCAAGACGTCGCAGTGGGGACTATTGCCAGCGTCACGCCGTTTGCGTACAGCCGTGCCGGCCGGGTGACGAAGCTCAGGATCCTTCATTCACAGGGGGAACTCATCCTGCGTGGGCAGGACCTCCGGCGGATCATGGGATACGGGGTGATTCCCAGTACGCAGTTCCAAGTGGAGACGTTCGGGCGTGAGGTGATCCTCTCTGGTCGTGGGTCCGGTCACGCCGTCGGGCTGTGCCAGTGGGGCGCGAAAGAGTTGGCTGAGCTGGGGTATGCGCATCCCACCATCCTGGCCTATTACTTTCCAGGGACCACGCTCAGGGACATGCGGTCCGCCGTGCTCTCCTCTCCGCCCGCTCCGTAATGCTGCTCAGGGAATTCGACTTTCCGTTTGACTCCAGACTCATCGCTCGCTACCCCATCCAGCCTCGGGATCATGCTCGGCTGCTCTTGGTGCCTCGCGGGGGAGGACCCTGCTCGCATCACCGCGTCACGGATCTACCCAGCTTGCTCAACCCTGGAGACGTGGTGGTGGTCAATGACACGAAAGTCATCCCAGTTCGATTACCGGGACGGAAGCGGCCTGGAGGGGGAAGAGTCGAGATCGTGCTGGTGAAACATCTGGGTGCCGACACGTGGGAAGCCTTGTTCAGGGGCAGAGCCAAGCCTGGCCAGGTCATCGAGATCGACTGTGATACGACGGCCACCGTGCTCCGACGAGGCCCCTTACGGACGACGGTGAGGCTGTCAAGCGCGCAGCCGATCGGTGAGCTGCTGCAACGCTGTGGCCGGATGCCGTTGCCACCCTATATCAAGCGGGAGCCAACCCGCGAGGATCGAACCTGGTACCAGACGGTGTTTGCGAGGGTCGAGGGCGCAATCGCTTCACCGACGGCCAGCTTGCATTTTACAGAAGGGCTTCTGGCGTCGCTGCGAGCACGCGGGATCGTCCTCGTGACGGTGACCCTTCATGTGGGGCCGGGTACCTTCCAACCGGTCAGGGAATCCAGGATAGAAAATCACCGAATGGAAGAGGAGTGGATCGAGGTGTCGGCGGAGGCGGCTGATGCGATCAAGCATGCGAAGGTGAATGGCGCACGGGTTGTGGCTGTCGGAACGACAGTGGTGCGCACGTTGGAAGCAGCCTCACTGACCGACAGCGTCGTGCGCCCCATGCGCGGGAGGACCGAACTTTTCATCATCCCAGGCTATCGGTTCCATGCTGTCGATGCCCTGATGACAAATTTTCATCTGCCGCGCACGACGCTGCTGATGTTGGTGTCGGCTTTGACGGGGGTGGAGCGACTACGAGCGGTGTACCGTGAAGCGATCGGAGCACGGTACAGGCTGTACAGTTACGGAGATGCGATGCTCATCATCTAGCGAAGATGGGGAGCGGTCAGCCATCGGCGATCAGCTCGAGCTGAAACCTGAAGGCTGAGAGCTGATGGCTTAGAGAAGTTCTCTATGAATCTCAATCGGGGTCTTGGCTTGCATCGCTACGCGGTAGGCCGTGAGGGCGCGCTGTTGCTTTTGAAACAGGATATCCCGCAGGATCCTGCTATAGGCCGAAGTGCCGGAACTCGGGTCGGCTTTCGATTGCCTGGCCTTCAGAGCCTGTGCTTCCTCGACCTCGGCCGGTGAGAGCGCCACCGACTCGCTGACCACGGTCCTGGCTTTTTCGATGAGCAAGTCGAAGGTCACCTGCGATTCGAAGAGGGCGGGTGTCAAGCGATTGGCCGCGAGCACGCGACGGTACAAATCTGCATCAAAGCGTCCATTCTGCTGAAACCCTTCCCGCTGCAAAATTGTCTCGCGCAGTTCACCCGGGGTCACCGTGAGTCCCAAGTCCTCCGCGGCCAGCAACCAAAGCTTCCTTTCGATCAGCCCATCGATAGTAAGCTGTTTGAGCGTTTCATCCTCGAAATCTCCC
Organism: Nitrospirota bacterium; assembly: GCA_022545705.1. Lineage (GTDB taxonomy): Bacteria > Nitrospirota > Nitrospiria > Nitrospirales > Nitrospiraceae > JACZQN01. The sequence continues at coordinate 8,070 of JACZQN010000061.1, read as the reverse complement.
GGCAACTGTTCTTTGTACAAGCGGTAGAGATTCTGGTAGGCTGTCCGATATTCAGCACGGGAGACGTTCAGCTTGCCAACTGAGGCGACCGCGTCCGTTTGTGGCTGGCCGAATCCCCACCACCCCATGGTGATCACAAACGCGAGCGCCAAGGCTCCCACGAGCGATTTTAGCAGCCAGGGGTGGTTGCGGCCGCCTTCCCGTATCAGTTTAAGCATGCGCACTCTCCACGAGCGATGAGTCAGGCTCGACAGAACGAGCCCTGTTCCATTGTACTGGCCGCTTGCGCGAGAAGGCAAGGGACAGCGGATAGCCGCGTGTGCCAGCGCACAGGAGGCATCCCAGGCCCGCGGCCATTTTTAACCTAAGTTTGTGATACATAAACAAGTTTGCTATACTTAGTATGGTAGCCAAGGGGGTGCTTTGAGCGGGGAGAGTTGGGGACTGAGTGGCCTCGGGGAAGCTGTCTACCCCAAAGCGCACGTCCTCAACCGCTTGATTGCCAAGTTCGTCGATATCATCATCATCGCCGCTGTGAGCCGGCTCGTCTCCCCCGTGGGCTGGTTCGCCGGATTGGTGTATGTGCTGATTGCGGACGGCTTTTCGGGCGGACGCAGTATCGGGAAACGCCTGATCGGCCTCCAGACTGTGGTCCCCCACACCAGGCAAGTGTCCCATTTTCGGGAGTCCATTATCCGGAACCTCCCGTTGGCCGCAGCCTATCTGTTGTTCGCGGTGCCGTATCTCGGGTGGGGATTAGCCATGGCTATTGTGGTGTTTGAAACGCTGCTCATCGTAGGAAACGATCAGGGATTACGGCTGGGTGACGAGCTGGCGCAAACGCAAGTGTTGGATGCTGGCCAGATGGATCTGCCTGACTGAAGGCGGGCGGTCTTAGCTGGCCGGGGCCGGTGATCGGCAGTCTTCGGCTGAGGCAGGAAGGAGAGTCCCGTGGGGTTCTCTGTGCTGGGCTGGATCTCGAACGATCTGGCGATCGACCTAGGGACGGCGACGACGTTGGTGTATGTTCGCGGCAGGGGCATTGTTCTGAACGAGCCTTCTGTCGTGGCGATTGAGAAGAAAACCGAGTTGGTGCTGGCGGTTGGGGTGGAGGCCAAGAGAATGCTCGGGCGCACCCCTGGTCATATTACGGCGATCAGGCCGATGAAAGAAGGGGTGATCGCTGACTTCGAGATGGCCGAGCGTATGTTGAAGTATTTCATCGACAAGGCCCACAACCGGAGCATATTTGTTCGCCCGCGCATTATCATCGGGGTGCCGTCGCGCATTACCCAGGTCGAGCAGCGCGCCGTTCGGGATACCGCGGAATTGGCTGGAGCCCGGGAAGTGCACTTGATTGAGGAGCCGGTGGCGGCCGCGATCGGGGCGGGCCTTCCGATCACCGAGCCTTCCGGCAATATGGTGGTGGACGTCGGGGGTGGGACCACCGATGTCGCGGTGATCTCACTCGGTGGCATCGTCTATAGCGAGTCGGTGAAAGTGGCAGGCGACCGCATGGATGATGCGATCGTGAATTACGTCAAAAGGAAATATAACCTCTTGATCGGAGAGCACATGGCTGAACGGGTCAAGCTTGAGATCGGTTCCGCGTATCCGTTCGAGGGGAAGAAAACCATGATGATTAAAGGACGGGACCTGATTTCGGGCATTCCCCGCACGCTCGAGTTGGATGATGCCGGGATCAGAGAAGCGCTGCAGGAGCCTATCGGGACGATCGTGAATGCGATCAAGGTAGCTTTGGAGAATACGCCCCCAGAGTTGGCGGGCGATATCATTGATCGGGGAATCGTGCTTACTGGGGGAGGATCATTGCTGAAAGGAATGGACACCAGGCTTCGCGAGGAAACGAATCTGCCGATTATCACGGTAGATGATCCTCTGACCTCCGTAGTCTTAGGAGTGGGCAAGCTCCTCGATGAACTCGATCTCCTCAGCAAGGTCACCGTGCAAGCTCAACTCCGAAGCTCCCGCTACTAGCGCTCCCCTCCCGTACGCGGATGGCCATGCTTCGTTCCGCATCAGGCACCAAGCGGGTGAAGTTTCTTCTCCTGGCACTTCTGCTCACACTCGCCGTCGTGCTTCCCAAACAAGGCCGGCAGTTGCTGCAGGAGATCGGTGCACCAATAGCCGATCTCTTGTCGTTCCCCATTCAAGCGTTCGCCGCCTTGGATCGGTCCATCTCGGAGACATGGGCGGGCTATATCGCTTTGCGACAGGTCCACGAAGAGAACCGACGGCTCCGAGGCGAGATCCAATTGTTGCGTGGCCGGCAGAACGAGCTCCGTGAGTTGGCCTATGCGAGCCAGCGCTTGGCCACGCTGCTTCAGTTGAAGGAACGAACGATCCCGAGCACGGTCGCGGCCAATGTCGTCGGGCTGGATACGACCAACTGGTATCGTGGAGTGGTCCTGGATAAGGGTCAGCGGGACGGAGTTCGTGCGGAGATGGGCGTGATCACCGTGGCAGGAGCGGTCGGGCGTGTCGTGAAAGCATCCCAGTTTGCTTCCGTCGTGTTGTTGGTCACTGATCCAAATAATGCGGTGACAGGGCTGATCCAGCGGACGAGGGATGAAGGGATCGTCGAGGGCACGCTCGGGGGGCGCGCACGTATGAAGTATATCCCGCTCCTCTCGACGGTGCAGGTCGGAGATGCGGTTGTGACGTCCGGTCTCACTGGAGGGTTTCCGAAAGGAATCAGGATCGGAACGATTGCCAGTATCCAGAAGGAAGAAGGCGATCTCTTTCAATCAGCGGAACTCATTCCCGAGGTGGACTTCTCACAGCTGGAAGAGGTCCTGGTCATTACCGGGGTTCGTCCGATAGAGGAGGTTGACACGGGACCGGCCATCGGGGAGACGTCGTGAAGAAGGGGCTCCTGGCAGTGCTCATGGTGGCGCTGGTTCCTATCCAGACAACGGTGCTCGAGCATGTCAGTATCGGCGGGATCAGACCCGATCTGTGTTTGATCGTGGTCTGTCTCGTTGGGGTCATGTTCGGAGAGGTGCATGGCATGTTCCTGGGACTCGCGCTGGGCTTTGTGCAGGACATCTTCTCGGCTGGCGAGTTGTGGCTCAACATGGTGGCGAAGGGGATGATCGGGTTCCTTGCGGGCTTTGTGAGCCGGCACCTGGCGAACGCCACGCCGGGCGCGATGTTGACGCTGATCTTAGCCCTGTCGTTCCTCTCTGGGCTGGTCTTTCTTGTGGTGGAACGAGCCGGGGCAGGGCTTCTGGACGCGCTTCTCGGAGTCCGGCTTCTCGTACTTCCACAGGCGGCATTTGATGCCGCTGTGGGGACTGGTGTGTACTGGCTGGTCGCCGGGCGGACGCGCAGGGCCGATGTCCTGTCAGGGCGGCGAATCAGCCTCCGATAGCAGGTGAGGCCGGTCTCGCGTGAGGGCCGCCGAGCCACTGGACACGACGATGACAGAAATGGCTTCTCATCAGGACGAGCTTCGAGAACTGCAGCGACGCGTGACGCTGCTTAAAACGGGGGTCCTGCTGATCCTGGCGCTGCTCGCGCTGCGCCTCTGGTACCTCCAGATCTACGAGGGGCCGTATTATCGTGACCTCTCCGTCAATAATCGGACACGATCGGTCATTCTCGAGCCGGTCCGCGGTCTGATTTACGATCGGAACGGGATTGTGATTGCCAATAATGTACCGAGTTTCGCGCTCTATGTGACGATTGAGGACGTCAAGGACCGGGAGGCTTTGATCAAGAAGCTGGTCCGTTTGATCGGGCTGGATGAGAACGTGCTGCGGAAGAAACTGTCTGGACCGGGGCGCAAGCTGGCGCGCCGGAAGTTGAAGGAAGGGCTGACACTCCGGGAAGCGGCGCTGATTGAGTTCCACCAGTTGGATCTTCCGGGGGTGGTTATCCAAGCTGTGTCTCAGCGCAACTATCCGGCGGGGAAGAACGCGTCTCACATCTTGGGATATGTCGGCGAGATATCGGCGGCCCAACTCGAGCAACCAGCAAATGCCGACCTGCATCTGGGCAGCATCGTCGGGAAAGCAGGGGTCGAAAAGGCCTATGACCGTTTTCTCAGGGGCCGGGCCGGCCACAAGATCATCGAAGCGGATGCCCTGGGACATGAGAAACGCACGATCTCGACTGACAAGCCGATACCAGGGGATGATCTCTATGTGACCATCGACCTGCGTCTCCAGATGGTCGCGGAGGAACTCTTGGGGGTCGAAGCCGGGGCCATCGTGGCGGTTGATCCGAGGAATGGGGAAGTGCTGGCGCTCGCAAGTAGCCCCGCGTTCGATCCCAACGTGCTCTCGCGCGAACTCACCGCGTCGCAGTGGGCAGAGATCGTCCAGGATGAGAGCCATCCGCTCACCAATCGTGCCACCCAAGGACTGTATCCTCCCGGTTCGACCTTTAAAATTGTCATGGCTGCCGCGGCGCTCGAAACCAACACAGTCGGACCCAGGTCGAAGATCGCATGCGCCGGGGGCTTTCGGTTTGGCCGTCGCTTCTACCGGGATTGGAAGGCCGGTGGGCATGGTCGAGTCGACATCCACCGGGCACTGGTCGACTCCTGCGATGTGTTTTTTTATACCGTGGGTCAGCGTATGGGCATTGATACGATTGCCTCCTACGCGGAGCAGTTCGGCCTGGGCCACGTGACCGGCATCGAGCTTCCCTCAGAGCAGCGCGGTATTGTGCCGTCCACTGCGTGGAAAGAACGGGTCCGACACGAACGCTGGATACCGGGAGAAACGATTTCCGCTTCAATCGGCCAAGGGTACGTCACGGTCACGCCGATTCAAATGGCCCAAGTGATCGCCACGGTTGCGAACAATGGCGTCTCCTACCGACCACATCTCGTCAAAGGCGTGATGGAACGGGAAACCGGGCGGCTCCAAGAATTGCCAGCGGTGGCTCGCTGGAAATTGGCCGTCAAACCTGAGACGCTGAAGCTGATCCAATCGGCGCTAGCAGGCGTTGTCCGGGAAGGAACGGCCAGACGGGCGCGGTCCCGGTTGGTGACCGTCGCGGGAAAGACGGGGACGGCTCAAACCGTTGCCTATCGGGCGGACCAGGAGGAGGAGGACATTCCCAAGAAATTTCGGGATCATGCCTGGTTCGTCTCCTACGCGCCGGCTGATGCCCCGCGGATCGCCGTGGCGGTCCTGGTTGAGCATATGGGGCACGGTGGCAAGGTTGCTGCGCCGATGGCCAAGAAGATTATCGAGACCTTCGTCCAGCTCAATAAGACCCGGCCTGCCGTCACCGCTGCGGGACCAGAAGCTCAGGCATCCGTAATGGCACTCGAGCGGAAGGAGAGAGGATGATTGACCGGGTCATGGCGACTCGGACCTTAGACGATTTCGACTGGCGCTTTGTGGCGCTGATTCTGGCGATCCTTTCGGCAGGCATTCTGTCCATTTACAGTGCCACGCACGCGCAGAATGCGAGTGGGCTCCCTCTGTATGTCAAGCAGATGCTCTGGGTCTTGGTCGGAAGCGCGGCCTTCCTGGGGATGCTCGCCTTCGATTACCACGCGATTGCCAGGCATGCCAACTTGTTCTACGTGTTTGCATTGGTGTTGCTGCTTGTGGTTTTGATCGCGGGGAAATCCATCCGGGGAGCGCAGCGATGGATCCCTTTGGGGCAGTTTGCCTTTCAACCATCTGAATTCGCCAAGCTGGCGTTGATCCTCACGCTGGCCCGCTTCTACGACAAAAGTCCGCGCGAGGGGTGGATCCAGCGGGTCGTCCTGCCAGGTCTCATCATGTTGCCTGGCCTGTTGCTGATGCTGAAGCAGCCTGATCTGGGCAGCGGGCTCAGTTTTCTCTCAATTTACGTCGCGATCTTGCTGGTCGTGGGGATTCGGTCCAAGACGTTAGGCGTGCTGCTGCTCTGTGCGCTGATGCTGTTTCCGTTCGCGTGGGAAGTGATGTGGGGGTCGCTCCACGATTATCAGCGCGAGCGGATTATGACCTTTGCCAACCCGTCGTATGACACGGGAGGGACAGGCTACCAAGGACTCCAGTCGCGCATCGCCATCGGGTCGGGCGAATTGCTGGGCAAGGGGCTGCAAGGCGGCAGTCAGAGCCAGCTCAAATTCTTGCCGGAAGGGCATACGGACTTCATCTTTGCGGTGTATGCGGAGGAATGGGGATTCCTGGGATCGCTGGCCCTCTTAGCGCTGTTCCTCGGACTGCTGGTGCTGTCGTTTGAGATCACGTTAAGGGCCAAGGATCCCCTCGGAGTGTTGCTGGGGGTTGGAGTCATTGCGATGTTTGGCTTTTGCCTGTTGGTCAACATCGGGATGACCACCGGCCTGTTCCCCATCGTGGGGATTCCGCTCCCGCTCATGAGCTATGGCGGAAGTTCAACGGTGGCAACATTAGCCGCCCTGGGGCTCTTGCTGAACATCAAGCGACGGCGGCTGACACTGTTTTATTAGTGAGGTGAAAGGCGAACGGCTGAAGGGCCTCTTGCCCATCGCCTCTCGAGCAAGCATCACGAATGTGAGCTTTTTATCTTAAAAATGCAGTCTCCTGTTGGCCGGCTCGGAGTGTCGCTGGGTGACCGTGCCTGGATGGTCCACGCACGGTCATCCTCCGGCACCGACTCGGCGGGGATGACTGCAGGGAGTGGTTATGGGATTGGAAATTGCGATTAACATCAAGCCTGAAGAGACCCGGGTTGCTGTGTTGCAGAACCGTGTCGTCATGGAACTGTATGTGGATCGGGCCAAGCACAAGGATTTTGTCGGCAATATTCACAATGGCAAGGTGGTCAAGGTCTTGCCAGGCATGCAAGCGGCCTTTGTCGACATTGGGATGGGAAAGGCTGCGTTCATGCACGTGTCCGATCTGTGCACGGATACACAGCCCGGCGATACGCTCATCGACAGCGAGGAGGATGACAAAGGTCCGGAGCTGCCGCGGCCTCGCCGGCAGACGTTACGGCCCATCGAGCAACTGATCCAGCAAGGCTCTGAACTCATGGTGCAGATCTCCAAGGGGCCCATCGGAACCAAGGGGCCGCGAGTCACGACCTATGTGTCTCTGCCCGGCCGTTACCTGGTGTTCATGCCCAACGTGGACCATGTGGGCGTCTCCAGGCGGATTGCCAAGGATGAGGAGCGGGCTCGGTTGAAAGAGATCATGAGGCGGGTGCGCCGCGCAGGCTCAGGATACATCGTTCGCACCGTGAGCGAGGGGGTCACAGAAGAGGAACTCCGCTCTGACGTCGAGTTTCTCGATCTGCTCTGGCAGGATACCGTGAAGAAACGGGATCAGCTTCCTACGCCCAGCCTTCTGCACACAGAGCTGACGCTCAGTTTCCGGGTTGTACGGGATCTCTTCACGAAACAAGTGGAACGGCTGCTGATTGATTCCAAACAGGAGTACATGGCCGTGAAGGATTTCGTCCACCGTTTCCTCCCAGAGCAGACTTCACGGATCCACTTTTACGACAAGGAAGAGAGCCTCTTCGACTACCTCGGTGTGGAGATGGAAATCGCTCGCGCCTTGAACCGCAAAGTTTGGTTGAAGTCCGGTGGACATATTGTGGTGGACCACACAGAGGCTATGACCGTCATTGATGTCAATACAGGGCGGTACGTCGGGAAGCGGGACCAGGAGGAAACGATCCTCAAAAACAATTTGGAAGCAGTCAGGGAGATCGCGTACCAGATCAAGTTGCGTGGGATCGGAGGCATCATCATCGTTGATTTCATTGACATGGAGCGGGAGCGGAACCGCGACAAAGTCTATCAGGCGCTGGTGGAAGCCATGTCCAGCGACAAGGCCAGGACCAGAATTTCCCGTATCTCCGACCTCGGGCTGATCGAAATTTCGCGCGAACGGGTTCGCGAGGACTTGCTCCGCACGATGTCAGAGCCTTGCCACTACTGCGAAGGACGGGGCTATACCAAGTCGGCCACGACCGTGGCCTATGAGATTTTCAGGGAGATCCGCCGCATTGGAAGCTTGTCTGACCAGCAGAGGATCGTCGTCGGCGCTCATCCGATGGTTGCCTCACTGCTCCACGAGGATGAACACGGAACGATCGAGGAGCTGG
>JACZQN010000060.1 GCA_022545705.1 Nitrospirota bacterium | reverse complement strand
GACTCGTTTGCGATACGTCTGGCTCCGATCAACGGCAAGCTGGCTCTGGTGTCCATCCCAGATAGTTACTCGGGCGGTAGGAACTAAAGGGGAACGACGACAAGCAGAAAGGGCGAAGTTTGAAGCGGCCCTCGTAGGGGAACACGAGCTTGAGAAGCCAGGCCAATGCGCCGTCGCGTGCCGCGTCGAGGGCAACCTGGGCGGCGCGCCTATTAAGAGCATTTAGATGGCCATGGATTCCTAATGCCTTTAACCCAAGCTGAAGCAGATGAGTTGCTCCAAATGCCAAAGGTTTTCGTTGATAACGATCCGATCGAATTCAGCCTCGCTGAGCCCATGGACTATGATCGGGTCCTTCGCTCGACTGATCGCCGTGAGGAATTTCTCCTGACCATCGAGCGTGGCCGCCGGAAGCACATTCGCCTGAAATACCAGACTCGCGCTAGACGGGTTATTGTGCTGGCGCGGCTTGACTTGAATGGGTCGAGGCATAAGAACCCGCCGGAGTCCCCGTATAAGCCTGCAGAGTGGATCAACGAGACGCATTTTCATCTATACAGGGAAGGGTTCGAGGACAGGATCGCCTACGAGCTGGTAGACATGCCTGGCTGGAGTCATCTCCTCTCCACCGATGGCATCGCCGCCCTGGAGCGCTTCATGCGGTTCTGTGGCATCGAACAGTGGCCATCGATTCAAACCTCGCTGTGATGAACAGAACAGAATGTCAACGGCTCGTTGACGAATACATCCGCTGGCTCAAAGAGGAGCTCAAGGTCACCGAACTTGACGGCTCTTGCCAAATTTCTACGCCATTCTTAGATCGGCATAACGACGCCATAGAAATCTTTGTCGAAAAGAAAGACGGCTCGCTGCGCTTGACGGACGATGGTTACACGATTCGTGACCTTCGAGCCAGCGGTATGGAGTTTACAACCGAAAAACGTAAGGCTCATTTGCAGGCTGTCTTGAACGGCTTTGGTGTAAGGCTTGAAAGCGATGAAATTTGCGTTGTCGTCCCGTCGGAAGGTTTTCCGCAGAAGAAGCACAACCTTGTCCAAGCTATCTTGGCTGTGAACGACATGTTCGTGATGGCGGAAGAGCACGTGCTTTCCCTCTTTAAGGAGGATGTTGCCCTGTTTCTGGAGTCGCAGCGCATACCGGCATTCTCTGACTTCAAACTCAGCGGCAAGAGCGGTTTCGACCACAAGTTCGATTTTGGTCTGCCAAGGACCATTGAAAAGCCGCAGCGGATCTTACAGGCCATCAATAACCTCACGAAGGATAATGCAACTTCGCTGGCCTTCGCAGTTGCGGATATTCGAGCGATTCGTACCGATCCGCTTGGTGCGTTTGCGATGGTCAATGACACGGTGCGCCTAGCTAACGAAGAGTACCTCTCTGCTCTTCGGGCATATGAGATTCAACCGCTCCTCTGGTCTCACCGGCAGGATGTCATTTCTATGTTAAACGGGAGAGGATGAAGGAGAAGGGGGAAGTGTACTGCGTGCCGGGAGGCTCTTAGGCTGTGACGAGGAAAAGGTACCGGGAGTCTTTTAAGCCTTTCCCATAGGCGTTTCCTGTCCAGGTGGGACTTGCCTCTCCGTTTCCGCCTGCCCTGAGCGGATCGAAGGGCCTGCCTGCGCGCGCCGACAGAGAATTTTCGAGACGGGCCCTTCGACGGTTCGACAAGCTCACCGTCCTGAGCCAAGTCGAGGGACACGCTCAGGACGGGCCCTTCGACGGGCTCAGGGTGGGCGGGGCTGAAGCATTGGCGGCGCCCCATTTCTAGCATAGGAAGCAGGTATGCTACGGTGTAACTCGTTGCCCTGCAGTTTATCCTTAAAGCTGGGCTCAAGAAAAAGCCCCTGAGTCCTAAGACCCAGGGGCCATGATGGTGGAGGTGGCGAGAATCGAACTCGCGTCCGGAGACCTTCAGCGCAACGGCTCTACATGTGTAGCCGATCGTTTTGGTTTCGCAGCTGCTCACGCCCATCGGCAGGCTTATAACAGCCGCTAGCCCAGTGCGTTCTCGTCCTCAGCCGCTGAGCACCAGCTTCAGACCAGCCCGCTGCATCGCGCCCCTTCCACCCCCGCAGGCCTCAGGCGGAGAGACGTCGCGGTCAGTTAAGCCGCGAGTGCCAATTCGTTGTTGGCAGTTGCTTTTTCCCCGGAGGTTTAACGAGTCCCCGAGAGCTCGACATGCACCGTTGACCTCTTGATCCCCGTCGAAACCTGTCACCCCCTTCGTTTAAGTCTAGACACTGTGTCTTTACTATACCGCACACTTGGCCGCTTTTCCAGAAGCTACGCCCCTAGTGCGAATCAAGCAGATCACCCGCGAGGGATCCGTGCCAATCATTCCGTCTGCCAGATGAGGACCTCCGCGCCTTCCACCGCATCTGCCGTCAGGCGCGGCGACCCGGCCGCAGCGAGTCGAACCGCGTCGCCACTCCTCAGGGCACCAGCCCCTTCCAATTGTGCGGCTCCCGTGGCCACGTACAGGTGCACCAACCGGCCATCCGGCATGCTCACGGCTTCACCGGGCTTCAGGCGTCCTCCCCACAGCACGGCCCCGCGCTGACGAATCGAGATCGCCGCCTCATGCCCTCGCCCCGACGCGATCGGCACCAGACCCCCGCGGTCAAGCTGGGCTGCGATATCGAGTTGCTGGTAACTCGGTGTGACGCGCTCCCTGTCGGGGATGACCCACATCTGGACGAAATGGACATCCTCCTTGCCACTGGGATTCATCTCCGAATGCCAGATCCCCGTTCCTGCGCTCATCCGTTGGGCGAGCCCCGGGTAAATGATGCCCACATTCCCCGCTGAATCCTTATGCTCAAGCTCCCCGCTCAGCACCCAGGTGACAATCTCCATATCCTGGTGCGGATGAGTCTGAAAACCCGTGCCCGCCTTTACCACATCATCGTTGTGCACCAACAAGAGCCCATGATGGGTATTGGCCGGGTCATAGTGCCCTGCGAAGCTAAAGCTGTGACGCGAGTCCAGCCAGCCGGTACGCGTGTGAAAACGATTCCCGCCGCGCCGCACGTCCACTGCCTGCGAATTATGAGTCTTTGCCGAACCCACAGCTTCCCTCGCTTCAGTTCTTCGTCGGGGATTCCTCCGGAACAATTTCCACTATGCTTTTCTCAGAGCCCCGCAGAATGACCATCGGCGATCGCACGCCGAGCTTTTCTTCCGCGAGCAACCTGTGCAGATCATCGATGCCCGCGACCGGCTGATCCCCATACCCCACGATGACGTCACCTTCCCGGAGTCCGGCGCGACCCGCCGGGCTGGGTCGCTCAACCGCGACGACCATGAGACCCATCTCAGCCGGGAGGTTGTGCAATCGCACCAAGCGACGCGGAAGCGGTACGTCCTGTCCGCTCACGCCAATATACCCGCGCCTGATCTTGCCCTCCTTAATGAGCCGGCCCGCGACAAACTTGGCGGTATTGATGCCGATGGCGAAGCAGATCCCCTGCGCCGGCAGAATGATAGCGGTATTGACGCCGATGACCTCCCCGCGTGACGTGACCAATGGTCCGCCCGAATTCCCGGGATTGAGCGCCGCATCGGTCTGGATGACATTGTCGATCAACCGCCCTGACGTCGAGCGGAGCGACCGGCCAAGCGCGCTGATCACGCCGGCGGTCACGGTGCAGTGAAACCCGTACGGGTTGCCAACAGCGATCACCAGTTGTCCGACGCGGATCGCGCGCGCGTCCCCTAACGTCGCCGCGACCAGGCTCGGCGCATCAATCCTGACCACAGCTAAGTCTGTGTCAGGATCGTCTCCGACCAGGTTGGCCCTGACCCGGCGGCCATCCGACAGTATCACCTCAATCCGGGTGGCACCGTGCACCACATGACTATTCGTCAGAATAAATCCGTCCGGGGTGAAGATGAACCCGGACCCGCTGCCCCGAGCCTCCTCGGGAAATCTCGAATCGGCTGATCGTCGCCTTCCGAGCCCATGCTGCACGTCGATCTTGACGACCGAAGGATTGACCGTCTCCGCGGCGAGCGTCACCGCCTGCGAATAGGCATCCCACAGAGGTTCCTCTGACTGAGAGGTCGTAGCAGCAGGCCTCCTGGTTGCAGCCGGGAACCCGTTGTTCGTCACGAGTCGGAGACTTTGTCCCATTGCGCCTCGATTTATGCCTTGGCCCAATCTGCCACGGCCAGGCAGTCGGTGAACGACGTGAGCGGGATGCCCCACCGTTTGCCCAGAGCTGGAATATCGCATGAGTAGCCAGTCGTGTTGAACCAACGAAACATCACCGCGAAATCATGCCCCATCGCGGCCTCTGCCTGGTCATCGGGAAGCTGTTGATACCGAACCTCTCGGCCCAGGCTCCGAGAGAGAAGACGCGCCACCTCCGGCATGGTCAGCTCGTCCCCGGCCAAGTCAATATCCTGCCCGATGAACTCGGCTGGACGAAGAAATGCGGCGACACCAAACTCTCCTATGTCCCTCACCGCAATCATTTGCATTTTGGTGTCAGGTCGCAGAGGAAGCACCAGGACCCCCTCGGCGGAAGGGCGAGCAAAGGTGCCGAAATTCTCCATGAACCAGACCGGCCGAAGAATCGTCGCCGGAAGACCGATCCGTCGAATGTGCTGCTCCACCTTCCATTTCGTCTCAAAATGTGGGATGCCACTGTTCCGGTCTGTACTGGCCACGGACGTATAGACGTAGTGCCCCACGTTGGCTGTCTTTGCAGCATCGGCCAGGGTCTTCCCCTGTTGCACCTCGGCATCCAGTCCAGCCTCAAAGAACGTGGACATTGCAAAGAGGCCGTCAACCCCCTGGAGCGCTGCGTCCAGGCTCGCTCTGTTTGTCAGATCACCCTTGACGATCATCGCGCCGGCCTTGGCGAGCCCCGCTGCCTTGTCAGGATTCCGGGTGAGCACGCGCACCTTCTGCCCCTGCCGTAACAAGCTGTTCGCGACGGCCCCGCCTTGCTGCCCGGTCGCGCCTGTGACCAGTATGGTTTTTGTCGAACTCATGATCTCGCCCCCCTGGTGATGAGCTCCATCAATAATCCCGGAGCCTCTCAGCAATCACGCCGTCCGCCGACCACCGACCCGCGCCAGACACTACCAACGCGAGACACATCCCCAGCACCAGCAGGTGGTACTCAAATCCCTCGCCTGCTTGCTGGCCGAACCAGTTCATGAAAAACCCATGGGGCCAATGGACCATGGTAATGGCGCCAAGCATGATGACCGCTAGGCTGGCCGCCGCGAACCGGGTGAGTAGCCCCACAATCAGCCCGACACTGCCGAAGGACTCGCCGATGATGATCAGCAGGACGATGATCCAGGGAATATGCATTTGCTCCGTGAAGAATCCCAGTGTGCCGGCAAGCCCGTGGCCACCGTACCAGCCCAACAATTTCTGCGCTCCGTGCGGGAACATCACGACTCCGAGTGCCACCCGCAGGATCAGGCTGGACCAGGCGTCATCCGTCTGGAAGAGCTTCTTCACCATTCACCCCCTATTGTGATGGGGGATTGCAACCCGATCTCAGGTCACAATCATGCCCTGCTTCCCCTCGCTGACAGATAATTCTAGTTGGAACGGATGTCAAGGCATCCTCACGGCCCACCTCGGGTATCTTTCATGAACGCCCGCGGCGAATACTTTTCATCGCTCGCTCGACCTCCCGTCCAGCCTCGCGCGCTTTGATCGCCTCGCGACGGTCATACTGTTTCTTGCCTTTGGCAAGGGCAATTTCGACCTTGGCCTGGCCTCTAGAGCTGAAATAGATCCGGAGCGGGATGAGCGTGAGTCCCTTTTGCTGCGTTTTGCCGAGGAGTTTGCTGATCTCTCGCCGATGGAGCAGGAGCCTCCGTGGCCGCAAGGGATCGTGATTCATGATGTTCCCATGGCTGTATGGGCTGATGTGACAGTGGTGGAGGACCACCTGGCCGTGATCCACGCTGGCGTAACTGTCCCGGAGGTTGACCCGGCCTTCACGCAGAGACTTGACCTCGGTCCCCTTGAGCACGATGCCGGCCTCGAGTTTCTCCTCGATCGCGTAGTCGTGAAAAGCCTTTCGATTGGTGGCCACGACTTTCTCGGTCCGTTCTCGCGCCATGAGAAGCCCTCTTGACCTGCCTCCACTATAGCATGCCGCTGTGAATTCTTTGAGCACAGGAGTATGATGCGGCCATGGCGACCGGCCCGTCCTTCGATTCTGTCGCATCAATTCTGCGGAGCGTCCTCCGCCGCCACGGACTGGGCACCAAGCTTTTGGAGTACCGCCTCAGACAGCGATGGCCCGAGATCGCGGGCGAGCAGATCGCCACCCATACCCGCCCGGATCAGATCCGCTTCAAGAAGCTGTATCTGATCGTGGACAACTCCGTGTGGCTCCAGCAGCTCACGTTTCTGAAACCTGCCTTGCTCGAGAAAATCCACGCAGCGGCGGGTAGCCTCGACGAACAGGGTGTGACGGACATCGTCTTTCGAGTGGGGGAAGTCAGTAGCGCGAGGACGCTGGCAGAGGTGATGGCGAACGCGCCGTCCCATCAGGAGCGTCGAGAGGCACCGCCGTAAGCGGCCCTTTGAAGAGCACGCGCGCGGAGGCCGCGGTGCCCGGGGTCTCCTCTTCCCCGATCAGCGGGCCGATGCGTCCCTCTTCTTCGTCGTCCTCCAAGCGATAGAACCCTCGCACCGCCTGCTCGAATGCCTCCCGGAAAGAGTGATCCTCACCTGTCTCGGAAGCGAGGGCCGCGACATAGCGATGCAGGCTCTCCGGCTCCGCCCAGGAGTCATGGCCGAAGATATAGATCGTGATGTCGCGGTAGCGGCCCTCGGGGTCGCCTGGCGTGGTGGGCCAAATCTTCATCAGCCCAAACTCGCGAGTCTCCCGTCCAACTTTCCGGAAGCGATAGATCAGAGACTCGATTTCCGGATCCCTGGTCCGCGTCGGCACGTGCACCGCTACCGCAGTTCCTACCTGAGAGCCGATGCTGTACGGGGGAATGGAGCGATCCGGTCGGGTGAGGAACGTCCCGACTGCGATCATGATACAGAAGCCAAAGAACACGCCGAGGCCCAGCTTGACAACCGTATCGAGTTTCTTCTTGGTCTTAGCCATGGGCCACGCAGCGTGGCGCGCGTTGTAAGTGTCGCTGTTGATGGAGCAGGGGATGCGGAAGGGTAGCGCGGCGGTGTGGGGTCTACCTGGGAAGTCTACGGAGGCGAGGCGCCGTCTCCGTCGTCGGAAGGTCCTTCGTCCCGCTCGGCCAGTCGTGCCATGCCCGCGACCCGATCATCTGGGCCGTCTAAGTGAAAGAGGCGAACGCCTTGCGTGTTCCGACCGATCTCACGGATGTCGTCCACGCGGCAGCGCAGAATCTTGCCTTTGGCCGCCATCATCATGATCTCATCGTCCTCGCGCACCTGTAGGAAGCCCACAGCCAGCCCGTTCCGCTCCGTCGTCTTGACGCTGATGATCCCCTTCCCCCCGCGTCCTTGCACGCGATACTCGGTCACAGCCGTGCGCTTGCCGAAGCCGCCTTCGGTAATGGTGAGGACCGCGGTAGTAGAGTCAGGGGTGATCGTCTCCATCCCGATCACCTCGTTGGCATCCTCCAGCGTAATTCCGCGCACACCGTGAGCCGTGCGCCCCATGGGCCGCACCTCCTCTTCCTTGAAGCGGATCACGATCCCCTGCCGCGTGCCCAGCAGGATCTCCCGCTGACCGTCGGTGATCTGTACTCCAATCAACGTGTCCCCTGTATCCAGGGAGAGCGCGATGATGCCGC
The DNA here is from genome assembly GCA_022545705.1 of Nitrospirota bacterium. Taxonomy (GTDB): domain Bacteria; phylum Nitrospirota; class Nitrospiria; order Nitrospirales; family Nitrospiraceae; genus JACZQN01. Next base: position 6,081 of record JACZQN010000060.1, on the reverse strand, counting down.
CTGGGCGAGGGTTGTCGTAGGCCGAGAGCTCCGTCTTTTTGATCACGCCCTGCTGCGTGGCCATCACGACGTACCGGTCATCGCGGAACTCCTTGACCGGCAGCGTGGCTGTGACCTTCTCCTCGCCTGAAAGCGCCAGCAGGTTGATCAGGGCCTTCCCCTTTGCGGCACGCCCGGCCTCGGGAATCTCGTGCACCTTCAACCAGTACACCTTCCCAGTGACCGTGAAGAACAGCAGATGATTGTGCGTCGAGGCGGTGAAGAGGGTCTCGACAAAGTCCTCATCTTTCATCCCCATCCCGATCTTGCCCTTCCCGCCCCGCCGCTGCGCCCGGTAGAGGGCCACGGGGTTCCGCTTGATATATCCCGCGTGGGAGATCGTGACGACCACCTCTTCCTCAGCGATGAGATCCTCGACATTGATCTCCGCTTCCTCGGGGATGATCCTGGTTCGGCGCTCATCTTGGTACGCTTCTTTGATGGCGAGCAACTCGTCCTTGATGAGCTTCCGCACCAATGCTTCACTGGCTAGGACTGACCGGAGATACTCCATCCGCTTGAGCGTTTCCTGGTACTCCCCGATCAGTTTGTTCCGCTCGAGTTGGGTCAGGCGTTGCAGTCTCATGTCCAGAATCGCGTTCGCCTGAATCTCGGTCAGTTGAAACCGTCGCATCAGGCCAGTCCGCGCTTCGTCGGGAGATTGGGCACGACGAATCAAGGTGATCACCGCGTCCAGGTTATCGAGCGCGATCTTGAGCCCTTCCAGGACGTGGGCCCGCTCCTCAGCCTTGCGAAGCTCGAAGGCTGTTCGGCGCACCACCACCTCGCGCCGATGCTCGACGAACGCGGCGAGGATTTGTTTGAGGGTGAGCACCTCCGGGCGGTTGTGGACCAGGGCCAGCATGATGACCCCGAAGGTGGATTGCATCGGCGTGTGCTTGTAGAGCTGATTCAGCACGACCAGGGGGATGGTACCCCGCCGGAGCTCGATCACGATCCGTATACCGTCCCGGTCGGATTCATCCCGAAGGTCCGAGATCCCGTCAATTCTTTTGTCCTGGATGAGGTCCGCGATCTTCTCGATCAGCTTGGCCTTGTTGACCTGGTAGGGAATTTCACTGACAACGATGCGTTCACGGTCGGTGCGCTCGTCGCTCTCGATGTTGGCTTTCGCTCGCATGGTCAGGAGGCCCCGCCCTGTTCGGTAGGCATCCTTGATGCCCTGCGTCCCATATATATACCCGGCGGTGGGAAAATCGGGGCCAGGGATGGCTGTCATGAGTTGGTCGATTGAGGTGTCCGGATCCTCGATCAGCAGCATGACCGCGTCCACCACCTCGGCCAAGTTGTGGGTAGGAATGTTGGTCGCGTAACCGACGGCGATCCCGCCGGTGCCATTGATCAAGAGGTTTGGCACCTTCGCCGGCAGCACCGTGGGCTCCGTCTGGGTTTCATCGTAGTTCGGCCGAAAATCAACGGTGTCTTTCTCGATGTCGGCCAGCAACTCCTCGGCAAGCCTCGTGAGTCGCGCTTCGGTGTATCGCATCGCGGCGGGAGGATCCCCGTCGACGGAACCGTAGTTGCCTTGGCCATCCACCAGCGGATAGCGCAAGTTGAAATCCTGCGCCATGCGAACCAGCGCGTCATAAATCGCCGAGTCGCCGTGGGGGTGGTAATTCCCCATGATCTCGCCCACGATCTTGGCCGACTTGCGGTAAGGCCGGTTGTGGACCAGCCCCATCTGGTTCAGAGCGTGCAGAATCCGCCGGTGGACTGGTTTGAGACCGTCACGGACGTCCGGCAGCGCGCGTCCCACAATTACGCTCATGGCGTAATCGAGATAGGACGAGCGCATTTCCTCTTCGATGTCGACTTGCACGAGGCGTTCGTCAACCGGCATGCATTCTCCGCTAAGGAAGCACTCAGCTATCAGCCGTCAGCTTAGAGCCTGATTTCCTTACAGACCCAACACCTTCACTGTGCTGAAGGCTGACCGCTGAATGCTCTTTTGACTATACGTCCAGATTGCGGACCTCGAGCGCGTGCGCCTGGATGAAATCTCGACGCGGCCCCACCTCGTCGCCCATCAGGATCGAGAAGATATCATCCACGCCGGGTATATCTTCGAGTCTAATCTGCAGCAGGGTCCGTGTTTCCGGGTTCATCGTGGTCTCCCAGAGCTGACCGGGATTCATCTCCCCCAAGCCTTTGTAACGCTGCAGGCCCAACCCCTGCTTGCCAATCTCCAGGATGGCCTGGACCAGTTCAGATGTTCCCGGAAGCTCCTTTTCTGCCCCCTTTGCCTTGATCTTGTACGGGGGGTGGCCTAACCCCATCGACATCGGCGCCAGTTTCTGAAGCTCGCGGAAGTCCGCTGATCCCACGAGCTCGTGAGTGACGTCCAGGCTGCGCGCCATCGCGTTGGTCTCGATCTGACACGCGACTTTGTTGGACTGGTGCTCCTCGTCGTCGGTGATCTCGAGCGTAATCGAGGCCTTCGGATAAGTGGTCGCCAGCGTCTGCTTCGCGCTGGCGACCACCTTGTTCAGCGCCGCTGCGTTCCTGAGCAAGTCACGGCCTAATCCCGGCTCGTCCACGAACACCCGCAGAATACTGGGTTCCAACCGTTTCTTCCCGAACTTCGCCAGGAGGCCTTCAAAGGCAATGAGCTTCCTGAGAATCGGGAGGAGGCGCCGGCCGGTCACATAAGCCTGTGAGCTGTCGAGATAGAGTTCGGTGTCTTCGACCGCGAGTTCCGACAAATACTCGTTCAGCGCGGCTTCGTCTTTGAGATAGCGCTCGCTTTTCCCCTTCTTGACCTTAAAGAGCGGCGGCTGCGCGATATACACGTAGCCCCGCTCGATCAGTTCGGGCATCTGACGGAAGAGAAAGGTCAGCAGCAGCGTCCGGATGTGGCTGCCATCTACGTCGGCGTCGGTCATCAGGATGATCTTGTGGTAGCGGGCCCGGGCGATGTCGAAGGCTTCTTTGTCATCCTTGGCCTTATCGCCATCCTCGCGCCTGCGCCCGATCCCGGTCCCGAGGGCCATGATCAGCACCCGGATCTCTTCGCTCGACAGCATCTTATCGAAGCGGGCTTTCTCGACATTCAGGATCTTTCCCTTGAGCGGCAGGATCGCCTGGAACTTCCTGTCGCGCCCCATCTTGGCCGAGCCGCCCGCTGATTCCCCCTCCACGATGAATAACTCGCTGCACGCCGGATCCGTCTCGGAGCAGTCAGCGAGCTTTCCGGGAAGGGATCCCCCATCGAGCGCTCCCTTTCGACGGATCAGCTCCTTCGCCTTCCGCGCTGCGTCGCGCGCCCGCGCCGCTTCCACCGCCTTCCCCACGATCTTACGGGCGACCGTAGGGTTTTCTTCGAAGTAGGAGCCGAGCGCATCATTGACAGCCGCTTCGACAATTCCTTTCACATCGCTGTTGCCCAGCTTGGCCTTGGTCTGGCCTTCGAATTGCGGATCCCGGAGCTTGATGCTCACCATGGCGGTCAGGCCCTCACGGACATCGTCGCCGGTGAGAGAGTCTGTGTCCTTTTTGAGTAAATCGTTCGCGTTGGCGTAATTGTTGATCGTCCGGGTCAGTGCGGCCTTGAAGCCGACGAGGTGCGTACCGCCCTCGCGCGTGTTGATATTGTTGGCGAAGGAATAGAGGTTCTCGGAGTACCCGTCGTTGTACTGGATAGCGACCTCCAGAATCAGGTCGGGTTTTTCTACCGAGACGAAGATCGTCTTATGCAGCGGGGTCTTGGCTTCGTTGAGATGCTCGACGAACGAGACGATCCCGCCCTTGTAGCGGAACGTCTGCTGTTTTTCCTTAATTTCATCCTCAAGGGTGATGGCCAATCCCTTGTTCAAGAAGGCCAGCTCACGGAGGCGCTGAGCGAGGACATCGAAGCTAAACTCCAGAGTCTCGAAGATCTGGCTGTCCGGCTTGAAGATGATCTTCGTCCCACGCTTCCTCGTTTTGCCAGTGTTGTTGAGAGCCTCGGTTGGTTTCCCTCGCTCATAGCGCTGCTCGAAGACTTGACCGTCCTGCCAGATTTCGACCTCCAGCCACTCGGAGAGGGCATTCACGACCGAGATACCCACGCCGTGGAGTCCACCGGACACCTTGTAGGCCCCTTGCTCGAACTTGCCGCCGGCATGGAGCATGGACAAGGCCACCTCGGCCGCGGACTTCTTCTGTGTCGGGTGCATGCCGGTGGGGATTCCGCGACCGTTGTCCACCACCATGACGCTCCCGTCTATTTGGATCGTCACCTCGATCGTCTCCCCGAATCCGGCCATGTGCTCGTCGACGCTGTTGTCCACCACCTCGTACACCAAGTGGTGCAGCCCCTCCGAACCCGTAGTGCCGATAAACATGGCAGGGCGCTTGCGGACGGCGTCCAGCCCTTCCAGGACCTTAATCTGATCCGCCGTGTACTCCTCTTCAGGCTGGTTCAGGGAGTCCTCTCGGCGGTTGTCTTCGTCTTCTTGGAAGCTTGTGTTTTTTCTTACCATCCTCTTCCTCAGGTGACATTCGCTGCTAGACCTTGACGGGCATGACTACGGACGCGAAGCCAGGACTCTCCGGATCCCGAATCAGGCACGGGCTTAACGGAGCCTCCATCTGGAGCGTCACCCCGTCGCCGTCCATGACCGCCAGCACATCCAACAGGTAGCGCGCGTTGAATCCTGTGACCAGCGTCTGGCCCTCGTACCGAGCCTGCAATTCCTCAGTCGCTTCACCGAAGTCCGGATTGCTTGAAAATAGCGTGATGCGCCCCGGAGCGAAGGTCACCCTGACCGCGTGCGTTTTGTCCCGAGAAAGGACGGCCACGCGGCGGAGGGCACCTTCGAGCTCGGCCCTGTCAACGGTCACACGCTTTTCCACCTCTTTATCCTTCGGAACGACCTGCTGGTAATTCGGGTAGGTCCCTTCCATCAGCCTGGAAGTCAACAGCAGGCCGCTCTTGCGAAAGATCATCAAGTTCTTGCTGAAGCCTATGAGCGGCTCTCCGTCCTCCTCTTCGAGGAGCCGCCGCATTTCAAGCGCGGCCTTCTTGGGGATGATTGCTTTGATCTCCCGTGGCGCATCTTTTGCGCTCGCTTCGGTTACCTCCTGCTCGGCCACCGCCAGCCTGTGGCCATCCGTCCCGACCAGCCGCAGCATCGTCTTCTTCTCGATCGCGGTCAGCGTGACAAGGAGCCCGTTCAGAATATAGCGGGCATCGTTGTCCCCGACTGCGAACAGCGTCTTGCGGATCAGGTCACCGAAGCCGACGCCCGTTAACGGGGTCAGTCCCTCGCGCTCGATCGAGGGCAGGGCGGGGTAGTCCTGGCTCGGAAGGCCTACGATCTTGAACTGGCTCTTCCCGGCCTGGATTGTCGTCCAGTTGTTATCGGCCACGGTGAGCTCGATCTCACCCTCCCGCAGTTCTTTGAGGATTTCGTACAGCTTGCGCGCTGACAGCGTGACCGATCCTGTCTGCGTGACCGCGGCCTTGTAGAGCCCGCGCATGCCGATTTCCAGGTCTGTTGCAATGATGTTCACCCCGTCAGACCTCGCCTCGAGCAAAATGTTTGACAGGATCGGCATGGTATTGCGCTTCTCCACGACCCCCTGCACCCGCTGCAGGCCGGTCAGGAGTTCGTCCCTTTCAATTCGTAGCTTCATGGGTTTGTCCCCCTGGCGTCCTTTACCGTTTCGTGATTTGCTCTTTCAGGGACTCTAGCGTGGCCCTCACGGAGTCATTCGCCTCTCTCTTCTTGCCGATCTTCTTGCACGCATGAATAATCGTGGTGTGGTCCTTGCCGCCGAAATGACGCCCGATCTCAGGAAACGACGCATCTGTGAGCTGCCGGCAAAGATACATCGCGATCTGCCGAGGATAGACCAATGTCTTGCTGCGCCGTCGGGACTTCATCTCCGAGACCTTCACATGAAACCGGGTCGCCACGACCTCTTCGATATCGTCCAATGCGATGATTTTCTTCTTCTCGCCGATCAAATCGCGGAGCACGTTCTTCGCCATCTCCAGCGTGATGGCCCGCCCTGTTAGGGACGCGTACGCGCCGAGGC
>JACZQN010000059.1 GCA_022545705.1 Nitrospirota bacterium | reverse complement strand
TATCCGTCGAGGAAGATGTAGTCGTTTACGCCTATTACCTTGATGTCAGCTGGCAGGGATTCCAGATCGCTCATAAAGGATTCCCACTTGTCGCTTCCTCCCACACCATAGTGCGTGCCCATTGATTCTGGTGTGTGGACGTGAAGATCCCATCTTCGCCAAGTGGATCCCTCCGGGTGGTTCATCAGCTCCTCCTTGTTATTCCTTGTACATTATCTGCAGTTCGGCCTAAGGATATCAACAAAGAGCTGGTTGTTAAAGGACCAAGGAGGTCTCAAATGTCTGAAACATCGACACCTTGCCCCTATTGCGGAAAGAAGATTCGGCTTGGTGAGGAAATGACATGAGAGATCAAGGGTAGGGTCCAAAGGTCATTTGATCATAAAGCTAAGGAAAAGTTCGATCGCGCGCGCGCAGGTCTTGCAAACGCACATTCGCAATTTAGGGAATGCAGCGGATCAAACGAAGGGGTCGGATATGGGGTCGAGTCTTTGGTTGATTGACTTCAGAACACTTGGAGAGCGCGTCTTGCAATCATACATTGGCAGCTGCGTGAAGGAAAAGGTGTCAGGAGCCTTTTCGTACAGTCCAAAATCCCCGATTTAAGAGATGGAGTGACTGGGGCGCTTAGGTGTAAAAGTGCGGTCGCAAGTCTTCTTCGCGTATGAACCGGGTGACCGGTTCAGGAGACAGGAGGCGGGACTGCAACCCTTTTGCCGAGCGTCCTCGCTAAGTCACCCGCTCCTCAAGGAGGTGGGCGGGGGATGCTGCAACCGAACCCAGCGGCTCCGCTTGCTCGGCTAAGGAGCGGAGGGTCATTCCCTCAAGCGCATGCTGCACAGCCTGGTCCCGACGCCTGAGAAGATTCTGGATAAGATCCACCTCCTCACCGTACCTGCGTGCCTGTATCCGCTGCGGATCCTGAACTAACTCCAAAATCTCCGCGAGTGAGACCTTCTCCGGTGGCCGTCCCAGAGCCACCCCTTCCGGTTCGGTTACGCGGTGGACAATGCCATGATGGACGAACTCTTGGATCAGTGATTCCAGGATTGAGAGTGGCACAGTGAGATCCGTCGCAAGCTCGCTGAGCCGATAGGGCGGTTGGGCGTCAAGGTATCTGCGGGTCATCTGCACAAGCGCTGATAGAGCCAGATTTTCCCGGAAGGCGTGGGTGTCCTGTCTCCAACGTGCCCTGGTCAGATAGGCGGAGGGGTGCTGGTGGAAGTAGGCCACTTGTGCGCCGGTCAGCACAATGAGCCAGCCCACGTAGAGCCAAATCAGAAAGAGAATCAGGATCGCGAAACTCGAATAGATCGCGCTATAGCGAGCAGATCCAGCCACGAAGGCAGCGAACGCCGCTCCGGCCAGTTGCCATAAGATGCCTGCCGTGACCCCACCAACCAACGCTGACACCAGCCGAACCTGGGCGTTTGGCACGAATTTGTAAATGAAGGTGAAGACACCGCAGAGGATCACGAATGGCATGAATTCGGCGCCAAAAACAACCAGGTAGCCCAGGGGTTGGATCTCAAGGACGCGCTGGACCAGCCAGTGACTCTGGGCCGAGGCGGTGATGGCAAAGGCCGTGAACACGAATACTGGCCCTACAAGGACGACACTCAGGTAGTCGCTGAATTTTCTGGCTAAAGGCCTGCCCTCCCGTACTCGCCAGATCGCATTCAACGCCTCCTCTATCTTATCGATGAGAAAGAACGTGGTGAGAAACAACGCCAACACGCCGACCGCCCCCAGGACTCCTACCTTGAGGTTATTGACGAACGAGATCACCTGAGCGGTAATTTCAGCCCCTCTGGGACCGAGCGGTTCCAAGGCCTGGGCCAGGAGAGGTTCAATCTGCTGGTGGACACCGAACGCCTTGAGAACGGAAAACATCACCGCTAGGAACGGGACAAGGGAAAGGAGCGTGGTGTACACCAGGCCGGTGGCCCTGGCGCTCAGGACACTCGCCCGGAACTCCCACACGGCGACGACGAGGAGGCGCAGGAATTTGATGGCCATTCCCTCGATCCCACGGAGGGAGTCCGTGTCGGCTGCCCACAGGTCCTGCTGAAAGAATCGTTCGATTCGAGCACGTCCAGTCATAACCTGCCTACCCTCTGTTTTCCGCTTCCACTGATTATACCTGTCGCCGCGCTAGAGTAAAGCTTGATGTGGTACGCAGAGGTTCTTTCGGGCAGCCAGTCACCGTGCGGTGGACTGAACGCTGACAACTACCACGCTTCGGAGCCAAGGTCGCCTTTAAATGGACCGACTATTTCAGGGGTGATCCAGCCGCCGTAATAGTGGCCGGGCTGGGAAATTACGTGCTGGTCCCCCACGTAGCAGGCATCCATTTTTCGAGCAAAAAAGGCGAGATAGTCGCGGATGGCCTCGTAGCCCTGGTCCGGGTCCAGGTAACTCCAGGCGGCCTGTTCGGCGAACCGATCACCGACGCGGACTGACCAATAGGTTGCCAATCCCTTCCATTCACAGAGCGTCGTTCGCTCGCCACGGACGAGCCATTCCATCCGAATGTCGGCTGGTGGGAAGTAGTACACCGGCGGGCTCGAAGTCTCAAGAACTCGGAACCCGGAAACGGTCTCCGCGAGAACAATGCCGGCGAACTCGACTCGAAGCCGGTTCGGCACCGGCTCCACGCGCGGGGGACGTGGATAGTCCCAGACGGACTCCTGCCCCGGGCCAGCTCTCGGAATATCCGCTGGGCGCTGGCGCTTGAATTGACGCCACTTCGCGCGTTCCTGTTCGATCCTTTCTGTGTACCGAGGCATGGAACTCCCCCTCCCTGCATTCAGGCATGAGGTAATGCCAAGGTGTTGAGACCTTGCTCCACACTATCCTCCAGGTGCATCCTCGCAAGCAACCCTGCTGATACACAGCCTCTGGATGACGAGCGGTGAGCTGGCGTGGGGTTCGGTGTGCAAGCTCGACTGGTGAGAGGGGATTGAAGGAACTGGCCTACGGGTTGTTCAAGCGGGGGTTCTCTGGAATGCCGGAACCCGGTCGGACTATTTGATGGCCACGGCCTTGACTTGCTTCATCGTGGTCAGCCCCTGGAGGGTTTTGTGCACACCGTCTTGAACAAGGGTGGTCATGCCTTCATCGATGGCGAGCTTGAGCATCTCTTCGGTCTTGGCTTTGCTTTGCACCAGACGTTTCATCGTGTCCGTGCCGATCACCAGTTCATGAATCGCTAAGCGGCCCTTGAATCCACTATGGGTACATTCCTCGCACCCTTTTCCACGCTGGAGTTTGAAGTGGTTATCGTACTTGATCCCCAGTTGGCTCCATGGCTCTTCCCCGTAGCCGGCCACCAGCTCGTCGTACTCTTCCTGAGGTGGGTGATACTCCTCTTTGCAATTCACGCAGATTCGCTTGGACAACCGTTGCGCCAGGACCCCGAGCATGGCGTCTGCGAACGTGAAGGAATCGCAGCCCAGATCGAGGAGCCGTGTGAGCGTCTCGCAGGCGCTGTTCGTGTGCAAGGTGGACAACACCAGGTGCCCCGTGAGCGAGGCCTCAATCCCGACGTCGGCAGTTTCCCTGTCACGCATCTCGCCCACCATGATGATGTCCGGGTCGGCCCGGAGGAAGGCACGCATCGCGACCGCGAAGGTGAACCCGATCTTGGGGTGAACCTGCACTTGGCGAAGACCGTACTGGGTGATCTCGACGGGATCTTCTGCAGTCCAGATCTTCCGGTCAGGTGTATTGATGTGGCCGAGGACCGAATGGAGCGTGGTCGTTTTCCCGGACCCGGTGGGACCCACACACAAGATCAGCCCATAGGGCTTTTTGGCGATGCGAATCAATTCGCTCAGGTTCCGCTCGGAGAAGCCCATTTTCTCAAGCGGCAGGGCCTCACTCGCCGACAGGATCCGCATGACGACATCCTCGTTATACCCGGCGGTCGGCATGGTCGCGACACGCAGCTCGATCTCTTTTCTCCCACCGACATTGAACTTGATCTTGCCGTCTTGGGGCTTGCGGCGTTCGGCGATGTCCAGGTTGGCCATAATTTTGATTCGGGAGACAATGGCCCGCCGGTAAGTCGGAGGAATTCTCATGTACTCGGAACAGCTGCCGTCTATGCGGAACCGGACGACGGTCTCCTGCTTCTCGCCATAGGGTTCGATATGGATATCGGACACGCCCATGCGATAGGCATCCGAGATGATCTGACTCGACAACCGCACAATCGCACTGTCGTTCTCAGAGACCCCCGCCGCCGCCGCGGCGTCCTCCTCTAGTTCGTCCGCGGCTTCGTTGACCAGCTCCCCGAGGATGTCGGAAATGTTTCCCGCAGCTGCGGTCTCCTCCTGGCCGGTCGCGACCTGGATGAACTGCGTAATGTCCTTCCGGAGCGCCACGGAGAACGAGAGCTTCTGCCCCGAGAAACTCCGCCTGATATCCTGGATTTTGTCCAGATCGTTGGGGTTGTCAACGAGGATTTCGACCCCGTTCTTGTCTCGCCTGAGCGGAATCCAAAAGCTCTTTTTAAGGTAGTCCACGTTGATGGTTTTGAGCAGATCACGATCGATAATAACCCGGTCATCGTACTCGATAAAGGGACACCGATAGAACTGGCTGAGGGACTTGCCGAGGTCCGCCTTGGGGATCTGGTATTTCTCCATCACCACCGTTTCGACATCCGCCCGTCTTTTCCTCGCTTCGGCGATCGCTGCGTCCAGCTCGGCTTGGGTAATCCGACCGTCGGCGAGGAGGGTGTCGAACTTTGTCGCCGTCCTCCGCTTGGACAGTGTCCGCAGATTGTAGAAGGCGATGCCGAGACCTTTGCAGATTTCGGCGACGGATGTCTCATCGGCAGCGGTGAATCGTCCGCCACTTTTCTTGTTGATGAGCTGGAGGACGCCCATCAGGTATTTGTTATCGGCCAGAATCGGATAGGCAAGGACCTGCCGTGTGCGGAACCCGCTCTGTTTGTCCCAGGAACTGTCGTGGCAGAGGGCAGGGTTGATTTTCGACAACTCGGCTTTGTTGTAAGCGTTTTCGACATTGACCGGACGAAGATACTTCGCACAAAACCCGGCGATATTCTGTTCGCTAATCGGGAAGCGAAGTTCTTGCACGGCATCAATAGTCTGAGCCTTCGAGAATATCTCTTTGCCGTCCTCAGCCACGGCGAAGAGCGATAACTCCTCTGCGTCGAAGAGGCCAAGAATGTCGTTATGCAGGTCGAGAAGGATTTGATCCATATCCTTCGCGGCATGGATCTGGTTCGTGATGCGCTTGACCTTCTCCGCATACGCGACCTGTTGTTGCAGTACCTTGAGGTTGTCAGGTAGAACTTTGGTGTCCATCATGCCGCTGTCTTAGACACTTGCCTTCCCGTCGGGCCTGAACTGCCCCATAGAGCAAGGGTTGGCATGGGTTGAAGGGGGCTTGGCGCCTGCGAGGAGCACACTCCTGCCCCTGGTGGTGAACCTAGTTTAAAGGTAGGATGAAAACGGCTTGAAGGCAAGCAGAATCAATATCTTGAGGCGTGGCCGCCAGACCTCTAGGCCCCTGCAGAACCAGAGTCCAGGCGTTGTTTGGCCTGCTGGAGGACTTCCCCGGGAGCCAGCGGCTTCACGGTCCCGGTTTTGCGTTCTTTCAGCTCCACGGTGCCCTGCGCCAGGCCCTTCTCGCCGATGACGAGCTGGTAGGGCGCGCCGATCAGGTCGGCGTCGTTAAATTTCACGCCGGCCCGTTCGTCGCGATCATCCCAGAGCACGTCGACACCGGCGTCCGTGAGGATGTGGTACAGAGACCGGGCGGCCTCCGTGACCCGGGCTGACTGGTGAAGCGGTAACAAGTGGATCGCAAACGGTGCGATCGGCACGGGCCAGATGATCCCTTTGGCATCGTGGTTCTGCTCAATGGCGGCGGCTGCCGTCCGGCCGATTCCAATCCCATAGCACCCCATCACCGGCGGGCATTCTCGCCCCTGGGGATCGAGGAATGTGGCCCCCATCGCTTGGCTATATTTCGTGCCCAGCATGAAGACGTGCCCAACCTCGATGCCGCGGGCGATGAGGAGCGGTCCGTCACCCCGCGGAGAAGGATCCCCGGTCTGCGCGTTCCGGAGGTCTGCAAACTGCTCCACTGAAAAGTCCCGCTCCCAGTTGGCATCGACGTAATGCGCGTCCCCTTCATTGGCCCCCACAACGATGTTGCGTAACGCCTTCACAGCATGATCGGCAACAATGCGCGTGTGGGACAGACCGATCGGCCCGGCGAATCCAACCGGCGCGTGGGTGATTGCCATGACCTTCTCCGGTGGTGTCAGCTCGAGGTCCGTCACTCCCAAGAGCTTCGCGAGCTTGATTCCATTGACTTGATGATCCCCCCGAAGCAGCACCGCCACCGTCTCTTGGGGCGTCGTGTAGAGCAGCGTTTTCACCAGCCGTTGTGGGGTCGTCTGCAAGAGCGTGGTGACCTCCTCCACCGTGCGGGCACCAGGCGTCGGCACCTTCCGGAGAGGACGCAGCGGCTCGCTCGCGCTTTCCGTGGGGGGGCGGACCTCCGCCCGCTCGACATTGGCCGCGTAGGTGCCTCCCTGCGCATAGACGATCGTCTCTTCGCCGGTTTCGGCGAGGACCATGAACTCGTGTGAGGACGTTCCGCCGATCAGGCCGGTATCCGCCTCGACCGGGCGGAAGGTCAGGCCGCAACGCGTGAAGATGCGGTTATACGCGTCGTACATCTTCTGGTAGCTCAGCCGGGCCCCCTCTTCGTCCCTATCGAAGCTATACGCATCCTTCATGATAAATTCGCGCCCCCGCATCAGTCCGAAGCGGGGTCGAATTTCGTCTCGGAATTTCGTCTGGATCTGATAGCAATTCAGCGGAAGTTGGCGGTAGGACCGGACTTCACGTCGAATCAGGTCGGTGATCACTTCCTCGTGTGTCGGGCCGAGACAAAAGTCTCGGTCGTGACGATCCTTGAACCGGAACAATTCCTTGCCGTAGAAACCCCACCGGCCGGTTTCCTGCCAGAGTTCGGCGGGGGAGGCGATGGGCATGAGCAGTTCTTGCGCGCCGGCCCGGTTCATCTCCTCTCGGACGATGTGTTCGATCTTGCGGAGAACCCGGAGTCCTAACGGCAGGTAGGTGTAGATCCCGGCCGCGACTTTGCGGATCATCCCGGAGCGGAGCATCAAGCGGTGGCTGACGGTTTCAGCTTCGCCGGGATCTTCCCGGAGCGTGGGGATCAGGACCTGGGAGGTACGCATGCAGCGGGTTACCGGGAAAGTAAGCGCTCGATATCATTCCAGAATGCGAAGACCATGATGCAGACAAGGAGGGCTAATCCTACCTGCTGGGCCACCTCGCGTTGGCGCTCGCCCAGGGGTTTTCGCATAATCGCTTCGATCCCAAAGAACAGCAAGTGCCCGCCGTCGAGGATAGGAATCGGCAGGAGATTCAGAATTCCCAGGTTGATACTGAGGATGGCGATTAAGAAAAGGACGCTGGAGACCCCCTGTTCGGCGGCGCTGCCTGAGATATTGGCGATCATCAAGGGTCCGCCAAGATGTTTCCGCGAGATCTCCCCCGTGATCAGCTTGTAGAGCGCCACCATGGTTAATTCTGACCAGCGCCACGTCGCCTGCATCCCTTGGATAAGAGCCATGGCAGGGGAGGTCGCCCATACGAAGGTCTGCCGACCGGAAATACCGATGCGCCCTTCCTTGATGATCTGGCCATTCACCTCTCTTTCTTCCTCGGCCGGGGTCACCGTTAGGACCACGCGACTGCCATCCCGCAAGACCTCGAATCGAAGGGGACGACCCGGATGTGTCTTGACCACGACGGTCATCTCCGACCAGCTTTGGATCTCCTTCCCCTCGATGGCCACCACCCGGTCGCCTGGTTGGAATCCCGCGGCAGCGGCAGGAAGCCCATTCATCACGGCGCGCACCACCGGGGGCGGCTCTTCGATGCCGATCGTGTAGAAGGTGTCGTCTGAGTCTCCGCCCGTCACGGGGGAAGGGACCGGCATCACCACGAAGGTCTTGACCTGGCCATTCCGCCGCACCTCAATGGTGAGCGATTTGCCCTTGCTGGTGGCAATCGTTTCCACCAGCTCGGGCCTTGTGGAGATCTCCTGGTCGTTGATGCTGACAACTCGGTCTCCGACACGTAAGCCGGCCCGATCGGCTGGGGAATCCGGAAGGAGAGCTTCCACCTCGGCCGTCAGTAATCGAAGCGACGGCATTGGGAGGGGCGCCCCGGTGGAAAGCCACCCGGCGAAGATCAAGTAGGCCAGCAAAAAGTTGAACCCAGGACCGGCCGCCACAATGAACATCTTGCTGAGCAACGGCTTGTGCGTAAAGGACCGTCGCTGATCTTCGGGGGTCAGCGCTTCGCCTTCTTCCTCGCCGAACAACTTGACGTATCCGCCGAGCGGCACGGCTGAGACCACGTATTCGGTGTCGCCGACTTGCCGGCCGAACAGCTTTGGCCCGAAGCCCAACGAAAATTTCAGGACTGTGACGCCGACCCACCGAGCGGCCAGAAAGTGGCCGAACTCATGAAACGAGATCAGCACTCCCAGCACCACCAGGAACCACCAGACTTTCTGGGCGATGACCCAGATGGCGTCCGGAGACCAGGCAACAACGTTCAGCACGATGGACTATCCTCCCTGTCGGTTATCGAGCGAGCGCATGCACGAGCTCTTCCGCTTTTTCCCGCGCCCATCGGTCCGCCTCGAGCGCATCCTCCACGGTGCTCACCTCGCTGGCCGTATGGGCCTCCGTCGTCGTCCGTATCACGTCGGCGATATCCAGGAATCCGATGCCTTCCTGGAGATAGGCTGCCACCGCGATCTCGTTCGCTGCGTTCAGCACTGCGGGGCTCGTCCCTCCGGTCCGCAGCGCCTGGTAGCCCAACCCGAGACACGGAAACCGTTCGTGGTCGGGCTGGTAGAAGGTCAATGTGCCAATACTTGCAAGATCCAGCGGTGGAGTATCGAGAGGGACACGCGCTGGATACTGCATGGCGTACGAGATCGGCGTACGCATATCCGGTAAGCCCAACTGGGCGATCACCGATCCATCTTTATATTCTACCAGAGAATGGATGATAGATTCGCGGTGGACAAGGACTTCAATTTGAGAAGGGGGAATGTCGAATAACCACCGGGCTTCAATAATCTCAAGGCCTTTGTTCATCAAGGTCGCCGAGTCGATGGTAATCTTGGAGCCCATCTTCCAGTTTGGATGCTGCAACGCCTGGGCGGGTTTCACGTCTCGCATCTGTTCGCGAGACAGTTCCCACAGAGGGCCGCCTGACGCGGTCAGGATCAGGCGCCGGATGTCCTCCCGACGGTGACCCTCCATGGATTGGAAGATGGCGCTGTGCTCGCTGTCCACGGGGAAAATTCTGACCCCATGGCGACGGGCCTCCTCCTGCATCAAGTGGCCGGCCATCACCATCGGTTCCTTGTTTGCTAGGGCGACCTGCTTCCTGGCCCGGATTGCTGCAAGGGTCGGGACCAATCCAGCTCCTCCGACAATCGCAGAAATGACCAGCGCAGCTTCCGGCAGCCGGGCCACCTGCGCCACGCCCTCAAGACCCGACAGGATCTCGACAGGGAGGTCCTTGCAGCGGGCCCGCAGCCTCGCGGCCGCCGCGTGGTCGGCGAGTGCCACTATCTGAGGCTTAAACATGCGGAGCTGCTCCTCCAGCTTTTCGTCCTTGGTCGCTGCCGTAAGACCGACGATGCGGAACTCTTCAGGGAACTTCGCCACGATGTCCAGCGTATTGGTTCCGATCGATCCGGTCGAGCCCAGAATGACGATCTGCTTCATGTTGCCGATCCTTTCACGAACGACACGTAGTAATAAAACACTGGCGCCGTGAAGAGCAGGCTGTCGAGTCGGTCCAGCATCCCGCCATGCCCTGGCAGGATGGTACCGGAGTCCTTGACGCCAGCGCTGCGCTTCAGGACCGATTCGGCGAGATCCCCCAGCGACCCAGCCAAGGAAAGGAGCACGCCCGTGGCCAGACAGTCGGCCACAGTGAATGATGGGAGAAACCAGGCGCGTGCCGCGAGCGCGAGTAGGACGGCGAGGACCAGGCCTCCGATCAAGCCCTCGACAGTCTTATTGGGACTGACCATGGGCGCCAGCCGGTGGCGCCCCAGCGTCCGACCGACGTAGTAGGCGCCTGTGTCGCTGGCCCACGTCACCAGGACGACAAAAAAAATCAGGAATTGGCCTCCCTCCTGGGCACGGGTCAACAGCAAATGCCCGAGTGTGAGGCTGATATACAGAATGCCGAAGATCAGGACAGCCGAGTCGATCAGGCTCTGCGAGAGGCTGCGTCTCGAGCCGAGCCGATACGTCAGAACCGCCATGAGGCTCAGCAGGAGAACCACCCGTTCCGAGATCAGTTCCGGCCACTGCAAACTTGCGAGCAACAATCCACTGAGGCTGAGCCCCAAGGCCATCGCCACGATTGGGACGCGCTGATTGACAAAATAGAGGCGGTAGAATTCGACCAACGCGAGGAGCGCCGCCGCCGTGACGAGCGTGAAGAAGGCGACCGGTGTGCCGTAGCGAACGAGGACATAAAACAGCGGCGCGAAGACGAGCGCCGCATATACTCGGCGGCCATCGCGGGCCAGACTGGTCGCGCTCCTCTCGCAGGACTGATTCGTCGTCCGGTCGGCAGCCAATGGCACCCCGTCTCACAGTCCGTTCTGTGAACAGACGGCGCCTTGGACCCGGCCGAATCGACGTGCTCGCTTCTGATATTCAAGGAAGGCAAGCAACGCCTCACGCCGACGAAAGTCCGGCCAGAGGGTCGGCGTGAAGTACATCTCGGTGTAGGCCAGTTGCCAGAGGAGGAAGTTACTGATGCGGGCCTCGCCGCTGGTTCGGATCAGTAGGTCTGGGTCAGGGAGGCCGTGCGTGGAGAGATACCCTTCGAGCAGGGTCTCATCAATGTCTTCTGGTTGGACCTGGCCGTCCTTGCAGTCCTGTGCTAAGCGCCGAACCGCGTCCACGATTTCGGACCTTCCCCCGTAGCTCAGTGCGACGTTGAGGTGCAGCTTGTCCAGGTGGGCGGTTTCCCGTTCAACCTTCCGAACCCAATTCAGCGCTGAGGAAGGGAGGGAATCCACTCGCCCGATGGCCCGGAATCGGGCGCCGGTTTCGATAAGGGCCTCCAATTCAGTCTGGAGATACTGCTCGAGCAGCATCATCAGGGCGTTGATCTCAACGGCCGGCCGCTTCCAGTTCTCCTGCGAGAAGGCGTAGATAGTCAGAGCACCGATGCCGATCTCCCGACAGAGGGCAACGATTTCACGTACCGACTTGATGCCCTCTTGGTGGCCGGCCATGCGAGGAAGCCCGCGCACCTCGGCCCAGCGGCCGTTGCCGTCCATGATAATGGCAAGGTGCCGAGGCAGCACTTCAGGGTCTAGGAGCGAGATCAGTTCAGGTTCGGTGAGGTGGTCAAGACTCGTGACCGTGCCTTTCGTCATATCGTCACAGGGGTCCTTTGTTTCGTTGAAAGTCTTCATGAAGAGCGGTGGGCGTAATCCTAATCTAATAAGCAACGCCTCAAATGTCAAACGATTTTCGCTTGAAACGACGCGGGGTTGCTTGTTTATCGCCCGTTGCGGCGGTTGAAGGGAATCAGCTATACTCTGCTCCGCTTCACACACAGGAGTCACATCGGATGACGACGAATCAGATTGCGGAGCTCTCTCAGTTCGGCATCACTGAGAAGGTCATTCAGCATGCTCTCGGTAGGGTCAAGGTGCGCGATGTGGACTATGCCGACGTCTACCTCGAGTCGCGCGTGTGTGAATCGGTCTCCATGGAAGAGGGTATCGTCAAGCGTGCGTCCAAGAGTGTGTCCCAAGGGGGAGGCGTGCGCGCGACTGCTGGAGAAAAAACGGGATTTGCCTATTCGGATGAGTTAACCCGACGTGACCTGGAAATCGCGGCGGACACGGCCCGTTACATCGCCAACTCTCCCCAGGGGGAACGACCCGTGGCCGTCACCCACCGTGCCCGGCCGACGCGTAATCTCTACCCCGCCACAACGTCGATTGCTGACGTGCCCACCGACGAGCGCGTGCGGCTCCTGAATTTGATTGACGCAGAAGCCCGCCGCTACGACGATCGGATTAAAAATGTCATGGCTTCCTTCAACACCGAGCACAAGATTGTGGTGGTGGCGACTTCGGAAGGCTTGGTGGTCGGGGACGTCCAGCCTCTGTCTCGCCTGCAGGTGACCTGCATCGCGGAAGAAGGGGGCAACCGGCAAATCGGCACCTTCGGCGGAGGAGGGCGTGCCGGGTTCGAGTTCTACTACGAGCAGGACCGCTACCGGCATTATGCCCGGGAGGCCGCCCGGCAGGCCATTCTCAACCTCCGGGCAGTTGAAGCCCCGGCCGGGGTCATGCCGGTTGTCCTGGCCGGAGGGTGGCCTGGGATTTTGCTGCACGAGGCGATCGGGCATGGGCTCGAAGCAGACTTTATTCGCCGGAAGACTTCCGCATTCACGAACTTGTTGGGCAGTCGCGTCGCCTCAGAGGTCTGTACGATTATTGATGACGGGACGCTGCCGTTTCGGCGCGGTTCGCTCAATATGGATGACGAGGGTACAGCGACCAGCCGAACGGTGCTGATCGAGCGAGGTATCTTGAAAGGATTCATTACGGACCGGCTGAACGCGAGGTTGCTCGGTATTCCCTTGACGGGGAACGGCCGTCGCGAAAGCTTTCAGTCTATCCCGCTGCCCCGCATGACGAACACATTCATGCTGGCCGGCGAGTCGGATCCTCAGGACATTATCCGGTCGGTGAAATACGGTCTCTACGCGGTGTCATTCGGGGGAGGCCAGGTGGACATCACCAATGGCAGGTTCGTGTTTTCGGCGAGCGAAGCCTACTTGATTGAGGATGGAGCCGTGACGCGCCCGGTCAAGGGGGCGACGCTGATCGGGAACGGACCGGAGATTTTGACCAAGGTTTCGATGGTGGGGCAGGATGAGAAGCTCGACGAAGGAATCGGCACATGCGGCAAAGACGGACAGACGGTGCCGGTCGGAGTCGGATTGCCGACCATTCGTGTCGATGAGATGACCGTAGGCGGCACGAAGAGCTGACCCTCAGGCTCCGAGATGTCACCGAATCTACTGACAACCACCCGCGATCTCGCGCAAGTAGCCGCGGACTTGCTGAATCGAGCGAACGGGTGTGGAGCAACCGATGCGGACGTCATCGTCGGAGATAGTGAGACGTTTTCTGTGCAGGTTCGGCTCTCCGCGATTGATCGGCTCACCAAGGCCAGGGAAAAGCGTTTGGGGCTCCGGGTGTTCTTTGGCAAGCGATCGGCCAGCTCGTCAACCTCGGATTTTGCGAAGGAGTCTCTAGACCGCTTCGTATCCGACACCTGTGCGCTGGCCCGGGCCGTGGTCGAGGATGGGGTGTCTGGGCTCCCGGACGGGGATCTCATGGCCAAGGATCTTCCAGATCTGTCCCTCTATGATCCGACCGTCCTCAGCACCGAGACACAGATTGAGTTGGCGCGTCGGGCTGAAGCTTCCGCGCAAGCGGAGGACTCCAGGATCACGAACTCGGAAGGTGCGGAGTTCAGTTCGGTGGCCGGCCGAAAGGTGCTGGCCAACACCCGCGGGTTTTTGGGGGAATACCGCAGTTCGACCTTCTCGGTGTCAGTCTCGCCGATTGCGACAGACCCCGACAGCGGAGCAATGCAGCGTGATGCCTGGTACGCCGTCCAGCGTCATTACGCCCGGTTGGACAGCCCTGAGGCAGTCGGGCGGGAAGCAGCTCGGCGCACGCTCCGTCGACTTGGGGCGCGCAAGATACCCACCCAACGGGCGCCGGTGGTGTTTGATCCGGAAATGGCTGGGAGCCTTCTGGCCAA
>JACZQN010000058.1 GCA_022545705.1 Nitrospirota bacterium | reverse complement strand
GTCGTCGCCGCAATCTAAACAGCCTGGTGGAACGGGTTCTCGTGGGGGATCAGTGGGAAAGAATTGATCACGTGCTCACTGTCTCAGAATGCTCACGTCGGGATATTATGCGACATTGCGATGTGCGGCCGAGTCGGATCACCGTGGTGTACCAGGGGGTTGATTTGGAAAGGTTTCGACCTTCTCCCTCGAAGCAATCCAATACCGGTGCCAGACCCTATGTGCTGTGTGTTGCCGGAGCTGATCCGACGAAGAATGTCGAGACACTGGTCGATGCGTTTGCTAGACTGCCGCTGTCTCTCCGTGATGCACACGAGCTCGTCCTGGTCGGTGATTTTCGGCGTAGACAGGACATCCGGGATCGAGTCTCAAGGGTGGGAATTGAGAAGCAAACTGTATTCACCGGGGTCGTGACCGACGAGCGCCTGATCGAACTCTACCAGCGAGCCGCGCTCTTTGTGTTTCCGTCCCGTTATGAAGGGTTCGGGCTCCCGGTCCTGGAGGCGATGGCTTGCGGATGCCCGGTCATCAGCTCAAACGCCTCCTCGTTGCCGGAAGTCGCAGGGGACGCGGCCATTCTAGTTGATCCCTTAGATGTCGCGGGGATGACTCGTGCAATGGACCGGGTCCTGTCAGATTCAGACCTGCGCCGGGCCTTGCGTGAGAAGGGCCTCGTCCAGGCAGCGAAGTTTTCCTGGGACCAGACTGCACGGGATACACTCGCTGTGTACCAAAAGGTGGCAAGCTAATTATAGATATGATTACGATGGCGCGTTTCATCAGCGGGATTGAGAATCGTTGAGAGTTGAACCCATGCGCGTCTTGATCACAGGAGGGGCGGGATTTCTGGGAAGCCACCTCTGCGACTATTTGGTCGGCCAAGGCCACCAAATCGTGTGCATGGACAATTTTGTCACTGGGCGTCCCGAGAATATCGCTCACTTGATGGGTCATGAGCGGTTTAGCTTCGTGAAGTACAATGTCTGCGACTACCTGCACGTGGATGGGCGACTGGACGCGGTCATGCATTTCGCCTCTCCCGCCAGTCCGCGGGACTATCTCGAGTTGCCCATTGCGACTCTGAAGGTCGGGGCGCTGGGCACACACAAAGCGCTCGGCCTCGCCAAGGCCAAAGATGCGCGCTTTCTGCTGGCCAGCACCTCCGAGGTGTACGGCGATCCACTGGTGAACCCCCAACCCGAGTCCTATTGGGGGAACGTCAACCCCATCAGCCCACGCGGCGTCTATGACGAAGCCAAACGGTTTGCCGAAGCGATGACGATGGCCTATCATCGGTACCATGGCCTGGACACGCGGATCGTCCGCATCTTTAATACCTTCGGACCTCGCATGAGAATCAACGACGGCCGGGTCGTGTCCAATTTTATCGTCCAGGCTCTCCAGGGCAAGCCACTGACGGTCTATGGAGATGGTTCTCAAACGCGGAGTTTCTGCTATGTCGACGATCTTGTGCAAGGTATCGTGGCCCTCCTGATGGCCGACTCGGGGACCAGTGTAGCCGAACGAACTGAACGATCCGGTTTTCACCAGGAACCGACGGGCCGGAAGCTTGGCAGCATGCATGATCCGGTGAATATCGGAAATCCTCGGGAACTGACTGTCATGGATATTGCACGACTGGTGCTGAAGCTGACAGGATCGAGTAGTCCCATCCAGCATGAGCCGCTTCCTGTTGATGACCCACGGGTGCGCAGGCCGGAGATTACGCACGCCAAAGCCCTGCTCAACTGGGAGCCCAAGGTCGAATTGGAAGACGGCTTGCGTAAGACGATCGAGTACTTTCGCAATGCTCTGCAACAATCCCAATAGGGAAATCACATGAAAGGAGTTGTTCTAGCAGGAGGCCTCGGGAGTCGACTGCATCCTTTAACGAAGGTGACCAATAAGCACCTGCTTCCTGTCTACGATCGTCCGATGATCTACTACCCGATCCAGACGCTCGTGAATGCGGGCATCCGCGAGATCATGCTGGTGACGGGCGGCAATAATGCCGGGGATTTTCTCAAGCTGCTTGGCAACGGAAAAGAGTTTGGTCTCCATCATCTGGACTACACGTATCAGGAGGGCGAAGGGGGAATTGCCGATGCGCTACGGCTGGCGGAATACTTCGCGGACGGAGAGCCGGTCTGCGTGGTACTTGGCGACAACATTATCGAGGGAAATATCGTGCGCGCGACGCAGGCGTTTCGGGAGCAGAAGGTTGGCGCGAAGATCCTGTTGAAAGAAGTGAAGGACCCGCAACGATTCGGGGTGCCAGTACTTAACGGTGACCGAGTCGTCAAGATCGAGGAAAAACCGAAACAGCCCCGTTCGCCTTATGCGGTGACGGGGCTCTACTTTTACGATGCGCGAGTGTTTGACATCATCAAGACGCTGAAGCCGTCTGGGCGAGGAGAGCTGGAGATCACGGACGTCAACAACGCGTACATCGAGGCGAGGCAACTCACCTGGGAGGTTCTGGAAGGGTGGTGGACCGACGCAGGCACGACTGCCTCATTGCTCCAAGCGAATCAACTGGTGGCTCAAACTGGCGCGAACAAACTGTAGCCTTATGCGCATTCTCGTAACTGGCGGAGCTGGCTTCATCGGCTCCCATTTGGTGCGGCGGTTGTTGTCAGAAGGCCACAACCCTGTGGTGAACCTGGATGCGCTCCGCTACTCGGGGAACCTGGAGAACCTAGCTGATGTGGCGCACGATCCCCGCTATGCCTTTGTGCATGGGGATATCTGCGATGCCGGAACCGTGGAGCGCGTGCTAAAGGAGCACAATATCGACTCGGTCGTGAACTGTGCCGCAGAAACTCACGTGGACCGTTCAATCCTGGAGCCGAACAGCTTCGCACGGACCGACGTGGTCGGCACCGCTGTCTTGCTGGAAGAGGTTCGCAAAGCGAAGGTGGCACGTTTCCTCCAAGTCAGCACCGACGAGGTCTACGGAAGCGTAGAGCACGGTTGGTCCAAGGAGGACGATACGCTCGCTCCCAGGAGTCCGTACTCAGCCAGCAAGGCTGGAGCGGACTTACTGGTCCTGAGCTACTGGGCGACATACAAGTTTCCGGTGTTGATTACCCGAGGCAGCAATACCTATGGTCCTAATCAATATCCTGAAAAGTTCATTCCACTGTTCATTACCAATGCCATCGATGACCAGCTTCTTCCACTGTACGGAGATGGGCGCTACCGCCGAGATTGGCTGTCCGTCCATGACCATTGCAGGGCGATCGAGCATGTACTGCGATATGGGGCCCCGGGGAACGTGTACAACATCGGCGGGGGAAACGAGCAGGAAAATATCACAGTAGCCGAGATGATTCTCAAACATCTTGGGAAATCCATGGAGTTGATCCGTTTCGTTGAAGATCGCCCGGGCCATGATCGCCGGTATGCGGTGGACTGGTCCCGCCTTCGGCTGTTAGGCTGGAGCCCGAGGGTTCGGTTCGAAGAAGGCCTCTGTACAACAGTGGACTGGTATCGGACGCATGAGTCTTGGTGGCGGAAGATCAAAGCCGGAGAGTTTCGCGCCTATTATGAGGAGGTCTATCGGAAGCGGCTGGAGGAAGCAGGCTGATGCGCATCCTGATCACAGGCGCCAAGGGCCAACTGGGGCACGAACTGCGACGGGTACTGCACAGGGAGACGCTCGAGCTTGCAGAGTTACCGGAGTTTGATCTCCTGAAGCCTGATGTCAGCGAGCGCATTTGTGCCGCTCAGCCTGAAGCGGTGATCCACGCTGCGGGCTATACTGATGTGGATGGTGCCGAGCGGGAGGCCGAGTTGGCGATGGCCATCAACGCGGGCGGAACGGAGCAGGTCGCTCGGGCGGCAGCTAAGGCCGGAGCCCGGCTGTTGTATCTGTCTACCGATTACGTGTTCGACGGGCACAAGGGGTCGCCGTATCGCGAGATGGATGAGCCGAATCCGATCAACGCGTATGGCCGCTCCAAGCGTGAGGGCGAGCGGCTAGCGCTCACGTGGTGCCCGAATACGCTTGTTATACGGACAGCTTGGCTCTATGGTGCGCATGGGAAAAACTTCGTCAAAACGATCGTGCGACTCGCCCGCGATCAGCCTGAGCTTCGCGTAGTGGCTGACCAGCACGGGTGCCCGACCCATGCTGGCGACTTGGCAGCCGCACTGGGGAGAGTCCTTGCAACGGACCTGCGGGGTGTGGTCCATGCGACGGGGTCAGGGTCGTGCACGTGGTACGAGTTTGCCTGCGCGATCGTTTCGTTTACGGGGCTATCTGTGAAGGTGGTTCCTATCACGACAGCGGAAGCCAAGCGGGAGGCCCCTCGACCACTGTACACTGTGTTGGCGAATCGGGTTCTGGCTGAAGCTGGGATCACCCTACCCCATTGGGAAGAGGCCCTGGGCCGGTTCATGGGTGAGTTCGGGGCTAGGGCTTTTTCGGAGGTCTCCTAAGGATGTCATGAAGCGTGCCTTGATCACCGGCATCACCGGCCAGGATGGATCGTATTTAGCGGAATTCCTCTTGGGAAAAGGCTATGAAGTACACGGACTCGTTCGTCGCGTCGCGATCGAGGATCCGGAACATCGCCTCTGGAGAATTTTGCATCTGAAAGACCAACTTCACCTGCATGCTGCTTCACTAGAAAGCCTCCCGAGCATCTACCGTGTCTTCCAAGAGGTCAAGCCGGATGAGTGTTACCATTTGGCGGCGCAAAGCTTTGTGGCGTATTCATTCGAGGACGAGTTTTCCACGCTGAACGCCAATATCAACGGCACCCACTATGTTCTCACCGCACTTCGCGACTGCACACCTGACTGCCGGCTCTATTTTGCGGCCTCGAGTGAGATGTTTGGGAAAGTCTCTGAGGTCCCGCAAACAGAGCGCACGCCGTTTCATCCTCGTTCGGCCTATGGCATCTCGAAGGTCGCAGGGTTTCACCTGACGCGCAACTACCGGGAGGCATACGGCGTCAAGGCCAGCGCGGGCATCCTTTATAATCACGAATCGCCCCGTCGGGGGTACGAGTTCGTGACGAGGAAGATTACCTCCCATGCCGCTCGTATCAAGTTAGGGTTGGCCAAGGAGGTGCGTCTCGGGAATCTGGACGCACGGCGTGATTGGGGGCATGCGCGCGAATACGTCAAGGCTATGTGGCTGATGCTTCAGCAGGATGAACCAGAAGATTTCGTCATCGCAACCGGAGAGCAGCACTCGGTCCGCGAATTCGCCGAGGCTGCTTTTTCACAATTGGGACTGGAGTACCGCGAGCACGTCGTCACGGACCCGCAGCTTCTGCGGCCGACTGACGTCGAGAACCTTCTGGGAGATCCTTCCAAAGCCAAACAGAAACTTGGTTGGTCGTACCAGGTGTCGTTCAAAGATTTAGTCGGGGAGATGGTCGAGGCGGATTATCGGCTTCTTGCCGACTCCAGGCAAGGCAGAGCCTAGGCGAGGATTCCAGCCAGTGAGCGTCTAGTCTTCTGAGCGTGTAGGGTGTCCCTGTCTGGAGTGTTCTCCTAGACATGCGCCAAGGAAAGGCGCTGCACAGCAATGGCAGCCGCACGAGGTAAGAACAAAATGACGAACCGGCAGCACACCACCATCTGGAATGCGCTGAAGCGCGTGCGCCTGTTTGCGACGGATGTGGATGGGGTGCTGACCGACGCGGGAATGTACTTCACTGAGTCTGGTGATGAGTTCAAGAAGTTCAATACGCGAGACGGCATGGGCATCAAACTGCTCCAGCGCGCTGGCCTGATTACGGCGCTGATCACAATGGAGCAGACGAAGCTCGTGTTGCGGAGGGGGGAGAAGCTCGAGATACCCGAGATCCACCAAGGCGTGCAGGACAAACTACATCTGCTGCGAGACATGGAGTCCAAGCACGGTGTGGGCCTTCGGGAGATGGCCTACATCGGTGATGACGTGAATGATCTGGGAGCACTCCGTGCAGTGGGGTTCTCAGCCGCGCCTGCTGATGCGGTGCCTGTCGTGCGGAAGGTAGTCAATTATGTCTGTCGGAAAAAGGGTGGCGAGGGGGCAGTGCGGGAAGTCGCCGATCTGATCCTTGCGGCTAAGGTACGGGGGCCCGTTAAACGTTAAGCGTTCCACGTGAAACGGCCGGGACGAGTACAACCTTGCTAGGCGGAAGGCTGAGCGTTTAACGAATAACAGTTCACGATTAACGATATGGATGCTCATCTGTACGCTGTGATCTTGGCCGGAGGAAGCGGAACCCGGTTTTGGCCGTTGAGCCGGCACCTCTACCCAAAGCAGTTGCTCCGGATCACCGGAGACGAAACCCTGATCCAGCAGACCATGCGACGGGTACTCGGTTGCGTGCCGGCAAAGCGGGTGTTCATTTCAACCACTCCCGCGCAAGCTGAACCCATTCGGTTTCAATTGAGTGAATGGAAAGATGAGCTGCAGGATAATTTCATTATTGAGCCGGAACCCAGGAATACTGCACCGGCGATCGCGCTGGCGGCGAATGAGCTCGTCCGGCGGGATCCCCAGGCGGTGATGCTCGTGCTGCCAGCTGATCATGTCATCAAGGGTGACAGGCGTTTTAGGGCAGCCGTCACACTCGGGGGCAAGCTGGCGGCAACCGGTCGCCTTGTGACGTTTGGGATTCGACCGAGCAGACCGGAAACCGGCTACGGCTACATTCAACCGAATCTGAAGGTTCGGCTAGCCTCGCAAAGCGGCCTTACAGGCTACCCGGTGAAACGCTTTGTCGAGAAGCCTGATGCGAGTACCGCGGGGCGGTACCTCCGAGCCGGCGGTTATTTCTGGAATAGTGGGATCTTTGTCTGGCGCGCTTCGGACATCTTGGAAGAGTTGACACGTCACCAGTCTGCCATCGCTCGAGCGATGCGGACGATATGTGGACTCCAGGATGTCGGCGCTACCGGTAGTGAGGCGGCTAGGGTATTCCGAAGGCTGCCACCGATCTCAATTGATCACGCGGTCATGGAACGTTCGTCTCGCGCGACCGTGATTCCGGTCGATTTTCGCTGGTCAGACGTCGGCAACTGGAGCAGCTTGGAGGAGGTGGCACAGCGCAGCGGAGCCGGTAACGTATTCAGCGGCAACGTAGTGGATGTGGACAGTCGCAATTCGATCATCTATGCGGATCAGCGGCTGGTTGCTACGATCGGCCTCTCCGACATGGTGGTGGTGGACACACCGGATGCCACCTTGATTTGCCCGAAAGCGCGTTCTCAGGACGTCAAGAAAGTGGTCGAGATCCTGAAGAAACAGGGGGCGCCGGAACACCTGGAGCATCGGACTGTCTTTCGACCCTGGGGATCATACACAGTTCTCGAGGAAGGTCCCGGGTACAAGGTCAAGCGCGTGACCGTGGATCCAGGTGGGCGCCTCTCACTCCAGATGCACCACCAGCGCAGCGAACACTGGGTTGTGATTGCAGGGACAGCGCAGGTCACGTGTGGGGATCGTGTCTTTACCCTGGGTGTCAGCGATAGTACGGCCATCCCCAGACAGACTCGCCACCGGCTCGAGAATCCCGGGACCGAGACCTTGCACATTATCGAGGTTCAAAACGGGCCGTACCTGGGTGAAGACGACATCGTTCGATTCCAGGATGATTACGGGAGAGGCGTTAAACGTGAATCGTGAAATGTTATTCGTTAAACGCTCAGGCTTCCGCCTAGCACGGTTTCACTCGTCCCGGCCGTTTCACGTTTAACGGTTCACGAATAACGCGGACTTATGGCGCTTTTTCGCGAATATGACATTCGAGGCATTGTCGGCGAAGAGCTGACCGAGGACGTGGCCGAGAAGATCGGCCGCGCGTTCGCGACGATGGCGCGCGAACGGGGGGTCAAAACGGTCAGCGTGGGCCGAGACGGGCGGGAGAGCTCGCCGATGCTGCGGGACAGCCTTGTCCGTGGGTTGACAGCGAGCGGCTTGAACGTGCTCGATATCGAGCTCTGCCTAACGCCGGTGCTGTACTTCTCTCTGTTTCAGCTTCCGGTCGAAGGCGGCGTCATGATCACCGGAAGTCACAATGCGCCGGAGTATAACGGCTTCAAGCTGTGCCTAGGGAAGGAAGCGCTCCACGGTGAGGAGATCCAGCAAGTAGGGAGGTTGGTTGAGGCTGGCCGGTTTGCCTCGGGGTCCGGGACCGTGTCCGTGCGGCCGCTCATCCCCGAGTATCTCGCCTATCTGAAGACCAATTTCGCGTCGGTAGGGGCTGAGCACCTGCACGTCGTCGTGGACTGCGGCAACGGAGCGGCTGGGCTCGTCGCCGAACAAGCCATTCAGCAGATGGGATGCCGAGTGACAGGACTGTTTTGCGAATTGGACCCACGGTTTCCGAACCACCATCCCGACCCCACGGTCGTAGACAATCTTCAGGATCTCATTGCTACGGTAAAGCAGACGGGTGCGGATGTGGGGATCGCCTATGACGGTGACGGCGATCGGATCGGGGCGATAGATGAGCAGGGCAACATCCTCTGGGGTGATCGTCTGATGGTGCTGTATGCTCGGGATATCCTGGCCACCCGGCCGGGCAGCACGATCATCTCCGAGGTCAAGGCGTCCCAGAGCCTCTATGATGATATCAGCCAGCACGGTGGACGGCCCATCATGTGGAAGACCGGCCATTCGCTCATTAAGGCGAAGATGAAAGCGGAAGGTGCCTCGCTCGCCGGCGAAATGTCGGGGCACATGTTTTTTGCCGACCGGTATTTTGGTTACGACGACGCGATTTACGCCTGCTGCCGACTGATCGAAATCTTGGCCAAGGCCAGGAAACCACTCTCCGCGCTGACCGCGGATTTACCGGTCACCTCGGTCACGCCTGAGATCCGGGTGGACTGTCCGGACACGGTGAAGTTTGATCTCGTCAAGCTCGTTCAAGCGCGATTTTTAGAGCGCGCGGCGTCCTCCCGCCTGGATGAGGGCTCGGGGCTGATCATCCGTGACGTGGTGACCATAGACGGCGTCCGGGTTGTGTTCGAGGACGGCTGGGGACTCATCCGGGCCTCCAACACACAGCCGGCGCTTGTGCTCAGGTTTGAGGCTTCGTCGGAAGAACGGCTGGCCAAGATCCGCAGCCTCGTTGAAGGCGAATTGGCCGATGCTCAGCGTAAATTGAGGATGTGACCGGCCGTACGCGAGATAGCTGGCATGGTCTGTGTCCACCCGTAGCCGTCAGTATCCTGCTCGCAACACTGGTTGGTCCTTGTGTCCTTGCCCGCTCCGAACCCCTCTCCACGCCCACAGCCAGTCAATCGTTCGCCCCAGGTGAACGGTACACCTATTCCATCTCCTGGCTCGGCATTCCGGCTGGAACCGCCGTGATGCAGGTGACTGACATGCCGGTGCCGCCAAGACGTCCTCTGATGAGGCTCCTCACCACGGCCAGATCGAACGCATTCGTGTCAATCTTCTACCCGGTGGATAACCGTATCGAATCCATTCTTGACGTTGAGACGCTGACCCCACAGCGGATGGTATTCCGCAGGCGGGAGGGGAGACGGGAGAACGACTTCAGTTACACCTTTCGGCATGCGGAGGGCGAGGTTGTGGCGGTCAAGGACGGAGTGGCAGAGACGCTTGCCATTCCGCCAGGGACGCAAGACGCCATTTCGTGCCTGTATTACCTCCGGAGTCTACCCTCGCTTGTGCCGGGCTCATCCCTGGTGATGAATGTCCATCACGACAAGAAAAACTACAAGCTCCAAGTGAAAGTAGAAGAGCTTGAGAGGGTGGAAGGCCCCTGGGGATCCGTCGAGGCGGTTCGGGTCGTGGCAGTGATGCCGTTTCGGGGGATATTCATGAACGAGGGAAATATCCGAGTATGGCTTACGAACGACATCCACCATATCCCGGTGATGATGAAAGCAAAGGTGATCATCGGCTCAGTGGTCGCCCGGCTCGTAGGTGGGTGGAAGCCGCCGTCAGCACCCTAACTGCCGTACTGGGGTGCATCATTCTAGCTCGATTGCTCAGCCTCCGCAAAACCGATATAATTCCACAAGTAAGCCTGATCCCTTGAGGAGTTCAGCCATGAGCCGGTTTCCCATTACCCTGGCACGCCATATCATCGAGAAGCAGGCCGCTCACCCGACCGCCACTGGGGAGTTCTCAGCCCTCATGACGCAGATCGGTCTGGTCGGGAAAATGATCGCTCGCGACCTCCGACGCGCCGGATTAATCGACATCCTTGGAATGACCGGGGAGATAAACGTCCAGGGCGAAGCCGTCAAAAAGCTCGATGAGATTGCAAACGAGACCTTTATCAGGGTCTTCCAGCACAGCGGGCTCGTCTGCGCCCTGGCTTCCGAAGAGATGGAACACCCGCTCCGGCTGTCCGAAAACTGGCCGCACGGCAAGTATATGCTGTTGTTCGATCCGCTTGATGGGTCATCCAATACGGACAACAACATGCCGCTCGGCGCGATCTTTTCCGTCCTCCGGCACGAGGGCCACGAGGGGCTGCCTTCGGAGTCCGAATTAGTGTGTCAGGGGACCAAGCAGGTCGCCGCGGGCTACCTCATGTACGGATCGAGTACGGTACTGGTCTTCACGGTCGGCCAGGGGGTGCACGGGTTCACGCTTGACCCAGGAGTAGGAGAGTTTTTCCTCTCGCACGAAAACATTCGCATGCCGGCGAAAGGGTCGGTCTATTGTGCCAACGATGGGAACTACTACAAATGGCCGAAGGAGACGCAGCGGCTGCTGGATTATCTGAAAGCGCTGGATACGCCATCGGGACGGCCGTATTCGGCGCGGTATTCGGGATGTCTAGCGGCGGATGTCCACCGCCTTCTGCTGGCGGGAGGCATTTACTTTTATCCCGGCGAGACGGGAAAACCGGAAGGCAAGCTGCGCCTGCTGTACGAAGCGAATCCACTGGCGATGGTGGTCGAAGGGGCGGGTGGCCGTGCCAGCACCGGGGTGATGCCGATCCTCGAGGTCAAGCCGAAGGGGCTGCATCAGCGGGTCCCGCTTTTCATTGGAAGCCGGGACGAGGTCACTCTCGCGGAGCAATTTATCCAAGGGCAACGATGACGTGAGGCCCGTGGAGTCTGTTCAGTCCGTTGAGCCCGTGAGCGGACCGAACAGGCCCAACCGACCCAACGGACCTCACTTTCTTTGTGGAGGCAGACGATGAACGAGCGAATCGGAGAGATCTTGAGTTGGTACGCGAGTGATAACGCAGGGACGCGAACGAACATCGCCCGCTTCCTTGGGCATGGGAAGCTTGCCGGAACCGGGAAGCTTGTCATCCTGCCGGTTGATCAAGGCTTTGAGCACGGGCCGGCCAGGAGCTTTGCTTCGAATCCCTCGGGGTACAATCCGCTCTATCATTTCGGACTCGCGAAGGAAGCCGGGTGCAATGCCTATGCCGCGCCCCTCGGATTCTTGGAGGCGGGGGCGAGCCAGTATGCAGGCCAAATTCCACTGATCTTGAAGCTCAACAACCATGACGTCTTGCATGAAGAGAAGGACCCGCTCCCGGCCGTGACCGGCAGCGTACGAGAGGCGTTGCGGTTAGGCTGCTCAGCCGTCGGATTTACCATTTACCCGGGATCGGCTCACTGCAGCGCGATGTATGAGCAGCTCCGGGGGATCGCCGAGGAGGCCAAGAGTCATGGACTCGCGGTGGTAGTCTGGTCCTACCCGCGGGGCTCCGCGTTGAGCAAGGAAGGGGAAACTGCGGTGGACGTGGTGGCGTATGCGGCCCAAATTGCCGCACAGCTTGGGGCCCACATTATTAAGGTGAAGCTCCCCACTGCCCATTTAGAACAGGCTGCTGCGAAGAAGGTCTACGAGGCCGAGCAGGTCCCGATCAAGACGCTCTCCGAGCGGGTCCGGCACGTGGTGCAGAGCGCATTCGATGGCCGACGCATTGTGATATTCTCAGGTGGGGCGAAGAGCGACGACAAGAACTTTTTTGAGGAAGCTCGTGCGATTCGAGACGGAGGGGGCTTTGGGTCCATCATCGGTCGGAACTCCTTTCAGCGTCCCAAAGCTGAAGCGATTAAGTTCCTGCAAACCGTCATGGGGATCTATGCGGGGGAAATCCCGTAGCAAAAATGCGAAAAAGCGGGCAAGTGGCAAGGCAGCAAGCTGACATGCCGGTGGCCCATTGTCAGCGTGTCTTCTTGTCAGCCTGCGGCTCTTTCTTCGGAGGAGGTCACTGTGAACGGACATGAGCAATCCGGGCCCGCGAGACGACGTACCGCGCCAGCCCTGGTCGGCGCGCTTCTGATAGGCGTCGGGATCCTGATCGGCGTCATCGTGGCCTCCGACTTGGAGTGGACGCCATTCGGCCATGCGGTTCCAGACTCGCCCAAGTTCCAGGGAGGCCCGGTACGGACGGCCGTTCCGGTTTCGATCGGGATCGGGGGGGACCGCAATTTTGTCAACATTGCCAAGGCGGTCAAGCCCGCGGTGGTCAATATTTTCTCCAAACGCACCGGGCGCCGGGGCCAAAGCCCGCACATGATGCCATTCGATGACCCCTTCTTCCGGCGATTTTTTGGAGAGGAATTCTTCCGGCGGTTCGAGCGCCCCAAGGAACCTATGGAGCGCAGCATGGGATCGGGCGTGATCGTCGATCCGAGCGGATTGATTGTGACCAACAATCACGTGGTCAGCGATGCCGATGAGATCAAGGTCCTCCTGGATGACAAACGGGAGTTCAAGGCCGAGCTGATCGGCACTGACCCTAAGACCGACCTCGCCGTGCTTAGAATTGAGGCCAAGAACCTCCCTACGGTCCCTTGGGCGGATTCCGATCAGTTGGAGGTGGGAGAATTCGTTCTGGCCGTCGGGAATCCATTCGGTCTGAATCAAACTGTGACGATGGGGATTGTCAGCGCCGTAGGCCGAGCCCGTATGGGCATCGCCGAGTACGAAGATTTCATCCAGACTGATGCCGCGATCAACCCTGGCAACTCCGGCGGCCCGCTGGTCAATGAGCGTGGTGAGCTCGTGGGGATAAACACAGCCATCTTCAGTCGGAGCGGGGGCAACATGGGGATCGGCTTCGCTGTCCCCAGCAATATGGCTCGCTCGATCCTGGACCAACTTGTCAAGACCGGTCGGGTGGTGCGCGGCTGGTTGGGCGTCTCGATCCAGGACTTGTCCCCGGAGCTCGCGGCGCAATTCGGGATTTCAGAGGCCAAAGGCGTGCTGGTCAGCGATGTCTTGAATGACAGCCCGGCGGAACGCGCCGGACTGGAGCGGGGGGATGTCATCGTGGAGTTCGACGGCAAGCCGGTTGAAAATCCGGGTCAGCTCAGAAACGTCGTCGCGCAGACAGAGGTAGGGAAAAAGGCGCTGGTGAAAGTGATCCGAGACAATCGTACTCGGACCGTCAAGGTGACGGTCGGCGAGCAGCCCAGGAACCTCGCTCGAGCGGGGATTCAGGAACCAGGCAAGTCGGCCACCCCGGCGGGACTCCTGTCCGGGATTGAGGTGCGGGATCTGGACTCGAATTGGGCCAGTCGTCTTGGGCTGGCGAGAAAAGAGCGTGGCGTGGTGGTTGTGCGTGTTCGACCGGATAGCGCGGCTGAAGGAGCCGGTGTGAGGGAAGGCGACATCATCCTCGAAATCAATCGTCAGACGGTCGCTGATCTCGAGGACTATGCAGGGGTGGCCGGCGAGCTGGGGCAGCACCAAGTGGTGCTCTTGCTCATTAAGCGCCAGGGCCGTACACTCTTCCTGACCCTCAAGTCGTAAGCGCCGGGAAATGGCACGCTGGATGGTAGACTGAAAAACAGAAAGGGGGTGAGTGTATGGCGCGAAGAAGTATTTTCTTGCTCCTTTGTGCCCTGGCGGGAATGGCCATGTTCCTGCGCGGCGAAGAGCCCAGTGGGCCTATCCTTCTCCTGGGGGTGGCAGTCGGGGCAGCGATTGGCGGAATCATTTTAGCGGGTGAATATGCGCTTCAGCGAGCATCCGTAGCGGTCGTGATTGGTGGAGCT
>JACZQN010000057.1 GCA_022545705.1 Nitrospirota bacterium | reverse complement strand
CCTCCTCGACCGTAAAGAGCGCCATCTCACTACTCAATTGACTCATTGGGTGATTGCAGGGTTGATCGCTTAGTACCTCTGCTCTTGGCAATGAGTCAATCGTCAATTCAATGGACTAACTTCTGAATGGCGGCGCGTGCCACCTCCCGATCGTCGAAATGCACGCGGTTCGTGCCGATGATCTGATAATCCTCATGGCCCTTCCCCGCGATCAGCACCATATCTCCTGCCTTCGCCTCTCCGATGGCCGCTTCGATCGCCAGGCGACGATCGGCGATCATCTCATAGCGTACCCGGCTCGGGTCCATTGCTTCATGAATCCCCACCTCAGCCTGACGCATGATCGTCATGGGATCTTCAGTCCGGGGATTGTCCGACGTGAGAAAGACGACATCGCTCAGACGTGCTGCCGTACGTCCCATTCGCGGCCGTTTCCCCCGATCACGGTCGCCTCCGCATCCAAAGACCGTAATCACGCGACCGGTCTTCAACGACTGAGCGGTTGTCAGCAGGCGGACAAGCGCATCCTCCGTGTGGGCATAGTCCACGACCACGGTGAAGTTTTGCCCCGCGTGGACCCGCTCGAACCGGCCCGAAACGTTCTCGACCGCCTCAATCCCGCCGCGAATCGCATCCGGCGACAGGCCCTCCTGCAAGCCAACCCCGATGGCCGCCAGGATGTTGTACACGTTATGTTCCCCGACCAGTTTGGCCTCGACCGGGAACTTTCCGACGGGAGTCACAGCCGTGAACCTTGTGCCAGCCAGCGAAAGAGAGATGTCCTCAGCCCGGATGTCGGATTGCTTTTGAATGGAATACGTCCAGACGGGGACTGGAGTGGCGCCGCACACATGATGCCCTCTTGCGTCATCCGCGTTGACGATGGCTCGCTTGGGCCGAGATTTCTTCCCGGCCATCGTCAACCCGGTAAACAGGCGCAACTTGGCCTGGAAGTAGTCTTCCATATCAGCGTGGAAGTCGAGATGGTCCTGGGTCAGATTTGTGTAGACCGCCACGTCAAATTCACAGCCCACCGTGCGATCCAGTGCGAGGGCATGGGAAGACACCTCCATCATGGCGGTGTCCAACCCTGCGTCCACCATGCGAGCTAACAAGGCCTGGAGCTCGACCGCTCCGGGCGTGGTGTACGAGGCAGCAAGCCATTCCGATCCGATCTGGTACCCGACGGTGCCGATGATCCCGACTCGGCGGCCTCCTGCCTCCAGGATCGCCTTACATAAATAGGTCACCGTGGTCTTGCCATTGGTCCCGGTCACACCGATCAGGCTCAGGCGGGACGACGGCTCGTGGGACAACCGACTGGCCAGGAGCCCTAAGGCCCGCCGACTATCCTCCACCCGCACAGTCGGGACAGCTCGTCCTGAAGCCGCGATGGCCCCCAGCTCAGGTGCCCCCCGATCCTGCACAACCAGAGCGGATGCCCCGGCGGTGATGGCATTGCCGATGAAGGCATGGCCATCGACGCGACCGCCTTTCACGGCCACGAAGACGCTTCCTTGCTTCACAAAGCGGGAATCATCGGTCAAGCGGTTCACTTCCACTCTCAAGTTGCCGTGCTCCTCGACAAGCTTCAGCGGTTCGACCAGCTCGGCAAAGGTCATTGAACGTTCCTAAGGAAATTGGTTCATTGACGAGTGAATTATTGACTCATTGCAACTTCAGAACAATGAATCAATCGGCAATCGATCAACCGTCAATTCCCTTCTGTCACCATCACCCTGTCGTCACTAAAGCTAATTCGACCGGTGCATGGGTCGAGATCCCGAGATAGGGAAGCACCTGCTCAGCCACACGCCTGAACACCGGAGCAGCGACCACTCCCCCCCATGCCTCACCTTGCGGCTCATCGATCACCACCACAATCGTCAATCGTGGATCCCTTGCAGGGACGTAGCCCACAAAGGATGCCACGAACCGCGTCGATGAGTAGGCGTTGGCCTCGAGATCATACTTCTGCGCCGTCCCCGTTTTCCCCGCCACCCGGTAAGACGGGACGGCGGCTCTCCTCCCCGTGCCTTCCCTGACGACGCTTTCCAGGATCTTGCTGAGGACCCTTGCCGTTTCCGCTGTGATCGGCCGCCGCCGGACTTGCGGGCTCACTTGCGCGATGAGGCGCCCTTGTTGGTCACGAATCGCAGAGACGAGGTACGGCTTCATGAGCCAGCCGCCGTTGGCGACAGCAGACACCGCTGTGGCAAGCTGGACCGCCGTCACGCCGATCCCCTGCCCGATCGCAATGGAGGCCAGGGTTCGCTCCCCCCAGGCCTCAGGGGATTTCACCAAGCCAGCGGTTTCCCCCGGCAGATCGATCTCAGTCCGCTCCCCGAATCCAAAGGCCCGCAGGTAGCGATGGACCCGTTCCTCCCCGAGTCGCGTGGCGATCTTGACTGCGCCAATATTGCTCGAGCGTCGGATCACGTCCGCGAAAGTCAGCCAGCCGGACTTCTCATGGTCATGAATGACCGTATTTGCCACGAGCATCCGGCCGTTCTCCGCGAAGACCATGGAACTGGGCGTCATCAGCTTTTCTTCCAAGGCCGCAGCGGCGATCACGATTTTCAATGTTGAGCCCGGTTCATAGGCATCGGTGACCGCCCGGTTCCGCCAACTGTCAGCCGATAAGCTCCGCACCGCGTTCGGGTCGAAGCGGGGATTCACGGCCATGGCGAGGACCTCCCCGCTTGTGGGTTCCATCACGATCACCACACCACCCTTCGCACCGGAGGTATTGACCGCGTCCAAGAGCTCCTTTTCCGCAACATATTGGATCACTTCGTCGATAGTCAGGGAGATGTCATTCCCTGAATGTGGGCCCAGCTCACTGAGCCCTTTTGGAAAGACCGTCCTCCCCAGCGCGTCACGTTGCAAGATGACCCTTCGCGAGTGTCCACGCAGCGTCGATTCATACCTGCGCTCTATCCCTTCTAGCCCATGACCGTCGAGCCCCGTGAAACCGAGCACGTGCGACAACAGCGGCCTCTTGGGATAGAAACGTCGTCCCTCGATGACCGTTCCGATGCCTCTCAGCGAAAGGCTCTCTACCCTTCGTCCTCTTTCCGGATCCAGTTTCCGAGCGATCCACACAAAGTTTCTCTTTTGCCTGAGCTTCCGCTCGATCTCGTCGGCCCGCACGGGCAGAACTCGCGTCAGATCACGCGCGACGCGCCCCGGATGCTCAACGGAGGTCGGCACGCCATACACCGATGGCACCTCCATATTCATGGCCAGAATTCTTCCCTGTCGATCATAGATGCCGCCCCGTCGTCCTTCGACGACCGCCGCTTTGTGGTGCTGCTGTTCGGCTTTCTCGCCAAGCTTGGCTGCCTGCAGGATCTGTAGGTCGATCAAGCGGGAGAGCACCGCCCCAAACCCTAGCACCAGAACGAAAGCGACGACGACGGACCGCCCTCGATACGGCTTAGCCTGGCTCAATGGCTCCTCTTCGTCGAGGCGAATTTCGCCAGCCCCAGTACCATGGAGGCGGGACCGGTCGGGTCAGGTGTCTGAGCAGGCACTTTGACCAAAATCACCTGTCCTTGCCGAGGCCGGACCATCCCGAGCTGACCCATGGCCACGCGAGCGATCCGATCCGGCGCGGTTAAGCCAGAGAGCTTGACGCGCAATTCGTCGCGCTCTCGCTCGAGTGCTGCCTTTTCTGACTTGAGCCGCTCGATATGGTACCCCACCCTCACGACATCCACTCGTTCCCACACAAACAGCAACACCAGACTCATCACGGCCAGGGCAATGCCTGTCCTCATGGTGACCTCCGTAATGCCAATCGCTCCGCGACCCGCAGTTTGGCGCTCCGGGCACGGGGATTATTTCGACGTTCCGTCTCAGAGGGAACCAGGGGTTTCTTGGTACACAGCAACAGGGAGGCCTGAGGACCACAGGAGAGCGAGCGCAGCGTCTGCTTGACGATGCGGTCTTCGAGCGAGTGAAAGGAGATCACACAGAGTCGGCCCCCGGAAGACAGCAGATCCGCGGCATCACGTATGGCGGCGTCAAGCCCTTCGAGCTCGCGGTTCACCGCTATGCGCAAGGCTTGAAACGTGCGCGTGGCGCAGTGGAGGCGCCCATGACGATAGGCCGCCGGGACGGCCTGCCGAATCACAGAGACCAACTCAGCGGTGGTTTGCAGCCGACGGTGGGCTCTCGATCGGACCACAGCGCGCGCAATCCGACGCGCATATCGCTCCTCGCCGTACTGATAGACCACGTCGGCCAGCTTCGTTTCGGAAAGCTCGTTCACGAGATCAGCAGCCGTGGGACCGGTCGTCTGGTCCATCCGCATGTCCAGAGGGCCGTTAGCGAGAAAGCTAAACCCACGCTCCGGGCGATCGAGTTGAGCCGATGACACGCCAAGGTCGAACACCACGCCGTCCACCTCGGATACGCCCATCGCTTGCAGATGCTCCTTCACGTCCCGAAAATTCCCGTAAATTAAATGCTCCTCGACGCAAACAGCCTAAGACGTTCAGCAGCGGAGGTGATCGCCTCCTTGTCTCGATCAATTCCGATCAGGTACCCGCTCGGCGCACTCCTTTCCAGGATCCGAGCGGCCAGCTCGCCCTGGCCGAGAGTGCAGTCAAGGTATCGTCCGCCAGGATGCGGGAGTATCCAGCGGAGGACCTCTTCAGGGAGCACGGGGGTGTGTGAAAGGACAGGCCTTTCATATGGGACCCCATTAGCCCCCACTTCTACCCACCTTTTGGCAGAAGTATACATCCCAAACTCGCCCTGTCAAGAAAAATCTTGTATTGTTCGTAAGATAGAAGCCACCCAGCGCGCGACCGCGGCCTGGCCTGGGGTCTCGGTCCCAAGCATCATCTTCAAGTTCACTCGACCGGCATGTGCCTCTACGCGGCCCCACTGTACTAGAAATTCAGAAGACATGGATTTTACTGACCTTCTCGGTCGTTTCACTAGGCGATGGCCGAACCGCCAATGGGAGGAAATAGGGGGAGAGTGTCTAGGAAAAAATGTTGGCGAGTAGAACGCCATGTTCGCGACCCCGCTGATCAGGGACATCGCGGGTCAGCCGTTACCGGCTCAGCGCTCAGGGATACAGTCGGTACAACGTGCGAGGGAAGGGAATCGTCTCTCGAACGTGATCGAGTCCGCAAATCCAGGCCACCACCCGTTCAATCCCCATCCCAAAGCCGGAGTGGGGTACCGACCCGTAGCGGCGAAGGTCCAGATACCACCGAAACTCCTCTTCGGGAAGTTTGTGCTCTTGAATCCGAGCCGTGAGTTTCTCAATTTCGTGGATGCGTTGCCCGCCCCCGATGATCTCCCCATAGCCCTCAGGGGCTAGGACGTCCATGCAGAGCGCCAACTCCGGCCGCTCCGGATCGTTCTGCATGTAGAAGGCCTTGATTGAGCTGGGGTACCGATGCACGATCGCGGGTCGGTCAAACTCGTTCGACAGCATCGTTTCTTCGTCGCCGCCGAAGTCGTCACCAGGCTGAATCGGATTACCTTTCTTCTGCAATAGTGCGATTGCCTCCTCGTATGTGATACGCGGAAAGGGCGGCTTCACACGTTCGAGCTTGGAGACATCTCGCTCCAGGGTTGCCAGCTCGGTGCGGCGCGCTTCTAATACACGGCCGACCACGTAGCTCAGGAACGCTTCGGCAAGCTCCATCATCTCAGGAAGCTCGGCAAAGGCCACCTCAGGCTCGACCATCCAGAACTCCGTCAGGTGCCGGCGCGTCTTTGATTTTTCGGCCCGGAATGTCGGGCCGAAGCAATAGACCTTTCCGAACGCTGCAGCTGTCGCTTCGCTATAGAGCTGCCCGCTCTGCGTCAGATATGCCCGCTCGCCAAAATAGTCTGTCTGGAACAATGTGGTTGTGCCTTCACACGCATTCGGAGTGAAGATGGGAGTATCAAGGAGAATAAAGCCTCGCTCGTCAAAAAAGTTCCGACACGCCCGGATAATCTCGTGTCGGATGCGAAGGACGGCGTGTTGACGGCTTGACCGGAGCCAGAGATGCCGGTGCTCCATCAGGAAGCCCACGCCATGCTCCTTGGCCTGGACCGGAAAGGGCTCGGCAATCTGAACCAGCTCGATACGGCTGACCTCAAGCTCGAATCCGCCGTGCGCGCGGGCGTCACTCCTGACCCGACCCGCGAGAATGAGGGAAGACTCCTGCGTCAGCTTGGCCAACTGGGCAAACTGCTCTTCCCCTAGAACCCCTTTGCTGATCACGGCTTGAAGATCTCCCGTGCCGTCACGAACGATCAAAAACTGGACCTTGCCGCTTGCGCGACGATTCCGGAGCCATCCGCGAATCGTCACATCCTGCCCCACGAACCGAGCGATCTCCTCAATATAGATGGTCGTCATATGCGCGGCCTGTCGAGTAAGGCCTTGGAATACTTGTGGTGCCGGTGAGCCTATCCGATTCTACAAAAGCTTTGCAAGTCGCCGGCTTCTCGGCTTTCATTGACTTTTCTGGAATCCAGTGAGCAGAATAGTTTCATGAAACCCATGAAGCCAATGCCTCCTCAGCACACGCGGAGACTCGCCCACTGCCTCTTGGCAGGCACTCTCGTTTGGATGGGGGGCAGTGTCAGTGGGACATTTGCCGCGATGTATTGGTGCTCTGACAGGACGGATGACCAGCAATTGCAGTTTAAGCAGGCCCCCGGCTGTGAACCTTTATTTGAAGAGGAAGAAGATGAGGAGGCCCGTCAGCCTGAGGCCCCAAGTCCTAAGAAAATAGGCAACTTGGAAAGCGCGGTGACTGACTTCCTGCAACGGTACAGACAGTTTCTAGCCTGTTGTGCCTCAGATCTTGACTCGGCTGACGAGATCAAGGATTTGGTGCGTGAGGCCAACGAACTCCTCAAGGGCAGCGATGAAGCCACGGCGATCGGAAACGTGGTCACACGAACGGTCCGCATCAGACAGATGATTGTTCCTCTAGCCCGAGCAAGGGACCGCTTGCGAAGTCTGAAGGACCGACTGGAACAGCTCGATGAGTCCAAGAAGGTCCTCAAAAGGCTGGATTACGAAAGGGCTGGCCATGAACGTCGAAACATTCAGGACGAAGTAAAGTCGGTTCAGAGAGAGTTTCGGCCAACCAGACAGCCTGGCAGAGCCTTAACCGGAACGGGAATCGGGGTCACACCAAACACAGGTTCCAGAATTGGGACATCGGGCCCGACTGGGACGAATATTGGGAGCACGCCCCCTGCGGGGTTGGGCATCGGGATCACGCCGCCAAGCGGCACGGAGATCGGCGAAACCCCGACGAGCGGGCCTGGGATAGGGTCTTCCGCAACCAGCAGCACAGCGATCGGCGATTCCAGCCTCAATCAGCGCTGACTAGCCGTCAGCTATCAGCACCCAGCTTAACGAGACGGTCTATCCCTTTGGTCACGCATCTCGCTCAGGCTGGTCCGACGGACCTAGAAGGGGTCATGCCTCGCAATCAATGAATTGGTGATAAATACGGACAACGATTCTCAGGTGAAGTAACGCAAGTAGACGTAGTAGGCGGCGAAGGATCCCTGGCAGACGATGCCGAGAATGCTCATCCAGATGAGCCAGGGACGCGGACGGCTTTCGGTGGGTACTTCCGCTCCCAGCACCGCCCGATGATTGAGCACAGAGAGAATCGGTGCCGTTAAGAAAGATAAGGTGGTGGCAACGTCGACCATGGCCTTCAGCGAGGTGAGAAACGCGAACAGGACCAGCATGGCGCCCACCGCCAAAAGCAAGAGCATGGCCCAGTAGGTTCGGCCCTGGCTCTTTTGTTTGAGCTCAAAAACACCAGCCTCTTCGGGTCCCTTGAAGCGAGCCATTAAGGTGGTGAGGGCCCGGGGAAAACCGTCGAGTACGGTCAGGGTCGTAGAAAACATCACAGCGAAGGCGGCCACACCAATGATGGGACCGCTCCACTCCCCCAGAG
Organism: Nitrospirota bacterium; assembly: GCA_022545705.1. Taxonomy (GTDB): domain Bacteria; phylum Nitrospirota; class Nitrospiria; order Nitrospirales; family Nitrospiraceae; genus JACZQN01. The sequence continues at coordinate 6,061 of JACZQN010000057.1, read as the reverse complement.
TCTCGGTGTAAAGGCGAATCACCTGGGCGGCAAAACCGCCGGCGCTATCGGCAAACTTCACGCCCCGGCCGTGCATGACCCCAGCGCCCATGGTCAAAAAGCAGAGGGCCAAGGCGGCCGTTCCTATGTAACCCAGGTGAAAGTCGAACATGGACTCCTTCAGCGTCGGCGCGTGCTGAGAATCTTCGCGACGAGCCAAAGTCCAGAGTGATTGCCACACCGCCACATCGATGGCCGAGGGCATCCAGCCTACTAAGGCAACCACAAAAAACACGGTCCTTTTGTCGAGGTCCGGTAGTTCAACCAGCGAGGAAGCGCTCCACTCCATGCTGGTAAAAGCCAGGGCTGTGGCCGTTAAAGTGGCACCCGTCAACAGCGCAACCAGCACTTTGGTTACACGGTCCAAGAGCCGATACTTGCCGGCGGTCAATAGAATGGCGCACACCACAATGATGCCAAAGCTCACGACGAGGGGACCAACGCTTAGGCCCAATGTTGCAATGGCCAACCCGGCGGTCACGACGGTCACCGCGGCTTGAACGATGAACATGGTTGCGACGGTGATAAACGAATAGAGCACCAGCGCCCATTTGCCCTGGCGGCGGTAGCCTTCCAGAAGGGACGTGCCCGTGGCGGCGGCGTATTGGGGACCAAATCGAAACGCCGGATACTTGATGATGTTGGCGAGGATCACCACGCCCACTAGCGAAAAGCCGTAGACCGCCCCGGCCCTGGTGGACTGGACCAGATGGGAGACTCCGACCGCAGCGGCGGCAAAAACCAGCCCCGGCCCGAGGGCCTGCCACACCCCTTTCGTCATGGCGAGGGGTCGTACCGTCCGTGTCGGCCTTTGTCGACGTGGAAAGGGTCATGGGAAGGGTCAGGTCTTGCAATCAAACATTCCTGTACATATAGGCGGCAGGATTTGCGATCAGACACGCCACCGTTCGATGCACCCCAAGTGCCGACTCGCCGTCGCATCATGGACCCCTGACTGCGCTACAATCTCGGCCAGACGATAGCCATACCGCTGCACCAGCCGCCGCAAATGGCGAGGGCGGTTCCCCGTCCCGCCCAACAGTTCCGCTTACGGGAGCCGCCGGAGCTGCGCGTGGTAACGCGCCAGCTCCCAGATCACCCGGTCGCGCTGCTGGCGGCGGATAAACCCACCGCTGCCCTGGTAGATCTGCTATGGTAGCCGCTCAGAAGGACTACGCCCTCCAACAGAGGGCTTAGCTGTTTTCATCAGATTGCCTGACCGGAGTTGGACACAGGCGAGGACGGCGTTCCCAGCGGGACCCAGTGCTCCCCGCCATCTCTGCTTCTGTACAATCCGCTGCCGTTCGTTCCAACGTAGAAGGTCTTGGGGTCGGTCGGACTCTGGACGATCGTGCGGACATTGAGGGTGGCCAGCCCTTCGTTGATCGCGCGCCAGGTGGCACCTCCATCCTCGCTCGTATGCACCCCTTCCCTCGTGGCCAGGTACAGTTTGTCCTGCACGGCTCGGTCGAGGACCATGGCGCTGATCATCTGGTCCGGCAGGGACTGCCCGATTCGCGTCCAGGACTCCGCCGCGTCTATGGACTTATACAATCCGCTCAGGGTCGCCGCGTAGACTGTCTCCGGCGTGTGGGGGTCAACTTGGACCACAGTGACGTCGAGCGCGCGGGAGGATTTCAAGATGTCAGGCGCAACCAGGCCATTGTTCGCTTTTTCCCATCGCGTCGCCCGATCCGTCGTCTTGTAGACGCCCCCACTGGTGCCCGCGTACATAATCCGGGGTCGCGTCGGGTCCACGGTCAGCGTCACGACCATCAGGACTTCCTTCATCCCACGCATGCGCTTCTGCCACGACTCTCCCCCGTCCCGCGTTTCAAAGATCCCCATGGTGGTCGCCACAAAGATGCGTCGGCTCGCTGAGGGATCGAAGACAAACTGGTTGACGACGGAGGTGATCGTGACATCATCCAAGCCGTTCCGCTGTGATGTCCAACGGTGCCCTCCATCATAGCTCTTGTACACCGCGTCCCCCTTCGTTCCGGCGTACACCGTTGCGGGGTAGACCGGGTCAACCGCCATCGAGATCACGCGAGAATGGCTCATCCCCCGCGAGATGTTCGACCACGTCTGACCTTCATCCCGGGATTTATAGATATAATCGTTCGTGGCCACGTACAGGATGTTTGGCTTGCTCGGGTGCAGCGCGATCACAACGATCGCGTCGCTGCCGGTACATCCTCCAAGGGCCAGGAACCAGAGCGCAAGGGCGGTGGGAGATACTCGTACGCGGGAGAACATCGGAAGGCCTGGCGCCTCACGGCAAGGGGCTAGCAGCGCGCTCCCTAGCGGTAGTTGACAAACTGAAGATCAATGCCGAAATCCTTCTGCCTCAGAAACGCGATCACAGCCTGGAGTTGATCCCTACTCTTGCTCTGTACACGGACCTGCTCATCCTGAATTTGCGTCTGCACCTTGAATTTGCTGTCCCGAATCTCCTTGGTGAGGTCTTTGGCTTTCTCGGCCGAGATACCGCTCTGAATGGTGAGTACCTGCCGGGCTGTTCCGCCTAGCGCTTCTTCAACTTTGCCGTAGACGAGCGCCCTCAGCGACACCTGGCGCTTGGCTAACTTCGTTTTCAGGATGTCCAGCACCATCTTGAGCTTGTATTCATCATCCGACACTAGGCTCAGTTGCCGTTCCTTCTCGTTCAGCATCAGCTCAGTCTTGGTCCCTTTGAAGTCGAATCGTTGGCGGATTTCCTTCATAGTCTGCTCAACGGCATTCCTGACTTCCTGCAAATTCACCCTCGATACCACGTCAAACGAGCAAAGATCAGCCACGATGAGGCTCCTCTAAAGCGAATCAGCCTGCTGGAACGTCTGGCTCATTTTATCATTGAACCATAGCGCGATTGATCACTGACAGGGATCACTAAAAAAATGACACGATGGCTTCATCTGGCAATTCTTAACAACACTTCCCAGGCGGGAGGCTTATGCCGCCCTGCGAGCCGGCTGGAGATGCCGTGGCAGGCGCCCCCTCGAAGACTAAGACCTCACTGCTGCTAAACGGCCGACCTTGCACCAAGTAGCCGTACCAGTGTCGAGCACTGTCTACCAGCACGATCATGGCTAACAGCGCCACAACGCCTATCAAGCAGGCGTCAAGGTACAAGGCGAAGGCTTGCCCGGATTCGCCCGCGACGGCCGCCCTCGCGAGGAACATGAAAAACAGCTCGTAAGCCCCGGTGAGCGTAACCGCGCCAACAAAGACCATCGGGACTGCTGTCACCCAGAGGAAGCGCGCCTTGCCCATCTTGATCAGCACCATGGTCCCCACGCAGAGCGCGAGCGTGCCCAGCAGCTGATTGGCCGCCCCGAACATGGGCCAGATCGTCGAAATGTTACCCGTACTGATCAAGTACCCCCACGCGCCCACCACGGCTGCGCTGCTCATTAGGACTCCAGGCCACCAGGTGAGCTGCCGCAAGGGCGCATACAGCCGTCCGCCCATCTCCTGGACGAGATAGCGGGCGATCCGCGTACCCGCGTCAATCGTGGTGAGGATGAACAGCGCCTCGAACAGCAACGCAAATTGGTACCAATACGCCATCAGGCTCGCCATGCCGGGCAAGGCGGCGAAGATGGAGGCCATGCCGACCGCAAGCGACACGGCACCGCCGGGCCGCCCTGACAGGTCCACCTCCACAAGCTGGGAGAGCTCATGAATCCTGACGACCGGGAATCCCATCTGGGCCAAAGTCTCCGCCCCGAGCCGGGTATTGATCGCCAGGTAATCGCCCGGCATCAGGATCGTAGCGGCCACCAGCGCGATCACGCCCACAAAGCTCTCCATCAACATCGCCCCGTAGCCCACGATCGCTTGCGACTCCCGCTCGATCATCTTCGAGGTTGTTCCCGATGAGACCAGCGAATGAAAGCCGGAGATCGCTCCGCAGGCGATTGTAATGAACACGAATGGAAACAGCGTCCCGGGAATAATCGGCCCTCCGCCATGGATAAATACGGTCACCCGCGGCATCTCGATCGTCGGGGCCAACACAATCACCCCGATGGCCAGTAACGCAACCACCCCGACCTTCATGAGGGTCGAGAGATAGTCCCGTGGCACCAGCAGCATCCACCCCGGAAGCACCGATGCCAGGAACCCATAGGCCGCGAGCAACCAGACGAGCGTGAGCCGCTCGAGCTCAAACCAACTCGCCAGGTCGGAGTGGGCCACAACCCTCCCCATCACAAGCGCCAGGATCAAGAGGGTGACACCCAGCACCGTGACCTCCCCCACCCGGCCGGGCCGGAGCTTCTGGAGGTAGAACCCCATCAGGAGGCCAATTGGGATTGTCATGGCGATCGTGAAGGTCCCCCAGGCGTTCCGGTACAAGGCATTCACGACAGCCAAGCCCAAGCCAGCCAGGGCTACCACCACGATAAAGAGCACCGCCACAGCCGTGGCCGTGCCGGTGATCGTTCCGATTTCGTCCCGCGCGATCTCGGGCAGCGACCGTCCATTGCGCCGAATCGAAGCCACCAGGATAATAAAGTCCTGAACCGCGCCGGCCAGGACCGCCCCGACCACGAGCCACAAGAAACCCGGGAGATACCCGAATTGCGCCGCGAGTACCGGGCCGAGAAGCGGTCCGGCCCCGGCGATTGCCGCAAAATGATGGCCGAACAGGACGTACTTGTTCGCAGGGTAGAAGTTGGTCCCGTCGTGTAAGCGGTGGGCAGGCGTGATGTGTTGGTCATTCAGTCCCATGACTCGGCGGGATAAAAATCGCCCGTAGAAGCGGAACGCGAGGGCATAGAAACAGGTTGCGGCAACGACCAACCACAGGCCGTTCACCTTCTCGTCTGGGTTGAAGACTCCCGTGACGAAGCCAAATGCCACCGCGCAGAGAGCAGCAACCAGCACCCAGATGACCTTCATCCCAAGACTCATGACCAGCTATCCTAACAAGCCAAAAGGAACCTGTAAATGGAAGACCACTGGATCGAGGCACGTACCAAACGACATCAGGCAGCCGTTCCCATGTTCGCTTATCTAGGGGTTATCCCTACACAAATGCACCCTGCCCAGTCGAAGGTGGTATAGATTTTCCTCTGTGAGTGGGCTATGTTTCACAACTCCGTATGTGTCCGTTCCCCGCAGGCCCAGCCGTCACAGGAACGGTTGCTGATAATGCCGGGCTAGGACTGATGCTTAGCAGGTGAACATGAGAAGTAAAGAACCTTGCTTGACAGGGAGCCCACATTGGGGGGCTGCGATACTTGTGACATTTTGTAGTACCCTGCTTTTGGGCCAAGACCTCGCAGTTCCTGTACACGCTGGACCCGACGGCTTGGATGACGGTTTTAAGAACACAAGCATGTTGATCAGACACGATCCAGCCGCCAAAGCAAGCGTACAACAGGCCTACGGAAACCTCCCGCTGAGTTTTGAGCCCAACCGAGGCCAAAGCGATAAACAGGTGAAGTTTCTGTCCCGCGGTAGAGGGTACACCCTGTTTTTGACCAAGACCGAGGCAGTGCTGGCGCTGCGCTCCGCGGCGCGTCCATCGCGTGCAGCGTCCCTTGCGAACGAGGCTCTGGACGCAACGACACAACAGACCCAAGAGACGCAATCCACCGTTGTGCGCATGAAACTCCTCGGTGCCAATGAAGCACCGCTGGTGATGGGTCGTGAGGAGTTACCAGGGAAGGTGAATTACTTCATCGGCAATGACCCGAAACAATGGCGGACCAATGTCCCAACCTATAGAAAGGTCGAATACAAGGATGTTTACCCGGGTGTGGACCTTGTCTATTACGGCAGTCAACGGCAACTGGAATACGATTTCGTGATCGCTCCCTACTCCGATCCTTCGCCGATTACGTTATCCTTTGACGGCGCACAGAAACTTCGCATCAATAACCATGGTGATGTCATCCTGGAAATGAGAGACGCCGAAATCCGCTTGAAGAAGCCCTTCATTTACCAAAAGATTGACGGGATCAAAAAGACAGTTCCGGGCCACTACGTGCTTAAGGGTGAGCATCAGGTC
>JACZQN010000007.1 GCA_022545705.1 Nitrospirota bacterium | reverse complement strand
CCGGGCTTCGACTTCGCCCCGCAGGAGCGGGGCTTCGCTCAGGGCTAGCCTTGAGCCGGCCGTACGGCCTGTCGAAACCGACAGGTGCGGAGGAGCCGCACCTGTCGGCGCATTATTCACGAACGCTCATGGTTCGTGAATAATGCGGGTTAGCAATGTGGTGAGCTATGACACGTTCAACACGTTGGCGGTTATGTGCTCTCATCCTCATCTTCGTGGTGCCATCTCCTGCGCTCGCCTATGAAGTCGGGGAGATTAAAAACGGAGGAACCATTACGGGCGCTGTGACGCTACTGGGCCCTGTGCCGGAGCCCAAAGGGTTCAATTTGGTCACCTTCCCCGATCCTGAGTACTGCGGTCGCATTTCGAATGGTGAGGGGTGGCGGCTCCTCCACGACTTCACGGTAGGCGCTGGCGGTCGGATTCAAGATGTCGTGGTCATGTTGGAAGGGATTGAGACGGGGAAGCCCTTCTCAATGTCGATTCCACGTGTCATGGCCCGCGATTGCCAGTTTCTTCCGTTTACGAATGTCGTAAGAGATGGGCATGGGGTCGAAGTGGTCAATATGGACCCGGTGATGCACGATGTGCAGGCGTACGAGACCTCTCGGAGGTTGGGAGCCCGCGTTCTCTTTAACTCCCCGTTGCCAATGAATCACGAGCATAAGCGTGGGGATTTGCATGCAACTCATGACCACCGTCCGGGGAAGTCCATGGTGCAGCAGTTTCACTTGAGCAAAGGGCGGCGAATCTTCGTCATGCAATGTGGTTTCCATGCGTATATGGAGAGTTGGGCGTTTGCGGTGGACAATCCGTATTACGCGATGACTGATTCACAAGGTCAGTACGCCATCGATGGTTCCCCCGGGGACCTATCGCCTTCAGGCCTGGCATCCTCAGATCAAGGGCGTGGCTGAGAGAACAGTCACCATTGAACCGGGAGGAACCCTGAGCGTCGATTTCCAACTGAAGGCACCAATTGGCCGTCGGACAGCACACACAGTGCAGAGACCTTCCCGGTTTGGGCTGGGAGCGCTAGGTCGGCCCCTCACGATCCTTCCGACAGTCAAGCGCCAATAATCCATGTCCTGGTGCACATTCCTGCCTCGAGGACTCATCCATTCTTCGTCCCTCCTTCTCCTCCTTCTTCACGCGACGACGCCGGGAACGGTTCTGGGTGATCAACCCATCCCAGTCGAGGCCGAGAAGACTGATCGGCAACAGGAACACGCCTTTGAGTTTTCCGGACGAGTGAGATGGCACTCCGGGGGAAGAACCTCCCATGCGCAATTGTTTGTGAAACATGATCGATATCGCATCGAACATCGTGGCGGGGTGAGAACCGACCTGGGTAACGCGGGGGTCTCCATTGTGCGAGTGGACAAGCAGGAGGTCTGGTACATCCTTTCGCAACGCCGAAAGGTTCTCGTCGTGCCGATCCGGCCTGATCACCTCCTTCGCTTCTCCGCCCATTTAGAAGGCGAGATCAGCCGTTCGCTCATCGGCGACTCGGTAGCCGCCGATCGTCCAGCTCAGCTTTTTGACGTCATCGTAGAGCGTCACGGCCGCCGCGAACGTTATTACGAATGGGTCGATGCCGAAGAAGGCCTGATGCTCAAACTCCTGAGCCAGGACCGCGACTGGTCAGTCTCCTACGAACACGTGGTCTTCTCTGCGCAGCCGGACTATTACTTTGAAGTGCCTCGTGGCTATCAGAGGGTTGAGGCGCAGGAGCAGCCGAGTGAGGCTGGCTAAGGTCCGATGAGGAGAGGACGTACAACACGCGCGCTCCTCGCGGGTGGGATCGTGTTGCCAGTCGTCCTGGCTGTGTCTGGAACTGGGGTGGGAGCAGGCGGTGCCCACTCCTCGGAGAGGCTCCTGGCGGCCCAGCCGCACGTGAGCCCCGAGACCATTGGCGACGGTGCGCGCGAGGTTGCTCGCCTGAAAGGCGACCGGATCGCGTCACGTCAAGACCGAGAGCGAAAGATTCTCGCCTTTGTTCGTGAGGGAAAGCCGCAGCAGGCCTTCGACGAGTATGAGCGCCTCACGTCAGTCGCGGGTAGAGAAGACCACACATTGCTGCGCGAGGTCGGGATTGGATTTATTCTGCCCTTGCGCAATGACATGCGAGTACAAATGCGGGGAGCGGCCTATACCGCGTTAAAGGAGCAAAATACCCCGGACACAGTCCCGTACCTTGAAGACGGATTGAGTGATGAATCCGGGTTGGTACGCGCTCTTGTGGCCGAAGGGCTGGGGAAACTGGAGGCCGGTCGGCGATCGGCGCGATTCCGTCAAGCGGTGAAGGACCAGGCGGCCATGGTGAGGGTCGCCGTCTTGAAAGGCCTTGGCCGGTCTGGAGACCGTGCGGTCATTCCGCTCGTTGAGCGGTCGCTGAGCGATGAGCAGGCTATTGTGCGTGTGGCGGCAGCAGGGGCTCTTGTCGCGCTTGGACAGGCAGGTCATTGGTCGAGCCTCGAGAAGGCGGCCTCGGTGCACAACCGGCTTGAACGGAGAGCCGCGTTGCGCATGTTGGGTGAGCTCCGTGACCCACGCGCGCTGCCGATTTTGAAGGGTGCCCTGCGTGATCCACAACCTTCGATTCGCGGGGCTGCGGCAGCGGCCCTGGGAGACCTTGGGTTGCCAGAAGCTGTTCCCGCACTGATCGGTATTTTGTCTGAAGGGGCCCCTGGTGTCCGAAGCGTGGCGGCTGTCAGTCTGGGAAAAATCGGGAGCGATGAATCCGAGACAGCACTCAGGAAGGCCCTGCGAGATCCTAATCCCGGTGTACGGGCTGCGGCGGTATCGGCCTGGCTCCATCTCGGCCACCCATACAAGGAGGTCGACGGAACGGTCCGTGGGCTCGTGCAAGACCAGAACCCCGGTGTCAGGTCGTCTGCCGCGAGGGCCCTCTCCAAGGGTCGAGGAGCCGAGGTCGTCAACGCCTTGTCCCTTCTGCTACGCGACCCTGTCCCAAGGCCGCGGATTGCGGCCGCACGAGCCCTTGGCCGTGTCGGGGGCCGGGACGTGATCCCTTTGCTCAAGCATGCGCTTCGTGATTCCGACAGCGCAGTTCAGGCCACGGCCGGAGGGGCTCTCGCCCGGATCCTCCGATGGAGCTCGAATTCGGCAACCTGAGCGCCTCAATCTTGACCGTGCTTCCTTGTGCTCCTTCCGGCCCAGTACCTGACCCAGCATGGTGTTCTTCGGAACCGTGTGTGATACGTCCAACGTCGTTTCCCCAGGGGCTAGGGTTCCGATTTGCATTGACGTGCGGGTTGGTGTTTGGATTAGGCTGGTAGTCGTGAACACGGATACCGCTATGCGTTGGAATCGAGTCAGTGTGACTCTTGTCTTCTGGTTGCTTGTGGCTCTCGGGGCGGCAGTCCCAGCCACGGCCGAGGATCATGCTGCATTCGGGGGTGTCCAGGGATCCCACAGTGCATCCAGCATAGCGAACCTGTCTGTATCGGTCATCGATCAGGGTCGGACGGCTTCGAAGATTCAATGGCTCGACTGGGGGGACAAAGGATTTACCCGCGCACAGGCAGAGGACAAGCTCATTCTCTTGGACCTGACAGCGCTGTGGTGCCATGCCTGTCATGTGATGGAGGAGACAACCTATTCCAACCCCGAGGTCATCGGGCTGGTGAATGCTCGGTTTGTGCCGATCCGCGTGGAGACTGATCGGCGGCCTGACATCGAGGCCCGGTATCGGCGTGGGGGGTGGCCCACCACCAGTGTGTTGCTGCGGAGCGGTGAGATTCTCTTCCAAGCCAACTTCCTCGAGCCTGAGGATTTGACAACCGTGCTGCTGGAGTCCGACGCGTACTACAGGGAGCATAAGGACGAACTGGTGAATCGGGCTGCCGAGGGTTGGGTAAAGGTTGAAGCGGCGCTCAATCGGAATGCTCCGTCCAACGGTCCAATTGATTCGGCAGTGGTGGGCCGATCTGTCGCGGTCATGCGCCAGAGCTTTGATTCGGAGCACGGCGGCTTCCGCGACGCGCCGAAGTTTCTCGAGCCGGAAGCGATCACGTTTGCGTTCCGGCAGTATCATCGAACGAAGAACGAGGACATGAAGCACATGGCGTTGAAGACGCTCGACGCACAACGTCGTCTGCTTGACCCGGTCTGGGGCGGGTTCTATCGCTATGCGGAAGAGGCGGATTGGACCAAGCCGCACTATGAAAAGATGCTCAACATCCAGGCGGCTAATCTTCAGAATTACCTGGAAGCCTACCAGGTCACCCGTGATCCAAAGTACAGGGTGGTGGCCGAACGGCTCATCGGGTATGTGGAGCGCTTTCTCTCCAGTCAGACTGGAGAGGGATTCTTTGGGAGCCAGGATGCCGATGCGAAGAGCCAACGCGGGGGATATGTTGCTGGAGAGGAGTACTTTCTCCTCGGCGAAGCCCAGCGAACGAAGCTCGGCATGCCGCACGTTGACCGTACGGTCTATACTCACTGGAATGGACAGATGATCATTGCCTATCTCCGCGCCTCCCACGTGCTGGGGAATGAGCGATTTCGAGCAGTGGCTCTGAACACGCTCAACCGCCTCTATGATGAGCGGTACAAAGCAGGCCTCGGCATGGCTCATGTTGTTGCAGACGGAAGCCCGCGAGAGTTCGGATTCCTGGCGGACCAGGTTTGGTTTGCCAAGGCGCTGATCGAGGCTCTCTACGCGAGCGGTGACCACATGTATCTGAACCGAGCAGAATCGGTCGCGACGGATTGCGTGCAGCAGTTGGAGGATCCGCGCGCGGGAGGGTTCTTTGATCGGCCGCAGAGATCCGCAGATCAAGGCTTGCTCCGGCTGCCGCACAAGCCGGTCGAGGACAATTTGCACGCGTCCATGCTGTTCAATGATCTCTTCTACCTCACGGAGAAGTCACACTATCGAGAGACGGCTGAACGCACGCTTCGCTTTGTGCTGGCAGTTGCCGAACCCCTACCGGTCGCCTTAGCCGCCCTGGCCGTGAACCGGTCTCTCAGCTACCCGGTGCATATGGTCGTGGTGGGCTCGCGGACCAGTCAGATAAGCAAGCGCCTGTTTGAGGGAGCGCTGCGCCTGTACGCTCCGGGGAAAATTGTTCGGTTTCTTGAACCAGGAGTGGATTCGCTATCAATTGGCCAAGTGACATTTCCGAATCTAGAGACGCCGCGGGCGTATATTTGCACCGATCGGCTCTGTTCCCAGCCGATCGCCGATCCACGCGAGCTGGGAGAAGCCCTCACGCAGCTCCTCGCGAGGATCCCCCAGCGCGCATCAAGCTCTTGAACCGCAACCATCTCGGGACTCCAGACGAATCCAGCTCCAAAGGCAATCTTGTCCTTCCAGTCTCATGACTTCGATAAGCCCTGTGGGTGTGTTCCCTCAAGGACCGCCAGTCTCCCAGGCTTGACAGGTGTCGGGGAACACTGTTATAAAAATCGCCCCTGTGACACAGGAGGTCCTGAGGGTCTTTCCCGCGCGTACGCTTGTTTGATACCATACGAGTGTGCCTGCCTTGGAACTACCAACCGAGACTCGCTTGATCGGCCAAAGTTTTTCAATTCAGGAGGAAGAACCATGAAGACGCGTCAATTTTTCATACTGTCTCTTTTGGTGGGAACTGCGCTCATCGCCGCCCCATTGGTTGCCCAGGCCGGTGGGACTATCACGGGGAAGGTGACCTACACCGGAAAGGTGCCACCGCCCAAGGAGTTTCTATTCTCGAAGTTTCCCAACACTAAGTTCTGCAAAAAGAACCCGAGCAAGAGCGCGGATGGTGAGACCCGTCTGCTCAAGGAAGTCCAAGTTACGAAGGGTGGTGGTTTGAAATATGCCGTGGTCTCGGTGCGGGACATTAAGGACAAAAAGTGGATGAAAGGGTACAAACGCACAGAGGTCGTCGCTGAGCTCTGTGAGTTTCTTCCGTACACCGGCGTGCTGGTGAACAAGCGAAAGTTTTACGTCGAGAACCTTGACGCAGATCCCGACGATCCGGGACCGAAAGGTAATTTTCCATCAAAGTTGGGAGTGCTTCATAACCCCCATTCGTTTGATGTGTTGGGGGCCAAGTCTTCCACCCTGTTCAACATCGGGTTGGCCAAGAAAGGCGATAGTCTGGAAAAGAAGATCAAGATGCGGATGGCCAAGAGGGGCTCTGTCATGCGCCTCCAGTGCGATCAGCATGAATTCATGCAGGGCTGGTACCTCCCAGTAGAGAATCCGTACTACACCGTGGTGAAGGACGACGGCACGTTCGAAATTAAGGATGTCCCAGCCGGGAAGCATAAAGTCCTGGCCTGGCATCCGGTGGCCGGGAAGGTGGAAGCCGACGTGGATGTCCCTGATGGTGGATCGGTCAAAGCGAACTTCGTCATTCAAGGAAAGAAAGGAAAGTAGTCGGGATCAGGCTATGTGAAGTCGTCCGAGGAGGACGTGCTGACAAGGGCAGCGGCTCGCTGAGTCCGCTGCCCTTGTTGTTTAGGGACCTGTCAAGCGGGTGAGCTTGTCTTGCTTGCCTTTCCGCTTTTGACCTCGTTAAGATTAGCCGCCCAAGGAGAGATTGTTATGTCCGTTTTGTCAGTTAGTTCCGTTAATTCCGTACGCACTCAACGGACCTAACGGACCAAACGCTTTCGGAGGAGCATGTGCCGCGCGAATTGTCGCTCGCCGAAATCTTCCAAGTCGGCTACTACTGGGAGACAAAGATCCTCCTGACCGCGGTCACGCTCGAGGTGTTTTCGGCGTTGGGTGGGAAGCAGCGCACCGTCGCTGAGCTGGCCCAACGGATTGGGGCGGACGAACGAGCGCTTACCTTGCTGATGAATGCTTTGGTCGCGATGCGGGTGTTGAATAAAGATGGGGACCGATTTGCAAACGCCGAAGCAGCGCGAACTCATCTGGTGAAAGGGTCGCCACAATATGTCGGGCACTTACTTCTTTTGCACGATGCGGAATGGAACAATTGGGGCTCGCTGGAGGAGACACTCCGCACCGGTCGCTCACCGGTCAGCCGCCACGTGTTTGAAGCGGACCCGGAACTCGGCGCTCATGTCCTATCGGTGCTGCACCGTATCGGGCAGCAGAGCGGCCCGGCCTTGGCGCAGCGGCTGGAACTGGATCATGCCAAGACGCTCCTCGATCTAGGAGGAGGTGCCGGCACGAACGCGATCGCGTTCTGCACGACGTACCCGGACATGCGAGCCACGGTATTCGACCTTCCCCAAACCCTTACGGTAGCAGAGCGCACAGTCAAAGAGGCTGGGCTGGAGTCCCGGATCACATTGAAGGCAGGAGATTTCAACGCCGATCCGCTGGGAGGGCCCTATGACGTTGTGCTCATGTCGGATATCCTCCACTATCAGGGTGCTGACGCGAATGCGGCGTTGGTGCGAAAGGCCTTTGCACATGTCACAACGGGGGGGCGCCTCGTCATCAAGGATCGGTTTCTGGATCAATCGGGGACCAGCCCTGCGTGGACGACGGCATTTGCGGTGCATATCTTGGTCAATACCGCGCGAGGGCGCTGTTATACAGTGTCTGAAGCCAGACATTGGATGGAGCAAGCCGGGTTCGAGTTGGTCGAGGAACTCGAGCAGACCGCTGTGATTCAGGGAAGCAAGCGGGTGTAAGGAGGCGGGACCATGTTGGAATGGCTCAAAGAGCCGGGCTTCTATGGAACGCACGCGACGATCGGCGCGGACTTAAGCCAGTCCATGGCGGCGCTCTTTACCGTCCTCTTCGTAATCGGGTGGTTCCAGGCCAGGCGGGTGCGTGGCCATCCCCATCACTGGTTGATGCTCGGAGGTATGACCGCGATGATCGTATTCTTCACGAGCTACTACCTCTTCCGGCAGCTCGGGGTGCTGGCGTTCGAGGGGAAGGAAGGGTTCGGCGGCCCGGAGGCGCTTTACGAGAACGTATTCGTGCCGCTCCTGACCTTTCATATTACCCTGGTGACTATCGGCCTGGTCATGGCCATCTACATGATCGTGCTCGGGTTCCGCGTGCAAGTGATCCAGGGCGGGAGACGCGTTCTCAAGGAGATGGCGCTGCGGACGACCTGGAGGAAGGTCATCACAATCTTCGGAGTCATCACGGCAATCGTGGTGGCCTATTTGTTGTTCCTCGTCGGTGTGGACCGGTTTGGGGTGGGGAAGTTGGTGGTCTGGCTCTCTCTGCTCGTGTTGATCGCAATCGTGTTCAGCTTGGAAATGGTGATCCAGCGGATTTGGCCCAACGGGGCCCGCCGGCATCGTATGCTCGGTCGTTTCACGATGATCATTTATTGTGTCCTGTTCGTGACCGGGAGCGCGACCTACACGATGCTGTACATCCTCTATCCGGGGAAGATCGGGTGAGCACATGTTGATCTGCGGCTGTGGCCGGTGGATGCACACGGAGGGCCTGGAAGAGAGAGCGGCCGGACCCGGAGCGGAAACCCTGTTCCTGCGCTCGGAATGTCGGGGGTGCGGTCTTCGCGTGGGGGTGGAGACCCCGTTCGACGACGCCGAGGCCCTGGTTGATCGGGTGATGTGGACGGATGATGCACGGCACCGGCTGGACCGGATGCCCCCGTACCTGGCGCCTCTGGTCAAGTCCGAGGTGGAAGACTATGCGCGATCCAAGGGCCGACGCGTCGTCACCTTTGCGCTCATGAACCAGGCCAGGCAGGGTGGGCAAGTCGATTGGGAGCCTGAGGCTGAACGGCGACTGGAGAATGTGCCGGCCCCCGTTCGGGCCATGGCGCGAATCGAATTGGAACGAACGGCGGCCGAGCGCGGAGTGTCACGCGTGACGGTGTCCTTGATGGACGAAGTGAAAGCGCGCTACTTCGGCATGGCTTCCGTTAAGCGTGACGCGTGAAGCGTGATGAGTGTTGAGTGATGATTAATGAGTTCTTCAGTACCCGTCACGCATTACGCATCACGCATGACGTCTCGCGCTTGTTGGAAAGAGACTGGTTATGATCCACAGACTTGCATTGCGGGTGATGCCGCGGCTCGCGCTCGCAGTGACCGCGGACTCGGTGCGGAAGCGGAAGCGGTGGGTGATGCTGGCGTCCGGCCTGGTGGCGTTTCTCATCTACCGGCTCCTCAAGCTCGTCGTTCCGCTCTCCGATCCTTTGATCCTCTTGGCGGTGAGTGGGCTGCTGTCAGCCGTCACGGCGGGGTGTGTGTATGGGCTCGGGCGTGGCGAGAGCCCGACTGCGATCTGGAACGAAGACGGAGTGCGAAGGCTGAGCTGGGTGGTCGGCTGGATCGGATTTGTCTATGGCGTCCAACTCTCCCTGATGGTCCTGGCTTTGCTCAAAGTATTCGTGAACTATGATTTCCTGGTTCATCCGGATGGTCCGGCCATGATCGCCATCATCATCGCCTGCACCTCCGTGGCGCGTGATGCGTTCGAGATCGGGCACGTCCGGCGGATTCAGCGGCAGGGGGAACCGATCTTGACCTTTCCTGATGGCGCCCCGCTGCGCGCCCTGTTTCTCGAGCGACCGTGGGTCCTCGCGAAGTGGTCGTTGCTGGGCGCCGCAGGCTGCGCTCTCTTGGGGGTCGGAGTGGCTCACCTCGCCGAGGTCGGTCGCACCGAGCTCGGCCAGCTCGTGGTCGTCTGCCTGTTCGCCGGCAGCTTGGCGGTGTGGGCTTATCTGGCTGGAGAGCAGCGCCTGGATGGATGGAAGCTCAGGCTTGGCTCGGTGAGTTGGGCTGAGCTGTTTCGGTTCTGGTGGTGGCCGGGCCTAACGTTTGCGGCCACCTATTACCTGACGCTGGTGGGAGCGGCCTGGTTCGCCCTCAGCATGGACGCGAGGCTGCCGGCGTTTCAGGCTCTGGCCGCCGCGGCGGTAGGGGGATTGATGGGGCTCTATGGTTATTACCTCGGGCATCGCCGCTATGTGGAGAACCGGATTCAGGAGACCGTTCCGCCCTCCTTACTGCGTTGCCCATTCGTCATGGGCATCTTGTCTAAGTCCAGGATGGCATCGGGTGGGGGGGCTGTCCAGCCGGCGAATGCCGCATCGGGCGAAGCAGGACGGCGAGGCTGAAGGGAGCACATGGTCACACTGGGGATGCTTCACAAGTCCAGGCTGCTGATCCCGCTCACCGCCGTGGTCTGTGTGCTTGTCCTAGCCATCGGCACGCTCGGTGTTGCAATCGAGGCTGCTTCAGGGCAGACGACAACGGAAACGGCGACAGATATCTATTATAAGACCGAGGGGGTCCCCCTTGGTCCGCCGGTGCCATCCACTGACGCCTCATCCTACCGTCGCTACGGGTCGCTCGATAACCGGACCCTGATCTGGTTTGTCACGCAGCAGCACACCTATTTCGGCGGGTTCGTGCTGGCCCTCCCGATTTTCTGCGTGATCCTCGAGTTTGCGGGGCTGATTGCGCGAGACAGAGCCTCGGCCGTCCGATACGACCGGCTGGCTCGTGATTTCCTTCAGGTGGCGCTGCTCGCTTTCTCGCTGACCGCGGTGGTCGGAGTCGTGATGCTCGGGCTGTTCATCTGGCTCTACCCCACCTTCATGAGTTACATGGGCGGCACGTTCAAGGTGATGATGCCGGTGTACGCGTTCGTGTTCCTGGCCGAGGCCATCTTCTTGGTAAGCTATTACTACAGTTGGGACAGGATGGCCGAGCCAGGACTGAAATGGCTCCACGCTACGATCGGGGTCGTCGCGAACGTGCTCGGGGGTGTCTTGCTGTTGCTGGTGAATGCGTGGGCTGGGTTCATGATGGCGCCCTCCGGTGTCGATGAGCAGGGCCGGTACCTTGGCAACGTGTGGCACCTGCTGCACTCGGCGCTCTGGAACCCTCTTAACGTCCACCGGTTTCTGGCCGACCTGATGTCCGGAGGCGCCGTGGTCATGGCCTATGCCGCCTACCGGTTCCTGACCAGCAAATCCGAACAGGAACGGGCGTATTACGATTGGGTCGGGTACGTCTTCCTGTTTGTCACGGTGTGTGCCTTGCTCCCGATGCCGTTTGCCGGCTATTGGCTCATGCGGTCTGTCTATGAGTTCCGGCAAAGCATGGGTGTGACCATGATGGGCGGGCTGCTCACGTGGCTGTTCGTGGTGCAAGCCCTGATGATCGGGGTCTTGTTCCTCGGGATCAATTACTATCTCTGGCAGGGGATGAGCCGCATCCAGGGGGCCGAGCGGTATCAGCGTTTTCTCAAGTATCTGGTCCTTGCCCTGACGGGCTGCCTCTTTGTCTGGCTCACGCCGCACACGCTGATCATGACGGCGACCGAGGTCAAGGCGATGGGGGGCGCGCAGCATCCGGTGATCGGGAATTACGGAGTCATGTCTGCCAAGAACGGGGCCATTAACGTGATGATCTGTCTCACGGCCTTGAGCTACATCCTGTATCGACGGGCGAACCGGACCATGACGATCACGTGGGCGCGAGCCGGGAATGCGACGATCGCGGTCCTGTTCGGGGTCGGAATGCTCAACATCGTCTGGTTGGCGGTGTACGGCTTTTATATTCCGGCCAATGTCCGGGTGGGGCTCTCTTCGCCTCAGGCGTTTACCACCCTGACGGTGCTTGTGGGCAGCCTCCTGGTCAACCAGGCGATGATGCGCGGGGCGAAATCACACGGCCCGATCGCGTGGGGCAAAATCCCGGTACGGGGCATGGTGGCCCTCTGCGGACTGGCGGCCTCGTTTACCTGGGTGATGGGTCTGATGGGATATATCCGGTCTTCGGGTCGGCTTTCCTGGCATATCCATGAGCTGATGCCGGATCTGTCGCCGTGGGCTTTCACGCCCTCGCTGGGGTTCGCCGCAAAAATGGTCACGGTGAACATGGTGGTGTTCTGGATGGTTGTCCTGGTGCTGTTCTGGATCAGCAGCCGAAGTCGTCCGCCTATCTCCTGGACCGAGCAGGGACCGGAGAATCGCGTAGCGTTCTTGCCGTCCACCTCCAGGGAGATGCCTTCCTCTTGAAGGCCCGAGGCGAACCATGAGCATGATGCGGCTCTCGGGCCTCACTGTTCTGGGCGTCCTCATAGGGGCCCTCGTGGTTGGCGTCTATAGTGACCCGGGAGTCGCCGGTGAATCGACCGGTTCGATCGTCTTGGAAGATTTCCAATCGAAGGACGGAGAGGGGTTCCCCACAGGCTGGAAGGCCCAACGGAATACGTGCAAGGCCAAGCAAACCTACACCGTGCAGACTGAGCCCGACGGAGCCTTTCTGGCGGCAAAGGGGGCGGAACAACGCGTGTATAAGAAAATGGCCTGGGACCCTAAGGCGATGCCGACCGTGACCTGGCGCTGGCGACTGCGGGCCGTTCCGGACGACGCTGACTTGCTCGCGGCCGTGTACATCTCGCTGGACACGGATTTAATTTTTATTCCGGTTTCCACGAAGTACGTGTGGAGTGCGAGCAGGGCGAAGGGAACGATCACAGAGGGTGGACTGTTCGGCGCGACCGAGATTGTGCTGCGAACCGGAACACAACCGGTCGGAGACTGGGTTGAAGAACGCGTGAATGCGTATGAGGATTTTAAACGCATCCATCAGCATGAACCAGCGAACGAAGCCTGGGGGATCTCGCTGTTGGGGGGGGCCGGTGTAGAGGTTGATTTTGGGCCACTGAAAGTCTCTGCCCCGTGACATGCACCGACTCGCTTACATCCTGGCTGACGGCGCGGAAAGTCACCGACATGGTGTTGGGCGCGGCGGTGATGGGTACGGTCGGAACCCTGATCGGGCTGATCATGGGCGGGGGCGCTCTTCCGGTCGCGGCTACGGTCGGTGTCGTTCTCGGCGTGGTCGTTGGGATCTTCGGCGGACGTCGGTTTTTCGTCAGTATTCTGGTCGGCGCGGTCGGCGGCGGCGCGCTCGCCTGGGTCTTAGCGGGCTTGGAGGCCGTTTCTTTTGGCGCTGGGGCTGGGGCCGCGATGGGCGGGTTCCTGGGGGTGCAGATCACGATGCTGTTGGACATGCGTGCTCAGCGCAAGCATCAGGCTGCGTCCGTTGATCCGCCAGGGTGAATGTTGAACTTACCCGTGCCTCGTTCGCACCTGGCTGGTCCAGGGCGTGGGCCTTACACGAACTGACGGATGGTGAACTATGGAAAGTAGAGGCGTGCTGATCGGGGCGATCGTGTTCGTCTTCGGGTCGTTCCTTCTCATGGTCGTGAGCCTGATGTACGAATCGTACAAGACCAAACAGCAGCGCGAATTGGTCGCCTCGATCGAGACCGAGCGCCCCCGTGTTGCCACAGTCGCGGCACAGGATTTTTCGATGTACAGGACGGTCATCGGTGACGAAGGACGCGAGATGGTTGAGATTCCCGAGGGGCCTTTTACAATGGGAAGCACCGGGGGGGATCCTGACGAGGCGCCGGTGCACCAGATCTATCTCAAGTCGTTTTACATGGATCTGAAAGAGGTGACTCAGGGCGAGTACGAGCGCTTCGTGCGCATGACCAAGCGTGGCAAACCGTTTGTGCCGGTGTTCGACGATGATATTTCCAAGATCACGAGTCCGGAGCTGGCGGCCATGGGGATGTCATGGAGCGACGCGGTTGCCTATTGTCGGTGGGCGGGCAAGCGGCTGCCGACCGAAGCGGAGTGGGAGAAAGCGGCCCGGGGAGAAGGAAGGCGGCGCTATGCGTGGGGTGACGAGTTCGGAACTGGCCGCGCGAACGTTGATGGTGAGGAGGATGGATTTCAGTACTTGGCGCCGCCGGGCTCCTTTGAGTCGGGGAGAAGTCCGTACGGGCTCTATGAGATGACCGGAAATGTGGCCGAATGGGTGGCCGACACCTATGAGGAGCACTATTACCAGGATACACCGTATCGTGATCCAACGGGGCCCCGTGACGGGCAGCATAAGGTCATTCGAGGAGGCTCATGGCGTGAGACCCCGCAGGGCGCCAGGCTTACGAAGCGGTTTCAGGCGAACATGTGGCGGACTGACAGCACCATCGGGCTGCGGTGCGCCAAGGACCCCGATTAGCGGCCAAAAGACGTGAAACGTGAAGCGTGAACCGTGAAGCGCGGGTGAGCTGACGAGCTCCTATCCGGACCTTGTCCGCCTGTCAGCTTGCTCGCTTGTCAACTGCCCCGCGATTCACGCATCACGTATAACGAAGAGCGCTCCTGGGAGCCATGCTCGAAACGAAGTTCAAAGTAGCTATTCTGCTGGCAGTCTTGTTCATGACGAGCCTGCCGGTGATGGGGATTCTGAGAGGGACCAAGCCGCCTCCGCCCGAGGTGGGTTCCCCCGATGCGCAAGAGACGGACAATCAACCGGGAGCCGGAACCACAGTTGCCGTCAGCCAGGCGCCGATCGAACCACAAATAGTGCGCATCCCGGCCGGCAGCTTTCTCCGCGGGACGAACGCCGGTGGCTACGATGAAAAGCCTGAGGGAACCGTCCACCTGGACACATATCTGATTGATCGTTACGAAGTGACGAATCGCCACTACCAAGAATTTCGGGCCGCGACAGGCCACCGCAAGGCTGCTCCACCGTCCCGGTACGCGAAAAACATCGCGCGCTTGCGCGACCCGAACCAGCCGGTCGTGTATGTGTCATGGGAGGATGCCGATGCCTACTGCCGGTGGAGGGGCAAGCGCCTCCCGACCGAAGCCCAGTGGGAAAAGGCTATGCGCGGAACGGATGGCCGGCTCTGGCCCTGGGGAAATGCGCTGGAGCGCACAGCGTCAAACTGGGGGAACGAAGACGGGTACCGATTCACTGCGCCTGTTGGAACCTTCGAACGGGACGTGAGTCCCTTTGGGGTGGTGGACGGTGCCGGGAATGTCATGGAGTGGGTTGAGGATTGGTATGGGGAGGATGCCTATCGTCATGCGAGTAAGAGAAACCCCATGGGGCCCGATCATGGCGTCTATAAGGTGATGCGCGGGGGTGGGTACATGAGCAGGGGAAACGATGTCCGGATTACGAGCCGGAGCCGCATGGTACCGGGTTTTCGGGATGAAACAATTGGCTTCCGCTGCGCGATAACCGGGAAGATTTTGGGTGGGGAAACGCCCGCTCAGGCGAGCTGAAAGTTAAAGAAAATCAAAGTAATAGAGGATCAGGAAGACAGCCAAAATTATATTGACAGTCAAACCGGCCAAAACTATAATATCGAATAATCTTGAACTCCTAGCCATTTCATGCGTCCTCATTTTTGGCCTCTCATTAGGGCCGAAGGATTACACCGGGTTTCATTTATCACAGGTCTGGTGTTTTGTCAAGTTGAAGTCCTTCCCCACGGGGCTAGCCGATAAGTTGTACTACTAAGCCTGCCTAAGCGAGGAGAACAGGATGCAAGCACTAGAAGACGATATCCAGATCAAAATCGGCAAAGCAATCTTTTACATCACCGCCGCGTTGGGCATAGGGTGGTTTTATTGGTTGAACGGGATTCAATGCCCATGCTGATCGATTCCTGCCTGGGCCTCATCAAGTGGGAGACGTAAGATGGATGTAACGAACCCAAATTTTTGGTACGCGTTGATGGGGCTGTCCGTGGTCCTGATCGTGGTGATTTGGAAGAAGAACCAGGCACTCTTGAATAACACCTATGTCGCAGTAACTCTTTCCCTGCTGTTCGCGATAGCCTATTTCCACTTGGTCAATCATTATTTGATGGATAACCAAGGGCTGGACTATTGGTATCTGTTCCGGAAATGACGTGCGACGTTCAGTCGGCCGGGTGCGCGAGGACTCGCGAGCCTGAAGATTCCCACGCGCTGGCTGAACACTGTCGTTACTGTTAAGGAGGTTCGCTATGGGCGGTCAGACCAGGAAGAAGCTGATGGCGATCATGGCGCTGAGCGCGATGATTGGCCTCCTGATGTTCCCGATCCTTGTCTCCATACCCGCGCTTGCGGCTGGAGGAGGGGCGCCTGCAGCAGGCGGGCCACCGCCCGACGTGTTGGCGGAACAAGAGGGTGATGCTGTCGAGGAAGGACAGAAGGTCGAGATGGGTCGGGACGTCTACTACAAAACTGAGGGCATCGTGTCCGGGCTGCCCGCCCCGAAAACGGAAGACGATCTTAGATCCTATCCCCGTTATAATTTCGAGAGCCGTGTGCTTCTCTGGTTTGCCAACCAACAGCATCTGTACTACGGCAGCTTTGTCCTCGCCGTGCCCATCTTCTGCATGATCATCGAGTTCGTGGGGATCATGTCGAAGGACAAGGCCATGTCGAAGAAGTATGATCAGCTTGCGTATGACTTCATCAAAATCAGCATCACCGCCTATTCGATCACGGCGATTCTGGGCGGCATCTTGATCTTCACCTTCCTGACGCTCTACCCAGCCTTCTTTGGCTACCTCTCCAGCATCTTCCGGCCGGTCATGCATATCTACGCGCTGCTGTTCGTGGCCGAGAGCGGAACGATTTACATCTATTACTACGGCTGGGACAAGATGAAGGAAGGGCTGCTCAAATGGATCCATCTGAGCATGTCGGTCGTCCTCAACGTGATCGGCACAACCTTGATGATGCTGGCGAATTCTTGGATCGGGTTCATGATGTCGCCGGCCGGGGTGGACGAGCAGGGGCGGTATCTTGGGAACATCTGGCACGTGCTCCACACCGCGCTGTGGAACCCGCTCAATGTCCACCGGCTTCTGGGCAATATGGCCTTTGGTGGTGGCGTGGTGGCTGCCTATGCCGCGTACCGGTTCTTGTCGGCGAAGAACGATGAGGAGCGTGCCCACTACGACTGGATGGGCTACGTTGCGATGGCAATCGGCGTCATGTTCCTCATCCCGCTGCCGTTTGCCGGCTACTGGCTGATGCGAGAAGTCTATGCCTACCGCCAGCAGATGGGGATCACCCTGATGGGCGGGTTGCTTGCGTGGCTCTTCATCATTCAGGCGACCATGATCGGCATCCTGTTCCTCAGCTCCAATTATTATCTGTGGCAGGCCTTGGGGCGGATGCGTGGCGCCGAAAAATACCAACGGTACATCAAATATCTTGTGTTCATCTTGGTGGTCGGCTTCTTGGTTTTCATTACCCCCCACACGATCGTGATGACGCCGACCGAGCTCAAGGCAATGGGCGGTCAGCAGCACCCGGTGTTGGGCGCTTACGGGGTCATGTCAGCCAAGAACGGAGGCATCAACGTCATTATCACGACCACCGTGCTGAGCTTCATCTGGTATATGCGCGGAAACAAGGTGCCGATCGTCCCCTGGGCCAAGTTTGGCGATATCTTTATGGGATGTTTCTTCGGCTTGGCGTATCTCAATATCATCTGGTTGGCCATTTACGGGTATTACATCCCCGCGAATGTCCGCGTGGGTCTGTCGGTCCCCCAGGTGGTCACGACACTGTCGTGTCTCTTCTTCATGACGGCTCTGAACCTCACGATGTTGAAGGGCGCAAAAATGAGCGGCCCGATTGAATGGGGGAAGATTTCAGTGCGGTCCCAGTACGCGCTGATTATGCTTGCCACAGCCTTTACCTGGATGATGGGGCTGATGGGGTATATCCGCTCCTCGGTCCGGCTCTTCTGGCACGTGAACGAGATCATGCGGGATAACTCGCCCTGGGCCTATACCCACACGACCGGTTTCGCGGCGAATATGATTTCGTTCAACGTGTTGTTCTTCTGGTTCACTATCCTGTTCGTCTTCTGGCTCGGTACGCTCGGTGTGAAGAAAGTCCCTGTGGAAGCGCCAGCTCCGGTTCCCGGGAGAGTCCCACAGCCTGCTGTTGGACACTAACCTTTGCATAACCAATTACTATCCTAATTCAATGGTCGCATCCTCGGTTCAGCCGAGGATGCGACCAGGGAGGGTTGTCAGGTGCTGGAGTTAGTAGGTTCAGCGATCGTCCTTGGATGGCCGGTGTTGGTTGTTTTATTCTGTCTACTCGTATACTTCCAATTCGGTCTCAAGGATCCCCAAGTCAGGCAGCGCGCAGTTTTCAAGACCTTCATCGGTATCATCGCTGCCCTCTTGGCGTTGATGGCGATTGAAAACTTTAAGGTGAGCTTTTTCGGCAATTCACGGCTTGTCCCAGTCTCCCTCGTGCTGGTCACCGCCCTCGCGTTCATGATGGGGATCTATTTCAAAAACATCGGTGCGCTGCTCAAGATCGGCGGGTTCATGTTCTTGGTCGCGGCGGCGCTCTCGGGGTACGGAAACTGGCTGCCCCAAGTGGAAGGCGGCTTTCCTCCTCCGGAGGTCAAGTTGGATTTCAGCGGCATGTCGCCCCTGCAGTTGGCTGACGAGGGCGAGAAGATTATCTTCGGCGGGATCGGCCAGAGCAGAGTTCAGGGTGCCATTGGGAAAGGCCAGTGTCCCCTCTGTCACGGGTTTAACAAAGGCTTTTTGAGCGAGCGGGCTCCCAATCTGTTTGGGATCGCTGATCGATCGAAGGAGCGATTGGAGGATCCGCGTTACAGCAAAGGCAACCCCGAGGCACGGGATACCGTTGACAAAGAAGCGTTCCCAGGGGCCGGCACGGCTGAGACTGTCCAGGAATACATTGCGGAATCGCATGCCTGTCCGAGTTGCTTTGTGGTGGAGGAGTTCGGCCTCAAAGGCTCGAATGACCGGGAAAGCCAGATGC
This sequence comes from Nitrospirota bacterium, assembly GCA_022545705.1. GTDB lineage: Bacteria > Nitrospirota > Nitrospiria > Nitrospirales > Nitrospiraceae > JACZQN01. The sequence goes on along the minus strand of JACZQN010000007.1, from coordinate 20,720 downwards.
CGAGGATCCATAAGCCGCCCATCTCCTTGACGCTTGGCGAGCTGGCGGCGGTGGATACCTGGATGTATGTTCGTGAGGGGAAAGAGCCACCCACGTTCGACGAGATTCTCGCGTCGTACGAGAAGTTTATTCCTGAAGCTGATCGTCCCAAGGCGGCCACTGACGTAGAGGCCCCAGCGGCTGGTGGGGTTCTGGCGACCGGCGAGGAGCCGGTGAACGAGATCTTTACGAAGGGGGTATGCGTGACCTGTCACACGATACCGGGTATTGAAGGGGCAATTGGCAAGATCGGCCCGAAGCTCGAGGAGGGCACCAGTGCCCCAAGGAGACTAAGGTCCCCTGAGTACAAAAGGTCGCCAGGAGGAGGAAAGGCGAAGTCGGTTCGAGAATACGTGACGGAATCCATCCTGAACCCAAGCGCGTTTGTGGTGCCTGGTTTTCCGGACAACCAAATGCCCAAGGAATTCGGGAAGCTCCTGGACGCCGGAGCGGTCAACAAGATCGTCGACTACCTTTCCCAACTTGAGGAAGGGAAAGAGCCACCTCCCATTACATAGAATCTACCGATTTTGGGCGGCAAGCAGCAGTGTAAGTAAGGAGACGCAAAGATGAAATCGCTTATCCTGTGGGCCGGCGGAATAATTGGTGGGATCTTCCTTGCCGTTATCTTCCTCATGTCGAGCGGCCTCGTTTCGCCCCAGATGATTCAGTTAGTTCCAGGCTACATGCCGATGCAGGTGCTCATTGAGCTGACTGCCTGTGTCGGCGTGTTCGCGCTCCTCAGCTATCTCCTTGCGCAAAACGGGCTGGCGATTCCCAAGTTTTGGCAGGGGACCCTGTTTTGGGTCTTCCTCCTGTTGTACCTGAAATTTCGGATCTATCCGCCGATCCCTTATAGCGTGCGGGCCCTCTATTTGGCGGTGTCGGCAGTCGCCGTCTTTATGTGGGTGTCCAGCAACGAAGAGGACTGGAAGCAGTTCAAGCAGCCCATCCTGAACGTGCTGGATGCCATGACGCCGTTTCACAAGGCGCTCAGAACGTTCTATTTGATCGCCATCCCGGCTTTGCTCTGGGGGTTTTCCTATCAATCTTTCCTGCCGAGCCTGGAGGAGCCTATTGAGCTGAGGACAGTCCACCCGGCACCACCGGCCACCACCAAAGTGCATGGGAGAACGTTCGTGCTCCAGACCGCGCAGAATCCCTACCGTGTCGATCTGGAAGGGAAATATGACCAGGGGTTCACCGATGACCTCATTGTCGAGCAGGGCATGGGGCGGCTCATGAAGCCTGATGCGAATCCGTGGGATCCGGATGCGAAGGGCTACCTGAAACATGTTCGGGAAGGTGGAGAAGTCTTTTTCCAGAATTGCCATTTCTGCCACGGGGATAATCTGAACGGGCGAGGGTTACACGCGTTTGCGTTCAATCCGATTCCGGCCAACTTTACCGACTCGGGCACGATCGCTCAGCTTCAAGAAACGTTTCTGTTCTGGCGCGTTTCCAAGGGCGGCATCGGGCTGCCCCGTGAGTCATTCCCCTGGGCATCTACGATGCCGCGGTGGGAGGAGCACCTCACGACAGACGAGATCTGGAAAGTGATTCTCTTTGAGTACTGGCATACCGGGTTTTATCCGAGGACTTGGGATTAATCTGAGATCCACTCGCTCAGGAGTTCACCGATGAAGGACCGTTGGTTTACACAAATAAGGATGCTGCTGCTGGTCGCTGCGGCGGGGACCGCCTTGGTCTTCTCAGGAAGCGCGTCGGTTTTAACCTATGCGCAAGACGAAGATGAAGACGCTGGGGAAGCCGAGGAAGTCCCGGAGGGGTTCAAGGCAGCCGCTTTTCCCGCGATGCCGTCGGCAGGGGATGTTGAAGCCGGGAAGCGTGTCTACTTTACCAAATGCGTGTGGTGCCATGGCGTAGATGGCGCCGGGGACGGTCCGGCCGCTGATCGGCTCTGGCCGCGTCCAAGGAATTTCAATCAGGGGACCTTCAAGATTCGGCATACCGCCAGCGGCGAGTTGCCGCTTCCGGATGTTGATCTGCTCCAGACCGTCACGCATGGACTGCCAGGGTCGGGCATGCCGTCTTGGGACGGAATCCTCACCGAAAAGCAGCGTCGTCAAGTGCTTGCGTTCGTGACCGCCGAGCTCGTGCAGGATCGCGAGTTCGACGACAAGGAATTTGAAACCTATACCGTGCTGCAGATCGACGACCTCGAGCCCATTCCACCGACCGAGGAGAGCCTGAAGAGGGGCGCTGAGCTCTTCGTGGAGCAGAAGTGTTTCGAGTGTCACGGCGTGAAGGGCCGCGGAGATGGCAATGCCTTCAACCTGAAAGATGACTGGGGATTTCCAATCCAGCCGGCCGACCAGACCAAGTGCTGGAACTTCAGGGGAAGCCGGCGGGACCCCTACGATGTCAAAAACATTTTCAGGACCTTCTCAACCGGGATGAACGGCACGCCGATGCCGTCCTTTGCGGACAACACCACGATTGAAGAGCGTTGGCATCTCTCCAACTTCGTACAATCGCTGTGTGAACGGGGGCCCGACGGGGAACCGCTTCCGATCGACCCCCTGACCGACAAGCCGAAGGTTAAGTTCGTCGTCTTGTCGAGTCCGATCGAAGGGGAGCTCCCTGGAGATCCCAACCATGAGCTTTGGCAGAATCGCGAGCGACGCCTCGTGGCATTGGGTGGCCAGATTACGCATAAGCCACGGAATTTCGTGAACCGAATCGATGACGTGTGGGTGCGCTCGCTGTACAACGACAAAGAGATCGCGTTCATGTTCCAGTGGAATGACCGCTCGCAAAGCATTGCGACAGAGGAGCAGGAGTGGGATCCGACCGAAGTGAACTTGGAAGACTACGGCCTTGTCTCGGAGCAGCTTCCGACGACCGGAGAGCCAGGCTCGATTGCAGCCGCACAGAACAAGTATCGGGTGTTTAACGACGCCCTTGCGATTCAATTTCCAGTGAAGTGGCAAGAGATTCCTCCCCCCGAGAAGCCGCGGTTTTTCTGGGGGAACGAAAAGTACCCCGTTGATATTGTGAAATGGGAGGCTGACGGTTCTCTGCGAGCCTTTACCGGCCTGGGCTGGGATCAGGACTTTGAAGACCGGGATATCTTTGCTATGGACCTCACACTCCTCAACGCCGAGTGGGAGGACGGCCGGTGGACGCTCGTGTTCAAGCGGCCGGTAAAGGCGGATTACGAAGAAGATACCTATTTTGAGGTGGGCAAGTATATCCCCACCGTCTTCTTCGTCTGGGATGGACATAACGGCGATGTGGGCCGCAAGTTAGCCGTCTCGTCGTTCTACTACACCGTGTTGATTCCGCCGATTCCGATGGAAACCTACATCTATCCCACCGTGATCGCGGTCGGCATCGTGTTCTTGGAAGGGTGGGTCCTCACACGGCGCGCGAACAAGAGGAAGGGTAAGGCATAACTGTTCGCGAGGCGCGACGTGATGAAAAAGGGGGTGGGCGAACCCACCCCCTTTTTCTTTATGGGGGATCAGCGCGGGAGGAACTAGTCTGCCGTGAGCAATGAAACGCTCCCCATGACCGGTGTCCTGCTCGCCGGCGGGAGGAGCCGGCGAATGGGCCATGACAAGCGCTTTCTGGAGCTGGAAGGACACACCTTACTGGAGCGCACACTGTCCGTGTTGGAGGAGGTGTTTCCCGACGTGCTCGTCGTTGTGGCTGACCCCCTGCCGCCGCTCGCGAGTCTCCGTCATCGCGTTGTGACCGATCTGATTCCACATTGCGCCACCCTGGGAGGGCTCTTTACCGGCCTCTCCTATGCCACCCATCCACGCATTTTTGCCGTTGCCTGTGATATGCCGTTCCTGAATCCCCGCGTGATCGTCCGCCTCGCGGAAATCGAGGACCAGTCAGACGTGGTGATGGTTCAGCTTGCCAGTGGGCTCCAACCCATGCACGCGATATACTCCAAAGCCTGTCTGCCCCATTTGGAGCGCATGGCGAAGGCAGAGGCGCTGAAGGTCCAGGAAATCGTCCGGTCTTCCGGGATTGCGGTCCGGCTTGTGTTTGAAGACGAGATCCGTGACTTGGACCCTCAATTCCTGTCCTTCTTCAATGTGAATACCCCCGCCGATTTGGAGTTCGCACGGAAATTACTGGCAGGGCAACGTCCCCATCGTGGGGCGACCGGCTGAAGCCATGCCGCGCACCCTCCTGATCTTGCATCCCGGCGCAATAGGTGACGTGATCCTGGCGCTCCCAGCCATTCGAGCGCTGAGGCGGCAGTTTCACGGTCACGCTCTCGGCCTGGTTGCCGGGGAGGAGATCGGGAGGGTGCTTCGCACGTGTGCGGAGGTGGACTCCACGTTTGCGCTCGAAGCTGATGCGTTGGCCGGGTTGATGGCCGGCTCCCGGTGGGTGTCCCGCGCGGTGCGCGAATGGCTGGTGCGGTGTGAGCTGGCCATCGGCTGGTTGAGGGATTCCGATGGCCGGCTTCAATCCGTTCTCCAAGAGCTTGGCGCGTCCCGCGTCATTGTGGAATCTCCTCTCACCTCGACGTGTGGCCCCATCCATCAAGAGGACCGGGTGCTGGAGACCCTCGCAAGCGTGGTGGCGTCCGACATACCGCGCGAGCCTCTCCGCGTTCCGAACTCGCTGCTTGAAGACGCAAAGGCTCGACTTGCTGCTGAGGGGATCCCAGATCCAGGCTTGCTGGTTGCGCTTCACCCAGGAAGCGGAAGCCGTCACAAGTGCGCTGATCCGGCCTTGTTCGCCAGGATCATTGACTGGGTGCGGGCTCGGGACGCGGTACCCATCCTGCTCGAGGGGCCGGCGGATGAGGAAGCTGTCAGGTCCGTGACCGCGTTCTGCGAGCGGCGGCCGCTGGTCCTGCATCGCACGAATCTGCTGGATACGGCTACTGCCCTGGCCCATGCGCGCCTGTTCATTGGCCACGATTCAGGACTGACGCATCTCGCGGCTGCGCTTCATGTCCCGACAGTCGCGCTGTTTGGACCAACCAAGATTCAGCGGTGGGCTCCACGAGGATCTCACGTGATCGTTCTGACAGGCACACCCTGTCAATGCGGAAGCTGGGAAGCGGTTCAAGCGTGCGTCGAGAAGTCGTGTTTGCGGATCCCTTTAGAAGAGCTCAGGCGGGCTTGTGCTCGAATGTTGCAGGGTCCACACAACAGGCCGCGTGGATGCCGAGACGCCCGGCACTCAGCTTGTCTGGAATAGGCCGTTATGTTAGAGTGCAAAACTTCATTTTTCCTCACAAGTCAGCATAGTTAGGAGAGCTGCGGTGCCGCAAGATGTCGTGCGCGAGAAGGTGACAGAGGCACTCCAAGGCGCGCTGCATCGGGCTAGGCGAAGAGGGCAGTTAAAGATCGAACCCTTCCCCGTGGTGACGCTCGAACTGCCAAAACGACCGGAGTGGGGCGATCTGGCATCGACGGTTGCCATGAGTGTGGCTTCCGCTGAGCGTCGCTCCCCGCAGGATGTGGCTCAAATCATTGTGGACAACATGGAGCATCCTGAGGCGATCTTCGATCGGGTGGAGATCGCCCGTCCCGGATTTTTGAATATGACGGTGAAGCGAGGTCTCTGGCTGGAGGTGCTCACCACAATCGAAGCAGAGGGCCGCGCGTATGGGACCAGCGCGATCGGCGCCGGACGCCGGGTGTTGCTCGAATATGTGAGCGCGAATCCGACCGGGCCGCTTCACGTCGGCCATGGCCGTGGCGCCGCGGTCGGGCAGGCCCTTGCGAATCTCTTGTCGGCGTCCGGATACGAGGTCGTGAATGAGTACTACATTAACGACTCCGGACGGCAGATGAAGCTGCTGGGCGCGTCGGTCTATGCCCGCCTCCAGCAGCTGAACGGCCGCGAGGCGCCATTGCCCGAAGATGGATACCGGGGTGCGTACATCGACGAGGTAGCCGCCCGCCTGCAGGAACAGTGTGGGACAACGTTGCTCGAGCAACCGGCCGACGAGGCCGAGCAACGGTGCAGAGATCTGGCCTATCAGGAACTATTGGAGGGCATTCGCCGGGACCTCCAGTCCTTCGGGATCACGTTCGACATGTGGTTCAGCGAAGCGTCCTTGCAAGCCTCCGGGTCGGTCGAGCACGTCCTGGACGACCTGAGAAAACGGGACTTGCTCTTCGAGGAAGCTGGCGCGCTCTGGTTCCGGTCATCCGCATTTGGCGATGAGAAGGATCGAGTCGTACGCAAACAGGAGGGGGAGTACACCTATCTGGCCACGGACATTGCGTATCATCGTGACAAATTGCTCCGCGGATATGACCTCCTGATTGATGTCTGGGGGGCTGACCACCACGGCTATATTCCGCGCATGCAGGCCGTGATCCAGGCCTACGGGTATCCCAAAGATTGTCTTCGGATCGTGCTCGTCCAAATGGTCAATCTCCTGCGCGCGGGCAGGAAGATTGAAATGTCCAAACGGGCTGGCGAATTCATCACGCTGCGTGAGGTGATCGAGGATGTCGGGCCCGATGCGGCCAAGTTCTTCTTCCTGATGCGGCGATCGGATACCCACCTCGACTTTGATCTGGAGTTGGCCACACAGAAGTCGGCCGAGAACCCCGTGTATTATGTCCAGTACGCACACGCACGGATTTCGAGCCTCTTTCGGGTTGCGGAGAGTCGGGGAATCACGGTGCCGAAGCCGAGCGAGGCGAATCTGGAGCTGTTGACGGACCCCGACGAATTCAGTTTAATCAAGAAGCTCTCCACGTATCCCTCCGTCGTGCAGGGCAGCGCAGCGGCGCTGGAGCCGCACCGCCTGACCTTCTACCTGCAAGAGCTGGCCGGATTGCTCCACACCTTCTATTACAAGCATCGCATCCTGCCTCCCGCCAGTGATCTGGATACCGTAGAGGATGAAGGCATCGCGGACGAGTCGGGACCTTCGATGGGGTGGCACGGGGAACGGGTCGTGCCGGGTCTTCCAGAGGCGCGGCTTGTACTCATGCACGAGGTTCAGAGCGTGATTCGGAATGGACTGGGGATGTTGGGGATTTCAGCGCCGGATCGGATGTAACCGGAAAGGGCCTGCGCTTCAGAACCATGTACGGATTTTCAGTACGGCGGACGGATGCGGGAGGGAAGGCTCGCTTGGGCATGCTCACGACGGCTCATGGTGCGGTCGACACACCGGCGTTCATGCCTGTCGGATCGCTCGGGGTAGTCAAAGGGGTCGAGGCTGAAGATCTACAGGCGCTCGGGTTTCAGCTCATCCTGAATAACGCGTATCATCTGTATCTGCGTCCTGGCCATCAGGTAGTGGCCGCGATGGGGGGACTCCACGCCTTCACAGCCTGGCCCGGCGCTCTCCTCACCGACAGTGGCGGGTTTCAGGTCTTCAGCTTGGCAAAACTCTGCAAGATCACGGACGACGGCGTGACGTTTCAATCCCATGTGGACGGGTCGTTGCACGATATGACGCCGGAGCTGGCGATCAACATTCAGGAAGCGCTCGGGGCGGATCTGATCATGGTGCTCGATGAGTGTGTGGCGCTTCCGGTCTCCCGCGAGAAGATGCGGGAGGCGATGCTCCGAACGAACGCGTGGGCCCGCCGGTGCCAGGCAGCGCGGCGGCGGACGGATCAAGCGTTGTTCGGCATCGTGCAGGGGGGGGATGACCCGGACCTTCGCGTGCAAGCGGCCAGAGACCTGGTTCCGTTAGGTTTTGACGGCTATGCCGTGGGCGGGCTCTCCGTGGGGGAAGAGAAATCGGTGATGTATGCGATGCTGGACGCCACGGTGCCGGAATTGCCCACCGAACGTCCCCGCTACCTCATGGGAGTCGGCATGCCGGAGGATCTCGTCGAGGGAGTGGCGCGCGGCGTTGATCTCTTTGACTGTGTGGTTCCGACCCGGCATGGACGCACCGGCTGGCTGTTCACCTCTTCGGGACGGGTCCTCATCAAACGCGCGCGATACGCCCGTGACGAGCGGCCCATCGACCCCGAATGCAGGTGTCCTGTGTGTCCGCGATACTCCCGTGCCTATCTGCACCACCTCTTTCTCGTCAAGGAGATGCTGGGGGTGCGGCTGAACACGTTGCATAACCTGTATTATTTTTCAGAGTTGATGCGTCGGATCCGGCAGGCGATCGCAGGCGGATGTTTCGCAGACTTCCGAAAGGAGTTCCACGCCCGGGGCGCACACACAGGCTTTGCGGAGGGGGACATCCCGGAAGGGAGCGAGATGCGCCTGGCACGGATGGCCTCAGACGAGAAAGGGTACGCGCGATGATGGCTTCACTTGCATGGGCTCAGGGGGTAGCCGAGGACGGGGGATCCGCAGGCGTCCTCGTCTCTCTGGTCCCGTTTTTCCTGATCTTGGTCATCTTTTATTTCTTGCTCATCCAGCCGCAGCGGAAGCGCCAGAAGCAGCTCAAGGTCATGCAGGAGGAGTTGAAGAAAGGGGACAAGATCGTCACTTCCTCAGGGATCTGGGGCACCGTCACCAACGTAGGCAAGGAGACGGTCACGTTGCAGGTCTCTGACAACACCAAGGTCAAAATTCAGCGTGACCATGTCTCCCGGCTGCGAAGCAGCGAGGAGGAGTAGTGGGTGACAGCGCAGTGAGACGGGCATGAAACGAGTCGGTAGGCGCTTCGCACTCTTGGGTCTCCTCCTGGCTCTCTCCCTTACATTCCTGATCCCGACGTACCAGCCGCTGTACCGCGCGTTGCCGAGTTGGGTGAAGAAGGTGCTCCCCGATCGCGGGGTGGTCCTCGGGCTGGACCTGCAGGGAGGCATCCACCTCGTGCTGGAAGTGGAGGAAGACCGTGCGGTCGAGATGATGGTCGAACGGTCTGTGAGGGCCATTCAGGATTGGCTGGCGGAGAAGGCGATCTCCGTCGAATCGGTTGACCGCACCGGGCCGTTCCGAGTGACGGTGCGGTTTCCGGACGAGGCGTCGAAAGTTGACATTCAGAAAGCGCTCCTGGAGTTCCCGTCGTTCTTCGAGGTTGAGGAGTCCTCTGCTTCAAACAGCTTGGTGTATGAGCTCCGGGAGGGTGAAATAAAGCGGGTCAAAGATTCCACCATCAGCCAGGCGCTGGAGACAATCCGGAATCGGGTTGACCAATTCGGCGTCGCCGAGCCGATGATTCAACGACAGGGGCTCAAGCAGATCGTCGTGCAACTGCCTGGTATCAAGGAGCCGAAGCGGGCGAAAGCCTTGATCCAGGAAACCGCGATGCTGGAATTCAAACTGCTCGATGAATCGAACCAGCTCGCGCTGGAGCTGCCGCGACGGGTCCCGAAAGGGAAAGAACGGGACATCGTGAAGCTCTTCCAGGACAGACTGCCGGAAGAGGACGAAATTCTCTTTGAAAGGGTGGTCGAACGGGATGGCGGCCGGGAATACCGGGTCCCGTATTTGGTGAAGAAGCGGGTGATGCTGGCCGGCAACGTCTTGAGCGATGCGCGGGTGGCAATCGGTGAGTTCAACGACCCCTACGTGTCGGTGACGTTCGATGCGAAAGGTGCGCAAGAGTTCGAGCGGATTACGGCGGAGAACGTCAAAAAACGGATGGCCATCGTGCTCGACAATACCGTGTATTCGGCCCCGGTCATTCAGGAGCGGATCAGCGGGGGACGAGCGCAAATCACGGGGTCGTTCACGATGGAAGAGGCGAACGATCTCGCCATTGCCCTTCGGGCCGGCGCGCTCCCTGCACCGCTGAAGATTGTCCAGGATCTCACGGTTGGGCCGTCACTCGGGCGAGATTCGATCGAGAAAGGTCTCCGATCAACCGTGATCGCCGGCTGTCTGGTGGTCCTCTTCATGGTCTTCTATTACCGTCTTGCGGGCGTGATCGCCACCTTCGCCCTGGCCCTGAATGTGGTCTGCCTCATTGGCGCGCTGGCAGGCCTGAACGCGACGTTGACGCTTCCCGGCATCGCCGGCATCATCCTGACGATTGGGATGGGTGTGGACTCGAACGTCCTGATCTTCGAGCGAATTCGTGAAGAGCTCAGGCAGGGAAAGCCGGTTCGCCTGGCCGTGGATAGCGGGTACGACAAGGCCTTGGTCACGATTATTGACGCGCACGTCACGACCTTGATCACAGGGCTCGCGCTGTTTTTGTTCGGAACAGGGCCGATTAAGGGATTTGCCGTGACGCTCTGCCTTGGCATCGGCATTAACCTGTTCACGGCGCTGGTGGGGACGAAGGTCGTGTTCGATACGATCAACCAGCGCCGGAGACTCGAACGACTCAGCATTTAACCGATCGGCTCTGGGGGACGCCCTGCTGTCACACGGGGAGCCGTCATGATTGAGATTGTGGGAAAGACCAACATCGATTTTATGGGGAAGCGCCGCCTTGCGGCTGTCTGCTCCGGGGCCTTCATCTTCCTGGGGCTGCTCGCGGTTGTCCAGATTGGACGAGGAGCGGCGAATCTCGGGATTGATTTCGCGGGCGGCACGGCGGTCCAACTGAAATTCGACCAGCCTATTCGCATTGAGGAAGCCAGGACAGCGCTGGAGTCCAATGGTCTGGAGGAGGCAGAGCTGCAGGAGTTTGTTCGGGGGAACAAGCTGCTGATCAGGGTCAAGGCCGCCACCACGATTGAGGAGAAGATCGCCGACCGGGTGGTGGCGATCTTCAGCCAGGAATTCTCCCAGAACCGGTTTGTCGTGGACTCGTCCACGGAGATCGGGCCGACGATTGGGAAAAAGCTGCAACAAGATGCCCTCCTTGCGATTCTGATTTCCCTGACCGGCATCATTCTCTATATTGCGGCCCGGTTTGAGTTCCGATTTGGCTTGGCCGCTGCGATCGCGACGTTCCACGATGTGCTGGCTGTATTGGGAATCTTTTACGTTCTGGACAAGGAGATTACGCTGCTGGTCGTCACCGCTTTGCTGACGTTGGCGGGATATTCGCTCACGGACACGGTGGTCGTGTTCGACCGCATCCGTGAGAATCTCCGGACGCGACGGAGAGATCCGATCGAAAAGGTCATCAATAGCGGGATCAATCAAGTCTTAAGTCGCACGATTATCACCACCCTCACCATTGTGCTGGTGCTCGTCCCTTTGACGCTTGCCGGCGGCGAAGTCCTGCACGATTTTTCGCTTGCGCTCCTGCTGGGTGTGATCATCGGAACCTATTCCTCCGTGTTCGTTGCCAGCCCCCTCCTCTTGATCTGGCCCGGTGGCCACGGGCGGCTCTTAAGGCGTGGTTAATCAGGCACTTCCAAGAGGGCGTTACCCTTTCTTGACATTCACAGAAAACTTAATGAAAATAAGGGCTTCTCACGCCGGCCTGATGTTACCAAAATGAAACTCTGGGGTCGGACACAAGGTCTCCAGCGGAAGATCATCGCCGCGATCGTGATGGTCGGTCTGATCCCGCTCATCCTCTCACTCGTCCCCACGTACTTTGCAGAACGACGGGTCCTCCGCGGGGCCATCGGGGGTAACTTTGCGGAAATTGCTGTTGAAGCGGCCCGGCGGATAGAAGCCCAGGTGACCCGCGGCATCAATGAAGCCGAGCAACTTGCCACAACGCCGTTCTTGCGTACGGCTGTCATCGAAGCAAACCGTGGGTATGCCGGGAAGGACGAGGCCCGTATCCAGTCCATGATCCGTGATTGGCAACGTCGCTGGCGGGAGCGAGAGCATCGACACGAATTCCCCCTCTTCGTGAACCGCATTGTCACCAATCATCTCATTCGATGGCACGATATTCGGAAGTCGGATTACATCGGCATCCTGGTCACGGATAGTCAGGGGGCCCTCGTGATCAGTTCCATCCCGCAGGTGGAGTATTACTACGGGAAGAGGGAGTGGTGGGAAGCCGTCATCAATGGGGAGCGTGGGGAAGTCTTCGTGAGCGATTTGTACTTTGATCCCTCATTCGGGACCCACGTGCTGAATGTCTCTGTTCCGATTTTGGATAATGCGGAACAACCCAGAGCAGTGGGTGCCGTGACGGTCCTGTTGAGGCGCGACTCCCTGTTTCATTCGATCTCGGAAGTCACCATCGGGGCGACGGGCCATGCGATGTTAATGCGTTCGGACGGCACCCCCTTGATTTGTCCGTTGATGTCCCCTGAAGAACACGAGGTGACCCCGGCGCTGCTCGATCACATTGTGAGCCCCCAGGCGGGGTGGGCCGTGGTCGCGAACGATTCCCACGGCGGGCGCGACTCGCTTGTGGGATTCGCGCCCGTGCGCATGAGAGAACGTTTATCGGCGCATAGTCTCGGCGGCAAGCGGTGGTTCACATTCGTGCGGCAGGACCCGGATGAGACCTACACGCCGCTGGAGCAGCTCCTGGCCCGGGTGGCTGGCTACGGGGTCGTCGCGTTCGGCGTGCTCTTGGTAGCCGGGGTGTGGGCGGCACGGCAAATTGTGCGACCCATCGGGGTCCTGCATGAGGGGGCCCAACGCATCGGCGCGGGCAACCTTGACCACCAGCTCACCCTGAAGACCGGGGACGAGCTGGAGCATCTTGCCGATGCGTTCAATCGGATGGCTGCCAATCTCAAGCAGTCATTCGGCCAATTACAGCAGCGGATGACGGACATTCGACTCCTCGAGGAGAAGTATCGGGATCTGATCGAGAATTCGCCTGAGATGATCCACCAAATCAACAGAGCGGGGCAATTCGTGCACGTCAACAAGACCGAGCTCGACAAGCTGGGCTATTCGCGCGAAGAGATGTTGCGGATGCGCTTGTGGGATATCGTTCCTCAAGGGCAGGAGCGCGAGATCCTGGCGTACCTGGAACAGCTCGTGTCCCAGGGCCGCGGCACCATCGAAACCGTCTTTCTCACCCGCGAAGGGAGGCCGGTCAACGTCGAGATCCATTCCACGGCACTCTTTGATCCCGATGGCGGGCTCATCCATTCTCGAGCGTTTGTGCGCGATATTACGCAACGCAAGCTGTTGGAGCAAAAGGTTCAGCAGTACACGACCCAATTGGAGCAGGAGGTGGCGGACCGGACCCAGCAGCTCGCCATGTCCCAGAAACGCTACAAAGCCCTCTTCGACTTGGCGGCCGATTCGGTGTTCATGGTTGGCCAGGACGGTGATATCGTGGCGGTGAATGCCCGCGAGGAACAGGCGCTGGGCTATTCCGAGTCGCAGGCGGTCGGGACGCCGTTCCTTGAGGTCGTGCTCCCTGCGTATCATGACGTGACCCGCTCCCTGCTCGCCAAGATCATCCAGGGCGAGCGCCAGGTGCCCACCGAAGAGATTGAAGTGCAGAATCGGGCCGGCGCGCCAGTGCCGGTCGAGATGGATCTGATTCGAATCGATGACGGGGCCGCAACGTCGGTTATGGTGCAGCTCCGCGACATTACGGAGCGAAAGCGTCTGGAGCAGCAGCTTCAGGAGTATCGCGAAGAGCTGGAAGTGAAGGTTCGTGAACGGACGCGGGAGATCGAGGAGACCAAACAGTACCTCGAGAACCTTCTGGAGAACGCCAACGATGTCATTTACACGCTGGATACGGAACAAAACTTCACCTATGTCAACAGCAAGGTCGAGGCGTGGGGCTATCGGAAGGAAGACCTGATTGGTCGACCGTACCTCTCGTTGCTGTCCAAGCGACACCGCGGCCGTCGATTGAAGAGCACACTGGATATCGGGGTCAAGCAAGTCTATGAGGTCGAATTGATGAGCCGAACTGGCCAACCGCGCGAAGTCATGGTCAGCGTCTCGCCGCTCCGTGATCCGGAGGGACGCATTTCCGGTGTGCTGGGGATCGCGCGAGATATTACGGACACGAAGCGACTGGAACAGCAAATCCGGAGCTCCGAGAAGCTGGCTTCGGTGGGCAAACTGGCGGCGGGCGTGGCCCACGAGATCAACAACCCGCTCGGCGGGATTCTGAACTGTCTCTACAATTTCCGAAAAGGGACGTTGTCTCCCGCACGACAGGAGGAATACCTTGCCTCCATCGAAGACGGGCTGCGGCGGGTGCAGAAAATCGTGCGCCAGCTCCTGGACTTTTCCCAACAGCATGAGCCCGAGTGTTCACCCACGAACATCAATGCGGTTGTGGAACGGGTGCTGGTGCTGACAGACCCTGCCTGCGTGGCCAACAGCATCAGGGTGGAACGGCAGCTCCAGACTGAGCTGCCCGACTTGTTGGTCGATCGGCACATGATCGAGCAGGTGCTCATGAATTTGGTCCTGAACGCGGTTCAGGCGATCAGGGGCGGCGGGGTGATTCGGATTCGGACCCGGACCGAAGTGGATCGTTGCAAGATCGACGTCGAAGACACAGGGTGTGGCATCCCTCCAAGCATTCTGCCTCACATCTTCGATCCGTTTTTTACCACCAAAGGTACGGGCGAGGGAACCGGGCTGGGGTTGTCCGTGAGCATGGGAATTGTCGAGCGGCACGGCGGCCAGATCCTCGTGGAGAGCGAGGTACGGAAAGGAACGGTCTTCACCGTGTGCCTCCCGCTTGCTCGTGAGCGGTCCCTTGTCGGGAGGACGGTGTGAAACCGCCAACAGTCTTGATTGTGGATGATGAGCCGTTAATGCGGCTGTCCATGGTGGATGCTCTCAAAGGCGTCGGGCATGAAGTGCGCGCGGCTGCGACCGGGTCCGAGGGGCTTCACGCGGTGCACCAGGAGACCTTTGACATCGTCATCACCGACCTCCGTCTGCCTGGACCAGATGGCCTGACGCTCCTTCAGGCATCGAAACACCGTTCCCCGCGAACAGAGGTGATCATGATCACGGCTCATGGCTCCGTCGAGACCGCGGTGGAGGCGATGAAGCGGGGCGCCTATGACTACATCACGAAGCCGTTTTCGATGGATGAGCTGCTCCTCGTTGTGGACCGGCTGTCCCATGTGCTCGCGTTGCGGCACGAAAACCTTCAGCTACGCGGAGAATTGGAAGGGCACTTCAGCTTTGAAGGGATCCTCGGTAAGAATCCGCGCATGCGGGAAGTGCTGGAAAAGATTAAATTGGTCTCGGCCACTGATTCGACGGTGTTGATCGTTGGAGAAAGCGGGACCGGGAAGGAATTGGTGGCGAATGCGATTCATCGGAACAGCCCACGCCGGGACCGTGCATTGATCAAGGTGAGCTGTGCTGCGTTGCCGGAAACGCTGCTGGAGGCGGAACTCTTCGGTCATGAAAAGGGCGCCTTCACCGGGGCGGTCCGGCAGCGACGTGGCCGCTTCGAACTGGCGGATCAAGGGACCTTATTCCTAGACGAGATTGGGGACATCTCTCCGATTGTGCAAGTCAAGTTGCTGCGGGTGCTTCAAGAGCGGACGTTTGAACGCGTGGGTGGGAACGACACCATTGGTGCGGACGTCCGGCTGGTATGCGCCACGCAGAAGGATCTGAAGAAGGAGGTGCAGCAAGGACGGTTCCGCGAGGACTTGTATTACCGGTTGAATGTGGTGCAGGTGATGTTACCGCCGCTGCGCGTGCGCAAGGAAGATATCCTCGTGATTGCTGAATCCTTGCTCCAATCCCGGGCGACTCGCATGAACAAGTCCCTGAAAGGGTTTTCGCAACCTGCGCGCGAGCTCTTGCTGCGCTACTCGTATCCCGGCAATGTCCGTGAACTGGAGAACATGCTGGAGCGTGCGGTGGCGCTGGGTCACCCCAATGAGGAAATTCAACCCTGGGATCTGTGCGGACTCCCTTCTTGTCCTTATCTCGGCGGGACACCGCAGGAGAGTTGCGGGTTTTGTAGCGAGAGTCTGACCACGAAGAAAGATCAGCATGGGAACGTTGACTCGCTGGCCATGGCGCGAGAGCAGTTTGAACGGCAACACATTGTATCCGTGCTGGGCCGCGTCAGGGGTAGCCGCACCGAGGCCTCCAAGATCCTCGGCCTCTCCAGAAAAGCCTTGTGGGAGAAGTGCAAACGCTACGGCATTGTGTCAGGAAAGAATGGACAGGCGGGGGAATAGGCTCATGTCGAGGAGGCTGCGCCGCCCTCCCAAAGCTTGAGGGTCCTGTCCCACGAGGCGCTCACTAATCGAAGGCCATCGGGCGAAAAGACCACGCAGCGAACGGCGTCGGTGTGTCCCTTGAGCGTTCGAAAATGGCGTCCGTTGGTGAGGTCCCAAAGCTTGATCGTCTCATCGTCGCTCGCGCTCACGAGGACCTTGCCGTCCGGGGAAATAGCCAGTGACCGAACCCATTGCCCATGGCCTTTGAGCGTCCGGACTTCCTTCAACGTCGGCATCTCAAACAGCTTGATGGTCGTGTCCCGACTTCCCGTCACAAGGATTTTCCCGTCCGGCGTAAAGATCATGGCGCCAATCCAGTACTCCATCGGCTGCTGGAACGTCCCAGCATCATCGACGTAGAATCCTCGATACTCCGTCGACTCGTCGTCTTCAAGATCTATCCAATGTCCGTTGTGCACGATCTTCTCTTCGCCGCTCGGGAGCACCTCCCAGAGCTTGACCTTGCCGATGTCACTGCCGCTCGCAAGATGGAGCCCGTCCGGTGAAAATGCCACACAGACTGACCAATGATGGTCGTAGGGATCTTTCCCCAGCAAGGTCATCAGTTCAGTCCCTGTGGTAATTTCCCATATCTTGATGTCTTTGTTCTGAGTCCCTCGAGCCAGCATGAGCCCGTCCGGCGAGGGTGAGAGGCTAACGACAGCGTGGTCGTAACGGGTGAACAGGAGTTTGGTGGGCTCGCCCGTGTTGAGATTCCACATTCGGATCGTGCGGTCTGCACTCCCTGTGATCACGGTCTGCCCGTCCGCGGTGAACAGGGCCGCCCGGATGTCCTCTGTGTGGCCGCGCAGTGATTTCAACAGCCGCCCGGTCTCCATATCCCAAATGCGCACAAAGCGGTCTGCACCGCCGCTGGCAAGCGTCTGGCTATCGGGGGAGTACGCCACGGCCCAGACCCCCTGCGAATGACCTCGAAAGGTCTTGATTTCTCTGGTGCCGGCTTTCCAGTACTCCAAAAAGTCCACCTGCTGGGCTTGGGTCGATGGATCGGGTGCGAGCCCTGGTTGGCTCGTGGCTACTGACTGGGGCATGGGCTGTTCAGGCATCTGCGGGCTCCCCTGACTTCTTCATGGCCTCGCGGATATGCAGGGCGGGCCTCCTCGAGAGGCGATTGCAAACCGCCGTTTGGGACAGCTATAATTTGGTGTTTTCATCTTATGGAACGCGCGGGTCACAAGTCAAGTTGCGGCCGGCCGTGCTGGTTCAGCAGCGACCGCAGCCTCTCCCCTTGGGATTGTTAGCGGACACAGGAGAAAGTCCTTATGGACATTAGATTTCAGCCCGCTCTCCTTCAGGAAGTCATTGACTCCTTCGTCGAGAAGACCGAACGCGAAGGCGATCCCACCTACTATAAAGAATTTCACGAGCTCGGCGACCCGATCTATGAAAAGTATTCCTTGGATGATCGCGAGGGGGAGTTCAAGAAGCTCTATCAGTATTTCTTCGGGATCTGGGGATTTTCGGACATCATTCAAGATGCGTTCAATGAATTTCCGGCGCTGAAAGAGCGAGTCGGGATCGTGCTCGTGAAAGGGGTCCTGAAGGAAGACCAGGAGGGCGTGGATATTCTGCGCAAGTGGGGATTGGTCGAGCAGGAGCTTGCCAAGCAGTTTGAGGAAAAAGGGCAGAAGGGCGTCGGCATCAAGCTCATTCCCCGACGGTTCTACGACCCGGCCCTGACCCGGTACTGCCGGCACGAACTCACCCACATCTCGGATCTGCTGGATGAGAAGTTTCAGTACGATCCGGATACCAAGGTTGGTCAAAACCCAGGCGAGGAAACCCTGCTTCTCCAGCGCTACCGGGTGCTCTGGTGCTTGAACATTGACAGTCGGTTAGGACGCGTTGGAAAAGAACCGATGTTAAGTAAGGAGGATCGGTTCAAAGAATTCCGTTCGTGGTATCGAAAGATTCCTGTCATCCAACTGAGGTCCGTCTTTGAAGGCTTATGGCAAGCCGATATGATCTCGCACGCAGAGTTACTGGACATGGCGTCGGATACCCTCCGGGTCCTGGACTATGCCGTGGAGGTCGAGGGCGGAGAACTGCCCGAGACCCAGAACAAGATCTTGCTGATGCCCGGGTTTCCGTGTCCGCTCTGCAAATTCCCGACTTACTCCTGGGTCGAAGACCTTGCCAACCAACTGGAGAAACGAGTCCTGGACTTCATCCGAGAAAATCATCCCGGCTGGGATACGGAGTTCGGGGCCTGTGACCGTTGTGTTGAAGTGTACAAGCTCCGCGCTGATGGCGTCGTGTAGGTAAGTCAAGGACTGAGGACGGAGGGCTGAGGACTGAGGGAAGAGCATGGCAAAGGACCCTGAATACGGTCGGCGACTGTTCATGAAGGAGTCTGTGATCTCGCTCGCGAGGACTGCGCAGGAATTTGTCAAGCATCGAGATGCACCCCCAGACACGCCTGCGCCTGCGCCCAGACATGATTGGCTGCGGCCGCCAGGGGCGGTGGAGGAGTCGCTCTTCCTCGAGCGGTGCACCCGCTGTGCGGATTGCGCAAAAGCCTGCCCGTTCGGCAGTATCAAGTTTGACCTCCGTGATGGAACTCCCGTGATCTTCCCAGACGAAATCCCCTGTTATTTATGCGAAGATTTTCCTTGTATTGCGTCGTGCGAGACAGATGCGCTCCTTCCCGTTGATTCCCGCGAGGAAGTCAAGATGGGCGTCGCAGTCGTGACCCATCGGGATTGCACGGCAGGGCAGGGTTGCAACGCCTGCGTATCCCAGTGCCCCACCCACGCGATCACGATGAATTTTGACGCCTTCCGGATCCTGGTCTCAGCGGACGGCTGTGTGGGATGCGGCATCTGCGAGCAGACCTGCAAGACGGTCAATGATACGATCGCGATTAAGGTCTCCCGTATCCAGTAAGTTGCCTCCCTTGTCTCTCAAAAGATGCATAACTCCTCTGAATGATGGGGAAATCACGCGGGTTGCCGTTGCCGGCCTGACGGTGGAGGACCAGGAAACGGAAAGGTAACGGGAGGGTTCCTTCGGTCTTGACTTCCTTTAGGGCATTGCCTAAGATACGCGGGCCTGAGGCCAGAAACTGGGGTGTGTGACTGGGTGGAGAGGCCTGAGGAGCGGCCCCGGTGTTTGTTTGAAGGTCAAACTTCAGGGGAGCTACGATGAGCACAAAGGAAACCGAGAGAAGGATAACATCTGCCTCCATGACGCCAACCCTGAGCTCAGTGAAAGATTCCCCCGCGGTCGAGCGAGCCCTTGGTCGGAGTAAGTTGTACCTGCTGATTTCCTGGAGCTTGCTGTTTCCGGAAGAGGATGAATTCCTGGACTACTTACAGAGCGGGGAGTTTGTGGAAGACGGGCGGTCGGCGGTCGAAGGGATGGGTGGCGGCCTGGCGGGTTTGGGTGGAGAGAAGGCGACTCGCAAGCTGACTTCGATTGGAACCCACCTCGACCACATTGAAGGATGGATCTCATCCGAGTGTATAAACTGGAAGTTGCCCGACCTCCAAGATGAACACCGGCGAGTCTTCAGCAACGTCATTACGTTAGATTGCCCGCCCTACGAAACCCTCTTTGGGAATGACCACGTCTTCGGCCAGGCTCATGTCATGGGCGACATTTCCGGCTTCTACAAGGCTTTTGGCCTCGAACTCTCGCGAGATATCCACGAACGCATGGACCACCTGAGCGTGGAGCTGGAGTTCATGCATTTCATGGCCTACAAAGAATCGTATGCCCGCTGCCATGATGGAGAGCAGAAGACGCAGATCGTGGTCGACGCCCAGAAGAAATTCTTGAAGAATCATATCGGCCGCTGGGTGCCGCTCTTCTGTCGGATGTTGACGAAGAAGGCGGATTATGGGCTCTTCCGCATGATGGCGGACCTCACCGCCGACTTGTTAGAGTTTGATGTGGCCTGCCTTGGTGTCAATCCGCAGCCGTATTCGGAAACCGACTACCGGCCCGCCACGTTCAGCGCTCCTGAGGGGCAGAGCTACGCCTGTGGCGCCCAGGATAAGGGGAATGAATTGAGCATGTTGCTCGACGAAGTCGGCGCTCAATCGTATATGGACGATAAGGTCAAAGACGGTGAGGGTGAGGGTGAGGAAGATACAGGGCCATCGGGCACTGCCTAGCAGGAACCTCGGTGTCAGTGGTCAGTAGGGTCTGATGCGAAGTAGTTTATAATAATCATTTAATAAGAGGAGGGGATTTTTCTATGAGAGTGATGCAGACACGCAATAGGAAGGTGGTGCTCGGCATTCTTCTCACTGTTCTGATTGTTGGCTTCATGCTGACGGTCGGGCAGGTGCCTTTGGCGGTGAGCCAACCGGTCACCATTCCCGTAAAGGCCATCAAGGCCCCCATCCCGATGGATGGAGCGAACCCCCTGTGGGAGAGTGCTCCGGCGGTCGTCATCCCCTTGAGCGGGCAGACGATCACCACGCCGATGCATCCGAACATCTCCGTGAAGTCCGTGATGGTCAAGGCGATGACGAACGGGAAGGATTTTGGAATCTTGTTGAGCTGGTCCGATCAGACGAAGAATGACACCGTGATTGGATCGCAAGATTTCCGCGACCAAGCATCGGTCCAGTTCCCGGTGAACATCTCAGGGGCACCGCCATTCCAGTGCATGGGGCAGTCAGGCGGCACGGTCAATATCTGGCGCTGGAATGCGGAATGGCAGAAGGATCTGGGCAAAGGCGTTGCCGGGATGTGGGACGTGGATGACCAGTA
>JACZQN010000006.1:450-39570 GCA_022545705.1 Nitrospirota bacterium | reverse complement strand
TCGACAGGCTCAGGGTCATCCCGAGGGAAATCGAGGGACGAACTTATTCCCTCAGGACTTAGTGCTGAGGGAGCATCCGGCGTTGAATTTACGGATTTAAATATGCAACGGTAATTGCGAATCGAAGCGCTTAGTCGGTGGCGGGTTGAGGAGAGAGCACGATTAATAAATTTCTTGCCATGTGCCGGGAGCGACGTACACAAGTGGGAGACCCCGCACGAGCCCGCTTTGCAAATCCTGCTCGTACCAAACCTCCAGCGGGGTGGCTGAGGGGCCCACCAAGCGCCCTAGTGCGACCACCACTCCATACGCCCGGGGTTCCCCCGAATACTTCAGTTCGCCCGCGGCCAGCAGCACGCCCTGGACATGCACGCCCGTCAATCCAACCCACACCCGGCTTGCCGGCGACGAACCCGCATCGGTCGGCGGGCTCAAGGCGTTCACTGTCTTCCCAACCCCCTGCGGCTGGAGATTCAGGTTGGCGTTGACCACAAAGAACCCTTCCATATATCCCGTTCGCACTGTCACTATGCCGAGATTCTTTCCGCTGGGCGGCTGCTGATCCAGCGTATCCACGAAGACAAGCCCCTGGTGATCCCCAACCGCATCGGACCGGAAGACCTCGTCAGCCGTCAGCCCGAGGCCCGGCTCAACTTTACCGTCGCGATACAAGAGCCCGTTTTGATCGCGCGTATAATAGGAGCCGTAACGCTGAGCATCCTGCTTCAAGGCTTCGTAGTCCCAGGTATCCTGCGTCAACCCGGGGACAGGATCCAGATTCGACTGAACGTTCGAGGGAACATCAGCGGGGCTGGCCGGCGGGGGGGTGAATGTCGCATTCCCACCAACCCTGATCTCCACCCAGCGATCCTCCGGATCGGTCATGTCGCCGTAGGCCTGCCCACTGACAGGAGCTAGTTGCGTCTTGGTCGGAACATCCTGGAGTTTCCCCAATTCGACGTTGCCTTTGGCGGTCAAGTCTCCCCAATGGACCCAAACCGGGAGCGAGTTGGTCACTGAAGGAGGGACTCCGCTGTTCCCTACCTGGACCGCGGCCCGGATACTTGGGAGCGCCAGCGTGCCGAGCTGCACGGCGAGAGTCCGCGTCACTCTCCGGCTTTCCGCCGTGACTTCGACTGTGCAGAGGAGGCCGGGTCGGGTCGGGCCATACATCTTCAGCATGAGGATGCGTCCCAGATCACGAAGTGGGCCAAACCACCCTGTGCTCGGGTCGTTCATCAGCGCGTCATCGCCGGGGTTCGACGCGTCGTACACCAGATCTGGAGCGCCGGCCGAGCCGGCGAACTGCGAGACCCCGTTCTCATCAAAAAAGGACCGGCCGGTGTCAGGCAACACAAACTGTTTCACGAATAAATTACCGGCTGGCGGGGGCGGTGCCGAGCTTGGGTCATGAAACCATCGCACGACCAGATCCACCCCGGCTTCGGCCAAATGACGCGCGACCGCCTCATCGCGGACTGCGAGCGTACCCTTGATCTCCTGAGTCGCCATGTTCATGGATACTGTGCCCAGGAGCGAGAAAATCGCCACCAGCATGATCGCCCCGATCAGCACTGCTCCTCGTTCTCTCCCGCGACTTCCCATGTCTAACTTCCTGGCCTGCTCAGGCGGCCGCATCCAGGCGAGAGGCTCGAGGCAAGAGGCAATAGGTCGGACTCTTCCCCATTGCCTCGCCCCTCTAACCCCGAGCCTTCCGCGGAGCACCCCTCGCCCCTTGCCTTCAACCCCACACCCTCTTCCCACCTCTCCCTTTTTACTTTTTCCTTTTGCCTTTTTCCTTTTACCGCTCGCCCCTAGCCCCTTGCCCACTGTCATCGTCCACGGAGAGCCAGGTCCTTCGTCACGACCTGCTGGTCGGCTCCGACCGCCAATTCCACCCGAACACGGGCGACCTCCGCGGCGTCGGTCGTCGGCTGGCCAGCGCTGTCAAAATAAGTCAGCCGGAACCACGAGACGTCACTGATCAGCAGATGGGCACCCCCGTCAATCTGCCGCATCAGCCTGTTCTCACCGGTGCCATTCCGCTTCAGGTAGTACCGCACTCTGTTCGTAACCGTCACCTGACTGCCGGCAGGGAACGCCAGCCCTAACGGACTCGTGAGGCTCAGCGTCGCACTTCGACCACTCTGCGCCAGGCTGCTCACCGCACACTGCTCCGTGCCACACACGACAACACGCTTGCCTTTTCGCCAGCCAGACCCGTTCGCCACTGCTAACACTTGCTGGGTTGCTGAGACCTGGCTCGTGAGGGTCGTTGCCAGCCTGCTCAGGTTCGCCCAGAACTCGACTTCTTGCTCTTCCGCTTTCAGGATGGCTGCCTCGGCTGGAGAGGCGCCGCTGCCGGCCGCCCGCAACTCATCCTCCACGATCCGCATGCCGATGCGCAGCTCTTGGTGCCGGGCCATGGATCCCTGTTGCTCTCCGAGCCGCTGCTCGAAGTGGCTCAGCGCATGAAACGTGACCGCCAGCACGATTCCTCCGGCGGTCAACGCAATCATCAGCTCGATCAGGCTCACACCGGCGCGATCGCTCAATCGTCGAAGCTTCATGGCATCCCAACATAATTCGGGTTCGCCCGTAACGTTCCGACCTGAACCTGTCGCTGCTGCCCACGCCCGACAGAATAGGTAGCCGTCGCGCGGATCACCGCCGATCCCGCTCGAGCAAGCGGACCGGAGCGATCCGGCTGCACGGTCCAGGTCAAGGTGATCCCCTTTGCCTCCGTGGACGCTGTGTAGACCCTGTCTCCAGCCTGCTGGTCAGGTGGCGTACCGTCGTCCCGCATCGTGACCTCCGGGGTACCGTCTGCATCCAGATCATCGGTCAGCAGCGCTCTCCAAGGTGCGGCTCGCTTCGCTTCCAACCGCGATTCCGCCATGGCCAAGGCTCGCGTTCCCTTGGCCCCCTGTTGTAGCCCGCGGTCTGCCCACTGGAAGGCGCCTGTCACCCCGAGCACGGCAGTTGCCAGGATCAGCATGGCGAACATGACTTCGATCAAGCTGCAGCCGCGCTCTCGCGAGCAAGGTAAAAGGTAAAAGGTAAAAGGTAAAAATTTTGGCCTCATGATGTTTCCCTTTTGTCCTCCTCCTCTTCGCCTTGTCTTTCAACTTTTACCTTTTACCTTTTCCCTTTTATGGTGACGCGTCCGATTATGCTCACGGTGAGTTGCGAGCGCTCTTGCCGGCCATTGCGGAGCGTAATGGTGGTTGGTGAGGCTGAGCGCCCGCTCGGATAAAACGTAATCGTGGAGCCCCTCGAGAGGCGCTCCACAACCACACCGCTTTTGCGGAAGTTGTACTGGCGGAGCAGCCTACCCGCTGCGCTGCCCAGTCTCGTCTGTATCCCTGAGGTCCCCGGTTCAAACACCACTCGGACTTTCTCCCGCTTTTCGACGGCCAGTACCCGTGCGGCTCGCAGCTCTGCCGCGAGTTCCGCCGTCACAGCACGTTCCTGGTACCTCGAGACCATGGCCACCAAGCTCTCCCCGGCCATCGCCGCGATGATACCCATCACCCCTAAGACCATGATCAGCTCGACGAGGCTTGCGCCCTGACGGTTCATCATCCGCTCGCATTCGCTGGTCAGAAATGACTGTTCTCTTGCCTAAGGCGAATCGGTTGAACGCCTGGAATCCAAGTCCCGTGCCCAATACAGAGCGTAAAAAGCCTATCGCGAATGACAGGAGGGCATCTCCCCCAAAGAGGGCGTTGCGTAAGGTAAATCCGTCCTGCGAGAGGTATGACTGGACTGGGGATGGAGCCGGGACCATCCGAAGGGAGGGGAGACTCAGGCGTGGTTCAGATACAGGAGGTCACCCGTTTGGATACAGCCGCGAGGGCTGCTTGAGACTGCGGGGTCTAGGCCAGCAGACCGAAGTACCACCCAATTATTTCGCGATAATAAAAGAGGGAGATCAGGGCCCCAAGAGCCAGAAAGGGGCCAAACGGGATATACTGATCCCGGCGGAGAAGCTTGAGCGAGATCAATCCTATCCCCACCACCGACCCCACGAGGGCAGCGACCATGAGGGTAAGCAGGGTCGGGCGCCAACCGAGGAAGGCACCGATCATGGCGAGCAGCTTGATATCACCGCCCCCCATCCCTTCCTTCCCGAAGAGGTAGGGGCTCGCCCAGGCCAAGACCCATAAGAGCCCCCCGCCCAGCAGGAGGCCCAAGACCGAATTCAGAAGTCCGACAGGCAGCACGGTGGCCGCACAGAGGAGGCCGAGCGGGATTCCCGGTAACGTGATTACATCCGGCACGATCTGATGATCGAGGTCGATAAACGTGATCACGAGCAAGGCCGAGAATAGCGCGGCATAGATGGCCGCGGGCCACCCCGGGCCGAACCGCGCCAGGATGAACACGTACCCTAATCCGTTGGCCATTTCCACGAGGGGATACCGCAGCGAGATGCGCGCTTGGCACGAACGGCATCGGCCTCGCAAGACCGCAAAACTCACAAGAGGCACATTGTCGTAGGGTGCGATGTGGGCGGCGCAGGCGGGACAGCGTGAGGAGGGCCACACGATCGATTCATGTCTTGGGATCCGATAAATACAGACGTTAAGAAAACTCCCGAGAAACGTTCCGAAGATCATGACGATCACGGAGGGGAGTATCTGTGCGGTTGTCGTCATCTCTCGTCAGAACACGCATGGAGTGGCGTGCGACCCCTGTATAGCAGGAACTGCCCCAACGCGCCAGAATTTACAGAATCGCAGCTACCTGTTATAATTCCCTATGTATTTTACTTGGGCTCATTCTGGAATGGGCGCGACAGGCCAGCGCGTACGGCGCGAGCCCAACGGAGGAGAAGGCAGCGATGGGAAGCGTGAAGCGATCGATGAGAACCCGCCTTGCAAAGCCAAGGCGCTCGTCGGCGCCGGTCCCCAAACGGAGGCGCCCAGAAGCCCTCACCAGCCGGGAACGGGAGATTCTCCAAATCATCTGGTCCGGACTGAAGAACAAGGAGATCGGGCGGCGCCTGAAGATCAGCGTCAAGACAGTTGAAGCCCACCGAGCCAATATGATGAAAAAGATCCGCGTCTCCAATACGGCGCAGCTCCTGAAGGCGGCAATCCGGGACAGTATGATAGACATCCGTTAGGGCCGTTCCAACTCAGTAGCCGATCCCCCCTCAGCCCATTCCAGGCGAATTACCTGGTTCGTTGGTGGACCGCTTCGAACATGACGATGGCGGCGGCGGCCGAGACGTTCAGGGATGCCACTCGCCCGCGCATCGGAATGCTGGCGCGGTCATCACACTTCTCTAGCACGCCTGGGCGGATTCCTTTACCTTCCCCGCCTAACACCAGGGCTACTGGTCCTTGCAAGTCGAGAGCCGTGTAGGACTTCCGCGCCTGGGGATCAAGACCGTAAACCCAAAGCCCCTCTGCTTGAAGTGCCTCGATGAGGCGGGACACGTTCTGTGCCCGTCCGACCAGAAGATGCTCCAAGGCGCCGGCTGAGGCTTTTGCCACGGTGCCCGTGAGGCCGACCGCCCGACGCTCAGGGATCAGCACGCCATGAACGCCCGCTGCCTCCGCGCTACGAAGCACTGCGCCCAGGTTGTGCGGGTCCTCAACTCCATCCAGGATGACGATGAATGGGGTCTCATTGCGGCTTCTCGCGCACGCGAGCATCTCTTCCAGCTCGGCGTAGCGCTTCCTGGCCACCAGCGCGATGACCCCTTGGTGTTTTCCCCGGGGGACGAGCCGGTCGAACACCGGCTGCGGCTCACGATGAACCGGGACCCCTGCCACGCGAGCCAGCCGGACGAGGGCCGCAAATTGACGATCCTGACGCACCACAAGCAGCCGCGACAGGGGCCGATCGCCGCTGCGGAGCGCTTCCCGAACGGCGTGCAACCCGTACAGGATTTCAGGAGCCTCATCGCTTCCAGCGGCTGGTGCCATCCGGCCGATCCTCAATCGTGATGCCGTGAGCGGAAAGCTCCGTTCTGATCGCGTCCGCCCTCGCAAAATCCTTCCGCCTCCTGGCCTCGTTTCGCTCGGCCAACTGCCGCTCGATCTGTTCATCGGTGAAGGAAGGCGGTTCAGGACGTTCCCGGTCAAGGCGGCTGCCTTGAGTCCGATCATCCGGTCTTGCACGAAACTCCAGCTCTTTAAATTCCCACTCCTTGATCGACAACTGGAACAGGCCCAGGACTCGACCGAGTGATCGGAATGCCTCGCGGGCTTGCGCGCGCGCTCGAGCGGACAGACCGGTTTCCAACAGCCGGTTCACTTCCCCACGCAGAAGCTGAAATTGGGCGATTGCAGCCGCCGTATTGAAGTCGTCATTCATCACGCGATGAAAGGCTTCGGTCAGTCGCGTCACCGCTCGTTCGAGCTGTGCCTCGCCTTGGCCCTCCTCACCTGACGGCTCCTCGAGGCGTTGGAACAACCCGTACAAGCTGTCCAGCGCCCGCTTCGCTTCCTGCACGCTCACATCGGAGAAATCCAGCGGACTGCGGTAGTGCGTGGTCAGGAGAAAATACCGGAGCGCGTCACCTGTGACCTGTTCGCTGCAGCTTGACCGCTCAAAGATGTCTTGGATCGTAAAGAAGTTGCCCAGCGACTTGGACATCTTCTCGTCGTTGATCTGGACAAAGCCGTTGTGCAACCAGTACCGCGCAAACTCCTTGCCGGTGGCGGCGCAGGATTGGGCGATCTCGTTCTCGTGATGGGGAAAGATCAGGTCCATGCCACCGCCGTGGATATCGAACGTCTCCCCGAGGTGACGAATGGACATCGCGGAGCACTCGATGTGCCAGCCGGGCCGTCCTGGCCCCCACGGACTCTCCCAAGCCGGTTCGCCGGCTTTGGAGGATTTCCAGAGTGCGAAGTCCATCGGGTTCCGCTTCCGCTCATCCACTTCGACACGAGCCCCCGCCAGGAGATCCTCGGGCTTCCGTTTGGACAAGCGCCCGTAAGCCGGGTCCGTCCTGACTTCGAAATAGACATCTCCGTCCAACCGGTAGGCATGCCCTTTGGCCATGAGAGCTTCGATCATCGTCGTGATCTCGGGCATGTGTTCGGTCGCCTTGGGCTCGATGTCGGCAGGCGCCACCCCGAGGCGGGCCATGTCCCGTCTGTACGTGCACAGATAGCGCTCCACGATCTCCGTCCACGGCACGCCTTCTTGCGCGGCCCGGGTGAGGATCTTATCGTCCACGTCCGTGAAGTTTTTGACAAACGTCACCGCGTAGCCGCTGAATTGCAAGTAGTTGCGGAGGACGTCGAAGACGAGGGCGCTTCTGGCGTGGCCGAGATGACTCTCATCGTACACAGTGACGCCGCAGACGTACATCCGAACGGTCCCGGGTACAAGAGGCTGGAAGGCCTCCTTGGAACCCGTCATGGTGTTGTACAGTTTCAACATCTGTTTGGTCTGTTGCGTCGATTGCGTCGCTTGCGTCGTCGCGTGCCACGTCTATCGCGTCTTGCGCGAGGGACGCAAGAGACGCGACGACGCAAAAGACGCTTTACGCTTCGCGATCATCGGTTCCCACGCGCGGAGCTTTTCCATCGCGGCGTAGTGCGTGGTATCGAGATGAACGGGCGTGATCGACACCATGCCGCGTCGCACGGCTTCATGATCCGAATCCTTCCGACGGTCCCATGTTACGCGGGTCCCCGCGATCCAGTAGTACTTCCGCCCGTGAGGGTCCACCTTCTCGATAATCGGGGCGTCGAACCGGCGGCGGCTGAGGGAGGTGATCCTCACTCCCGCGATCGAGGCTCGTGGGCGGTCCGGGACATTCACGTTGAGCAGGGTTTCCTCCGGGAGGCCGTAACGGAGCACCGTGCTCGCGATACGCCGGGCATAGTCCGCCGCCACCTTGAACCGAAACTTGTGGTGCCCCTCCTGGGACACCGCGATCGAGGGCACTCCCATGATCGTCCCCTCCAACGCCGCCGATACGGTGCCTGAGTAGGTCACATCGTCTCCGAGATTCAGGCCTCGGTTGATACCTGAGACGACAAGCGCCGGCGACCCGCGCACGAGACGTTTGAGCGCCAGATTGACGCAGTCGGTCGGCGTCCCGTTGATCGAGAAGACCCGCCTGTCCACGCGGGTAATCCGGATGGGCTTGTGAAGGGTCAGCGCATGCCCGACCGCGTTCCGTTCGCGGTCCGGCGCGACGATCCACACCTCGCCCAATGCGCGCAGAGCTTCCGCCAACGCATGAAGGCCAGGCGAGGCGATTCCGTCATCGTTGGTTACGAGAATCTTCACTCGGCAGTCGGAATAAAAAAAGCTGCCTCTAGCAGCTTTCCTCGAAGCGCCCCTTCGCCGTACCCCTCACCTTCCCCTCTGCCCAGTGGGGAGAGTGCTGGGGTGTGGGGAGGCAAGGGCATCAAAATAAAACGCGTTGGTAACGGTCACAGGACTGTCCGCGATGAGTGGCAGGCAGGGAGCCGAAGAGTCCATGTCTCCGACGCACAGCGGCTGGTGGTCGGGGCGAGCCGATTTGAACGGCCGACCACTCGCACCCCAAGCGAGTGCGCTACCTGGCTGCGCTACGCCCCGACTCAACCGCCTTTCCTAGTCATGGGATTCGAGGATTTTCAGAATCGCTCGTAGATCGCCACGCATCCGACTCGCGAGCTCCCAAGGTTCCACCCGCCTGCCCCCGCGCCGTCCACGCCGAGACCAGAAGCGCTTGACCCCGGCAATCGTATAGCCTTCTTCGTAAAGCATCCGCTTGATCTCGAGTACAGTTTCGATGTCACGCTGAACATAAAGGCGTTGGTGCCCGCGGCTCTTCTTCGGCCTGAGAAAGTCGAACTCTGACTCCCAAAAGCGCAAGACATAGGCCGGGATTTTCGCGATGTGACTGACTTCGCCAATTTTGTAGAAGAGCTTGGTGCCCAACCTGGGCTCAGCCGCCATTACCGCTCCTCGGGAGGCCGTCGGTGAAACGTCCCGGTCCTCAGGAGTTGACGTATTTTTTGAACACCTGGCTGGGACGGAAGGTAACGACACGGCGGGGGGTGATGCCGATCTCCTCACCCGTCCGGGGATTTCGTCCCTTCCTGGCTCCCTTGCTCCGAACCACGAAATTCCCGAACCCGGCGATCTTGACCGACTCTCCCTTCCGGAGAACCTCTTTCAGCAGATTGAGGACGAATTCCACGATGTCTGCCGACTCTTTCTTGGAGACTCCAACCTTTTCATAGATTTCATTGGCGATGTCAGCCTTTCTCATGCCTCCCCCCCCGACTCATTCGCGGAACCTCCCCCGAGACCCACTCACCCCTCACATGGCGAGCAACCGATCCGAGTTTTGCGATAAATTACGTGAGGTTACCTCCCGTGTCAAGCCATTTCCTGATCCGTGCAGCGCCCTCCGCCCAGGCCTTACCGGTCGCCGCGTAGGAGCTTGTACTCGATGCTGTCGGCCAGGGCCTGCCAGCTTGCCTCCATGATGTTTTCTGACACGCCAACAGTACCCCATTTTTCTTTGTGGTCGCCGGACTCGATCAGCACGCGCACTTTCGAAGCGGTCCCATGACTCGCCGCAAGCACGCGAACCTTGTAATCCAAGAGCTTGACCTCGCTGAGCTGCGGGTAGAACTTCTCCAGGGCTTTCCGCAGCGCGTGGTCCAACGCGTTGACTGGTCCAGATCCCACGGCGGCCGTGTGCTCGATTGCCTCGCCGACCTTGATCATCACTGTCGCCTCCGAGATCGGCGGCTCGTCAGCCTGGCGCTTCTCGACGATCACGCGAAACCCCAAGAGTCGGAACGAGGGCTGGTGCTTGCCGACCGCCTTCCTCGTCAAGAGCTCAAGCGACCCCTCCGCCCCCTCGAACTGATACCCCTGATTTTCGAGATCCTTCAGCGTCGCGAGTAGCTCTTGCAGCTTGGGATGGTCCTTTGCAATCCGGAGTCCGTAGGTTTCCACCTTTCCCACCAAGCCGCTCCGCCCAGCGTGGTCCGACACAAGCACGCGCTGGCGGTTTCCCACGCGCTCAGGGATGATATGTTCGTAGGTGGCCGGATTCTTCTGGACCGCGTGGATGTGCACGCCGCCTTTATGGGCAAAGGCAGAGTCCCCCACATAGGGCTGGTGCTTGCTCGGAATCAAGTTCGCGATTTCCGCCACGAAATTCGACACTTCCCGCAAGCGAGCTAAGTGACGCTCGCCGAGGACCGGCCGCCGCATCTTCAACTGCAAATTGGGCAAGATCGAGCACAGGTTTGCGTTCCCGCACCGCTCGCCGATCCCGTTGATGGTTCCCTGGATTTGCATGACTCCTGTCTCCACCGCCACCAACGAGTTCGCCACGGCCATCTCCGTATCATTGTGCGCATGAATGCCGAGCGGCACCTTGAATTCCCGCTTCACCAGCGAGCAGATCTCTCGAACTTCCCAAGGCATCCGGCCGCCGTTGGTGTCGCACAGGATGAGGCGGTCCGCACCGGCCTCGACCGCCCGGCGCAACGTTTCCAACGCGTAATCGCGGTTGGCCCGATAGCCGTCGAAGAAATGTTCAGCATCGTAAAAGACCCGACGACCCCGTGCCCGCAAGTACGCGATCGAATCCCCGATGATCTCAAGATTCTTGGACATCGAAATACCCAGCGCGTCCGTGACATGCAACCCCCAGCTCTTCCCGAACAGGGTGATCGTGTTGGTATCAGCCGCCAAGAGAGCCCGGAGGTTGGGATCCTTCTCGACGGAGTTGCTGGCCTTTCGGGTCGACCCGAAGGCCACGACGGTCGCGTGCTTGAGCGGAATCGTTTTGATCATTCGGAAGAATTCAATGTCCTTGGGGTTCGCGCCCGGCCACCCGCCCTCGATGTACTGCACGCCGAGCTCATCGAGCTTCTTGGCGATACGGACCTTGTCGTCGGCTGAAAAACTCACGTCTTCGGCCTGGGCCCCATCGCGCAAGGTGGTATCGTAGATCTCCAACGACGGTGCAGTTTCGTGGCGAGGGGCCCGAGGTGAGGGGCCCGAGGTGACTTCCTGCCCATGGCCCCGTGCCCCAGGCCGCCTACCTTTCCGAGGTTTGCCGGTCATGATGCTGCCTCATCTAGGCCGAACGCAGCGTGGAGCGCGCGGATAGCCAGTTCCAGGTACTTTTCATCGATCACGCAGGAGATTTTGATCTCGGAGGTGCTGATCATCATGATGTTGATCCCCTCGCGTGAGAGCACCTCAAACATCCGAGATGCGACGCCTGAGTGGGAACGCATCCCGACACCCACAAGCGACACCTTGGCAATGGCTTCGGTGACCTCGACGGACTTGGCTTCGATCTCCTTCACCACCCGTTGCACCAGGCTCATCGCCCTGCCGAGGTCCACTCGCGGCACGGTAAATGAAATATCCGTGAGCGAGCCTTGCCCGACGTTCTGGATGATCATGTCAACGATGATGTTCGCCTCAGCCACTGGCCCGAAGACCCGCGCCGCAATGCCCGGCCGATCCGGGACACCGATGATGGTTAACTTCGCTTGGTTGCGATCCCCGGTCACCCCGGCGACCGCCATCCGTTCCATATCTTTATCTTCGTTTGCCACGCGCGTTCCTTGCCCCTCCTTAAAGCTGGACTGAACGACGAGCGGGACGTTGTGCCGGGCTGCGAATTCCACCGACCGGCCCTGGAGCACCTTGGCGCCCAGGCTCGCCAGTTCCAGCATCTCCTCGTAAGAAACCTTGTCCAACCGCCTGGCTGACGGCACGATACTCGGGTCGGCCGTGTAGACCCCGTCAACGTCCGTGTAGATGGTGCACTGATCAGCTTTCAGGGCCGCTGCCAGCGCGACAGCCGTAAGGTCGGACCCCCCACGTCCCAGGGTCGTCACGTCCGACCGTTCATTGATGCCTTGAAACCCGGCGACGATCGGGATGACGCCTTCGGTGAGCGCCTCCCGAATCCGGTCTGCCGCCACGCGAGCAATCCGCGCCTTCGTGTGGCTGCCGTCGGTCATGATGCCGACCTGGCGCCCGGTAAAGGATCGCGCGTTGAACCCTCGTCCACGCAGGCTCATGGCCAGCAGCGCGATCGTAACGCGTTCGCCGGTGGACAAGAGCATGTCCATCTCCCGTTCATCAGGAGATGGCGTCACCTCACTGGCCAGCCGGACCAGCCGGTCGGTCTCGCCGCTCATCGCGGAGAGCACCACCACGAGATCGTAACCGGCTTGCCTGGTTTGGGCGACCCGGTCCGCCACGCGTTGGATCAGTTCCACACTCCCGACGGATGTGCCGCCGTATTTCTGAACGATCAACGCCATGGCTCTTCAACCAGGTGAAGGTTCAGCAGCCTTACCCTTTCCCCTTGGAGCAAAGCCTGGCTATCAGCTTCGTCGCGTCCCGAACCCCCTCCGTCGCCGTTTCTGCCTCCGCTTCGCTGAAGCCTCGTCCGCCAGCACTCCCCTCCTTCCCTGGCCCCTCATAGAGAACATAGGGAATCGGAGGGCTTCCGCCCGGTCGATGCCCTGCCTCACCGGCGTAATCGCACACGAGGAGGAGCCGGTGAGCACCCATCCCGCGCAAGCCATCAAGTACCGTGCCGATGAGGTTTCTGTCGAAGTCCTCCAGGACCCGCAAGCCGGCCTTCGTGTCTCTTCGACGGAGCACATCGGCTGGCATCGAAGCGTGTACATAGACCAGGTCCTTCTTCTGGAGGACACGAACAGCCGCGTCGCCCTTTTGGGAGAATTCCGTTGCGTCGTTCCTGGCATCTGCCTCCAACTCTAACCCTTCCAACCCCGCACAGATCCCAATGCCCCGATGCAGATGACTGGTGGACACTATCGCGCCGCTCATGTCAAGCCGCTCCGTCAGGCTCGGCAACCGAGGTACGCGGCCCTGCCCCCAAAGCCAGAGGCAGTGCGCGGGCTTCAGCCCAGCCTCCCGACGCTGGTCATTGACCGGATGGTCGCGCAGTATAATCAAGGAGGCTTCCATCAGCTTCCGCAAAATATCAGACCCGTCGCCGGTTGGCAGAAACCTCCCGATCTCCTGTCCGACCGCTTCGTGCGGATTCCAACAGGTCGTCCGCACCGTGCCCCCCACCCACACCATGAAATGTCGGGAACCCGACCCCTGATAAAACTGAATGGTCTCTGAACCGAGCTGCTCGTTCACCGCGTCGATCAACTCGCGGGCCTCCTCGAGCTCGATCCCACCCGCGCTGTCATCATCCAGGATCACCGGCGATCCCAGCTTCTTGATCTCGGCCGGCTTGTCGCGGCCCCCTCGCGGGGTGGCAGCTCGGAGCGACACCATATCACAGCGAAACACGATATCGTGCTCTCCCAGTGACACCCCAAAGCTCGTGGCTTCCCACGAGGCAGGGCCCTGATGATACTTTCGCGGGTCGTACCCGAGGACCGCGAGCTGAGTCAGATCGCTTCCGGGCGTGAGCCCCTCGGCCTGAATCACCATCCGGCCCAGTTCTCCCTGACTCGCCAACAGGTCCATATTGGGAGTGGCTGCAGCCTGCAGCGGAGTTTTACCATCCAGCTCCGGGATGGGAACAGCCGCCATCCCATCGCCGTGTATGATGACAACTTTCATCTGCACCTTTCACGATGATTGCGTCGTTGCGTCATCGCCTCTGTTGCGTCGTCGCGTCGTTGTCTAAATCTACAATGATACATTCTTCAGAAGTTGAGGAGGCGCGCCACATCATCACGATTTGCTTTCACCGTCCTCGGCTGGCTCGAGACGGAGATCGCCGCGTCAGGGTCCTTCAACCCGTGGCCCGTCAGGGTACACACGACTGTATCACCGTCCTTGAGCTCACCCAACTGCTGCAGCTTGATCACGCCCGCCACGGAAGCCGCCGAGGCCGGCTCGCAGAAGACTCCCTCTTCAGCGGCGATTGTCCGGTACGCATGAAGGATCTCCTCATCTGTCACCATGTCAATCTTGCCAGAGGAGTCCTCCACGGCCTGGAGAGCCGGTTTCCAACTGGCGGGATTCCCGATCCGGATTGCAGTCGCGACGGTCTGCGGGTCCTCGACGATGTAGCCGCGCACGATTGGAGCCGCTCCCGCAGCCTGAAAGCCCATCATCCGCGGCAGATGCGCGATCTGGCCGGCCGCCCGGTACTCGGTGTACCCGCGCCAGTACGCCGTGATATTCCCGGCATTGCCGACCGGCAGCACGTGCACAGCGGGCGCGGACCCCAGTTGATCGCACACCTCCATGGCAGCAGTCTTTTGTCCTTCAATCCGGTTCGGATTGATCGAGTTGACGAGCTCGATCTTGTAGGCCGCCGCAATGTCCTTCACGATAGTCAGCGCCTGGTCGAAGTTCCCCTCGACCTGAATGACAGTCGCCCGGTGCATCATCGCCTGCGTGAGCTTCCCGAGAGCAACCTTCCCCGCCGGAATAAGGACGTACACCGCCAATCCTGCCTGTGCACCGTAGGCCGCGGCGGAGGCCGAGGTGTTCCCCGTGGAGGCGCAGATGACGGCCCGTGCTCCCGCTTCCAACGACTTGGAAATTGCCAGCGTCATGCCTCGATCCTTAAAGGAGCCTGTGGGGTTCGCGCCTTCGAATTTCAGATGCAGCTCGACGCCGGGGGCAATTTTGCGGGCCAGCCGTTTGGCGTGAATCAGGGGGGTATTCCCCTCCCCCAGCGTGATGACAGGAGTCTGGTCCGACACCGGCAAGAACTTGCGATACGCTTCGATGATACCGCGCCAACGGCTCATGGATGAGACACTGAGTGCGAAGTGAGGTTATTGCTCCCGGGGCACATCACTCACTCGTCACGCCCCTCGACGCGGATCAACGTGGTGGGCTCTGACACGAAGGCCATGGGATCGATCTCGCGGAGCGCGGCTTGAACATTCCGCTCGGAGGCCCTATGGGTCATGATCACGACCGGGACGGTCTGCCCTTCCTTCCGTCCCTGTTGGATGACCGACGAGATACTGATGCGATGGTCCCCCAACACGCCTGAAATCTTTGAGAGCACTCCTGGCTCGTCGAGGACCATGAACCGCATATAGTACAAGGATGTAATTTCTTCCATCGGACGGATGCGCAGCGGCCGCCGCTGATCCTGCTGGAATGAGGCGGGCGGCACCCGGCCGGTGGACCCTGTCAATAGATTCCGCGCGATGGCGATGACATCACTGACGACGGCGCTCCCCGTTGGCATGGCCCCCGCGCCTTGCCCATAGAGCACAATGTCTGCGGCCGCATCACCGACGAGTTGAATGGCATTGTACACCCCATCCACCTGCGCGATCGGCGAGGAGGATGGGATCATGGTCGGATGGACTCTCGCCTCCACCTCGCCATCCGAAAACTTCGCGATGCCGAGCAGTTTGATGGTATAGCCGAATTCCTTGGCATAGGTGATGTCGAGCGGCGCCAGATGGGAGATTCCCTCCGTGTAGACTTCCTTGACGTTGACCGGCGTGCCGTATGCGAGGCTCACCATGATCGAGAGCTTGTGCGCGGAATCAATGCCCTCCACATCGAAGGTCGGATCAGCCTCGGCATACCCGGCTCGCTGCGACTCGGCCAGCACTTCCTGAAATCCGTGCCCCTGACTCGTCATGCGGCTGAGAATATAGTTGGAGGTGCCGTTGATGATCCCGTAGATCGAGAGAACCGTGTTGGCGGCCAACCCCTCGGTCAGGGCACGGATCACGGGGATCCCGCCTCCCACGCTCGCCTCGAATCCCAAATCAACGTGGTGGCGCGCGGCGGCCTCAAAGATCTCTTCGCCGTGAACCGCGAGCAGGGCCTTGTTGGCAGTGACGACATGCTTGCCCCTGGCCATCGCATCCAGAATGACCTGCTTCGCGACGCCATACCCCCCGATCAGTTCCAGGACGACGTCGATTGCAGGATCATCCAGGACGTCACGCGCGTCCGTAGTC
Organism: Nitrospirota bacterium; assembly: GCA_022545705.1. Classification (GTDB taxonomy): domain Bacteria; phylum Nitrospirota; class Nitrospiria; order Nitrospirales; family Nitrospiraceae; genus JACZQN01. The sequence goes on along the minus strand of JACZQN010000006.1, from coordinate 23,677 downwards.
AAAATGCCCGGCGACAATGTCACGCCACGGTCTCTCGTCACATCCAAATCCGCAACCCGAACCAGCTCAAGGGGAACCCCGACCCGCCGTTGGATCAGGGAGGCGTTCTGCAACAAAATCCTGACCACGCCGGCCCCTACCGTCCCAAAGCCGATCAGGCCAACGCCGATTCGAGTCTTCATTCCCCCGCCCCATTCAGCTTCAGCGCCTTTTTGATCCCGCGCACAGCCTGGCGGATCCGTTGCTCGTTTTCAACCAGCGCGAACCTTATATGCTCGTCGCCGCCCTCCCCGAAGCCGATGCCTGGAGAGACCGCGACCTTCGCTTCACGGAGGAGCATCTTCGAGAACTCCAATGAACCCATCCCCCGGTACGGGGCCGGAATCCGGGCCCAGACAAACATCGTCGCCCGCGGGCGCTCGACCCGCCAGCCGGCTCGATTCAGGCCATCCACCAGCTCGTTCCGCCGTTTTTGATACCGCCCCACCGTGTCCTTGACACAGTCCTGCGGTCCGTTCAGGGCGATGATCCCCGCGATCTGGATGGGTTGGAAAACGCCGTAGTCGAGGTAGCTCTTGATCTTGGCAAGTGCGCCAACCAGGTCGGGGTTGCCAACACAGAATCCCAAGCGCCACCCGGGCATGTTGTAGCTCTTGGACAGCGAGAAAAATTCGACCCCGATCTCCTTGGCTTCCGGCACCTGCAACAAGCTTGGCGCCCGATAGCCATCGAAGACCAAGTCGGCATAGGCAAGATCGTGGATGACGATGAGGTCGTGCTCGAGTGCGAACGCCACCACTTTTTTGAAAAATTCAAGGTCCACCACGGCGGTGGTCGGGTTGTGGGGAAAGCTAATGATCAACATCCGCGGCCTGGGCAGCGTTTGCCGGTACACACGCAGCAGGTCCCCGAAGAAATCGCTATCTGCGCGAAGCTCGATGCCTCGCATCTCACCGCCTGCGATGATGACGCTGTAGATGTGAATAGGATAGGAGGGAGTGGGCGTCAAGACGACATCGCCCGGTCCGATCGTGGCAAGCGCCAGATGCGCGATCCCTTCCTTCGACCCGATCGTGACGATCGCCTCAGTCTCCGGGTCCAGATCGACATCATAGCGGCGCTTGTACCAACTGGTGATGGCGTGACGAAGCTTCGTGATGCCCCTCGACGCGGAATACCGGTGATTCTTGCTGTTTCCAGCAGCCTCGACAAGCTTGCTGACAATATGGTCGGGGGTCGGCTGATCGGGATTCCCCATCCCAAGATCAATAATATCCTCCCCCCGATGACGAGCCTCCAGCTTGAGGGCTTGGACTTGCGCAAAGACATACGGGGGGAGTCGATTGATCCGATAGAATCCCTCTGCCATCCCCTGAATTCTTTTAGGCTTTTGGCAAACGACCACGTTCACGCCGCGACACAACCCTTCATCAAATGGGAAAATCCGGCCTCATTCTAATGCGCCTGGCCAATTCAGTCAATTTTAATCCATAGTTGGACGAGTTCAGGAACCCCAGCAGAGGCATTCTGCTTTGCTCGAAGCGTGTGACGAGATGCGTCCTTGCCTCGTCCAACCTTTTTTTGCAATAATGCGCTAACCTTTTGCAATCACGGGCTGATTGTCCACCGCCCTAGCTCATTTCAGGGAGCTGCACCGGGAGTCTACATTCGTGGCGCGATTAGGGGTTAATATCGATCATGTAGCAACGGTGCGCCAAGCCAGGGGTGGGCGTGAGCCTGATCCCATCGCGGCTGCGGTGCTGGTGGAACTTGCCGGCGCGGACGGATTAGTGGTCCACCTGCGGGAGGATCGGCGCCACATTCACGACCAAGATCTGGCGCGGCTGAGAGAACTCGTGCAAACAAAATTGAATCTGGAAATGGCCGCGGACGACTCGATGGCCAAGATCGCCCTGAACATCAAACCCCATTTAGTGACGCTCGTGCCGGAACGTCGCCTCGAATTGACCACGGAGGGAGGTCTTGACGTCGTGGGGCAGCGGGAGAAACTCAAACGAATCGTCGACCTCTTGCACGACGGTGGCATGCCCGTGAGCCTGTTTGTGGACCCTGATCTTGGGCAGATCAAAGCGGCTCATAAGATTGCCGTGGATTATGTTGAGCTCCATACTGGGCGGTACGCCAATGCCCGTTTGCTGAAGGAGGAGGAGGCCGAACTGGCCGCGATCTCACAGGCAGCCAGACTGGCCTACAAACTGGGTATCGGCGTGAGCGCGGGACACGGCTTGACCTACCGCAACGTGAAGCGCCTGACGCAGATCCCAGAGATCGTCGAATACAACATCGGCCACAGCATTATCGCTCGGGCTGTCCTGATCGGCCTGGAACGGGCTGTCCGCGAGATGAAACAGCTGGTGAGCTGACCGGTGTAATGGGATTCTCCTCGGAGACGAGTCGTCCGTGGCAATCGTGGGCATCGGCTTGGATCTTGTCCGTATCGCCCGTATTCGTTCCTTGACGGAACGATGGCAGGAGCGTTTTCTCAATCGGCTCTATACGGACGCAGAGCGTCACTACTGCTTCAGGCGGGCACTTCCCTACGCGTCCCTGGCAGGGCGGTTTGCTGCAAAAGAAGCCATTCTGAAGGCGCTCGGCACTGGCTGGTCAGCCGGCGTCCGCTGGCTGGACATCCAAGTGCTGAATGACTCCGCCGGGAGGCCGGTTGCGACAGTGTATGGACGCGTCGCAGACCTGACTCGCGAGCATCACGTGACGGGCATTCATGTGAGCCTCTCCCACGATGGTGAATACGCCATCGCCGAAGCCGTGCTGACAAACGACCGGTAGCCGCTTCGAGCCAGTCTCGCTGACAGCCATGCGCCCACCACCCGCACGCAGTAGCACACAGGTCCGATGAAGATCGTCACCGCTGCTCAGATGCAAGCCCTCGATCGCCGCGCGATCAAGGAAGCGCGGATCCCCAGCCTCTCGCTCATGGAAAATGCTGGCACGGCCGTGGTTGTCGCTATGGAGCAGACCTTCGGCTCGCTCGCTGGGAAGCACGTGCTCATCGTGTGCGGGAAAGGGAACAACGGGGGTGACGGACTCACGATCGGGCGCCTCCTGCGGCGAAGACGCGCGCACCCCAAGATGCTGCTCCTGACGCGGACTGGAGAGCTGTCCGGTGACGCCAAGACCATGTATCGACGATTCGTGAGTGCGGGTGGGGCCTCCGCGGTCTACGCCTGCCCGTCTGCCGATCGCATCCGCGCGCTCATCAACACCAGCCACCTGATCGTGGACGCCCTCCTGGGGACCGGGCTCTCATCCGCGGTGGCGGGACCCTACCAGCTTGCGATTGAGGCCATCAACCAATCGCCCGACGTGCCAGTGACGGCGGTTGATCTCCCATCAGGCATCCACGCAGATACAGGTGCCGTGATGGGCGTGGCCGTTCGTGCAGCGCTCACCGTCACGTTCGGGTTGCCGAAGCTCGGGTTGTATGTCGGGCAAGGGATTGATCATGCCGGCAAGATCCATGTCGCCGATATCGGGATCCCCCAGGCTTATGCAGAAGAGGTCGACAGCCAGATCTCGCTCACCACGCATCAAGAGGCCAGGCATCTGCTCCCGGCCCGGAAACCCTCCTCGCACAAGGGAACTTACGGACACGCGGGCATTGTCGCGGGATCGGCTGGGAAGACCGGCGCGGCCGCGCTTGCGGCCAAAGCGGCCCTCCGGGTCGGGGCCGGGCTGGTCACGGTCGCCACCCCTTCGGGCGTCAACGATACGCTTGAGGCCAAGTTGCTGGAAGCTATGACCGTGCCGATGCCTCAGACGAAGGCCCGCACGCTGGCGCGATCCGGACTTGAACGCCTGGTTGCGTTCATCAACGCGCGGAGCGCGGTTGCAGTGGGACCTGGGCTCACGACCCATCCGGAGACCGTGGAATTGATCCACGCCCTGATTCCTCGACTGGAAAAACCGTCTGTGTTGGACGCCGACGCGCTCAACGCCCTGGCCGGACGCACCTCGTTGCTCAGGGACTGCAAGTTCCTGCCGATTCTGACTCCCCACCCGGGAGAAATGGCGAGGCTCCAAGAAGATACGACGCCCCAATCGGTCAACGCGGATCGGATCGGCACGGCCACTCGATTTGCCCGGAACCGGAGGGCCATCCTGGTCCTGAAAGGCGCGCGGACAGTGATCGCTCATCCCGAAGGGCCTGTGGCGATCTGTCCGACTGGGAACCCCGGCATGGCCACCGCCGGTACCGGGGACGTCCTGACCGGGATGATCGTGGGCTTGCTGGCGCAGAGCCTGAGCCCCTGGGACGCCGCTCGCGTGGGCTCCTATTTTCATGGCCTGGCTGGCGATCTGGCCGCGGCGGAGCTAGGACCAGCAGGGATGACCGCGGGAGACTTGATTGATCGGATCCCGTATGCCCTCTCCCAGACTGCCAGCCGCTAGGCCCGACGCTTCCCGACAACGGTCGGGGACTGGCAGGACAGCGTCGAGGGACGGCGACTGGCACACTGTCTCTCGCTCGCCGGCGGATACCGACCGCATCGGACGGCTCATTGGCCGCGCTTTGGAGGGAGGCGAGGTCGTGGGTCTCTACGGAGCACTGGGGACTGGAAAGACCGCGCTCGTGCGGGGTATCGCGGCTGGCCTTGGCGCCCCACCCCGCGCCGTCAGCAGTCCGACCTTCGTGTTGGTTCACGTCTACGCCGGCCGGTTGCCCCTCGCCCATGCAGACTTGTTCCGGATCCAATCCGAGACGGAGCTTCGCCACGTCGGCTTGCTCGACTACAGCGACACGCGAACCGCCACAGCGATTGAGTGGGCGGAGAGAGCTGGCGCAGAGTTGCCTGACGACCGCCTCGAAATACACCTCGATCATCGCGGCAGACAATCACGAGCCATGACCCTCAAGGCCAAGGGGGCGCGCTCACGACGCCTGCTGGCGCGTGTCCTCAGCCTCCAGGCCGCCGAAGAGGCGAAGACCGGCGGGAAACGCGCGCGATGAGAGTCATGTGGGCTCCTTGGCGTATGGCCTACATCAAGAAAACCAGGAAGCCGAGGGGGTGTATCTTCTGCGCGAAGGCTCGTGAACGTCGTGACGCGTCGAACTTCCTCTTGCATCGGGGGCGGCACGGCTTTGTCCTGCTGAATCTCTTCCCCTATAACAGTGGTCATCTGATGGTGGCCCCCTATGCGCATGTCAAAAGCCTGGAGGCTCTCTCTGACGAAGCGGCCCTTGACCTCATCGGGCTGACGAATGCATCGCTGAGAGTGTTGCGCGCAGAAATCAAACCGCAGGGGTTTAACGTCGGTATCAATCTCGGTCGGGTCAGTGGAGCCGGGATCGAAGGGCATGTGCACATCCACATTGTTCCACGCTGGAACGGCGACACAAATTTTATGCCTCTCTTTGCGGAAACCCGGGTGATCCCGGAGCACCTGCGCACGACCTATCGCAGGTTGCGCGCACGGTTCCAGCAAGCTGACGCACGTCGGCGACGTGACCATAGCCGGAGCAGCGTCACGATCCACAGACACGCCTCCCGCCGGACCTCGGACGTACGGTCATGATCAGGCTCATTCTGGTCGGAATCCTGCTGCTGCTCTCATTCTCGTTCTTTCTCCAAAACCAGGAGCAAGAGGTCACGTTCCGCTACTTTTTCGGGATGAAGACGGCCTCGGCCAAGGTCTACATGCCGATCCTCAGTGCATTCGTCGTCGGCCTGCTGGTCGCTTCCATCCTGCTGCTGCCCGCCTGGGTGCAGGGGCGCATCGAGCTCAGACGAAAGACCAAGGCACTTCAAGAGGCTGAAGCAGACCTGGAGCAGTTGCGGCAGGCTCAACGGAGCGCGGATCCGGCCCTGCGCTCGCACGGACCTCACAAAGTTCAAGAGAACCCCGAATGAGCGAGCTCGAAGCCACTCCGCTGATGCGCCAGTATCGGGAGATCAAGCGGGCCTATCAGGACGCGATTGTGTTTTTCCGGGTAGGCGACTTCTATGAAATGTTCTTCGAGGACGCGGAAGAGGCGTCGAGACTGCTGGCCATCGCCTTGACCTCGCGAGATAAACACCGAGCGGATCCTGTCCCGCTCTGTGGGGTTCCGTATCACGCCGCGACTGGGTACATCGCCAAACTCCTGAAAGCCGGACGGACCGTCGCCTTGTGCGACCAGGTCGAGGACCCCAAGCTGGCCAAAGGGCTGGTTCGCAGAGAAGTGGTCCGTCTGTACACGCCGGGGACCCTGTTTGACAACGAGTTGTTATCCCCCACTGAGTCGAACTTTCTGGCCGCCTTCACCTGTGCTGGCTCTGCTCCCACTCAGCGTCACAACCAGCCGACCGTGGGCCTGGCTGCCCTTGACTTGTCAACCGGCGAGTTCTGGGTCATGGAATTCGTGGGCGACCGGGCACGGACTGATTTACATGATGAGCTGGCCAGGGTAGAACCCCGAGAACTCCTGTACCCCAGCTCGCTTCCATCTCAAGGAGACAGCGCGATCGCGCAGTTGACAGGCTTTCGGCTCTGCGCACTGGACCCTGCCTGCTTTGACCTCCACGGGGCGGAGCGGACGCTCCAGGATCTGTTCGGGGTCGCCACACTCGATGGGTTCGGCTGCCGAGGGCTGAGCCTGGGGCTCCAGGCAGCAGGCGCTGTCGTGCGCTACCTTCGAGCGACCCAGCCAACGGCCAACCTCGGTCACCTCCGCCGGGTACAAGTCCGCCAGGCGGACCGCCACATGGTTCTGGATCCTGCGACCATCCGAAATCTAGAGCTGGTCAAACCGCTCGTGGCTGGTCAGGACGCGGCGACGCTGTTGCCAGTTCTAGACCGAACCGTGACGGCCATGGGAGCCCGGCTGCTTCGGGACTGGCTGATCAGACCGCTGCGTGAGACCGGTCCCATCAATGCCCGTCTCGAAGCGGTGGAAGAGCTCTTCCAGGATCTCCCGTCTCGAGTCGGAATCCGAACGGCGCTCAGAAGTGTCCAAGATATTCCACGCCTGAGTAGCAGGATTGCCCTGGGGGCGGCACACCCGCGTGACCTGCTGGCCTTGAAACAATCGGTTGCCGCTTTGCCGGAAATCCGGAAGCGGCTGACCCCCTTCCGCAAACCCCTCATCCAGGAGATGCGTCAGTCCTGGGACGAATTGGCCGACGTGCACGAGCTGATCGAGCGCACGATCCGGCCTGAGGCGCCGATTTCCATCCGAGACGGAGGGATCATCCGAGATGGGTATGACCCCCGCCTCGATGAACTCAGGAAGGCGAGTCGAGACGGCAAAGGGTGGATCGCGCGACTGGAAGCGGAGGAGCGGGAACGCACCGGCATCGAGTCGTTGAAGGTCCGGTTCAATCACGTCTATGGCTATTACATCGAAGTCACCAAGGCGAACTTTTCGCGCGTTCCCGCGCACTATAGTCGCAAGCAAACCCTCGTCAATGCCGAACGGTTCACGACCACCGAGCTCAAAGCGCTGGAAGACCGGGTGACGGGCGCCGAGCTAAAATCAAAGACCCTCGAGCACGAGCTGTTCGAGCGCTTGCGCCTGCAAATCGCCCAAGACACACCTCGCCTTCAGGCGATGGGCCAGGCGTTAGCGGCACTGGATGTGCTGGCCGCCTTAGCAGAAACGGCAGCCGTGAACCGCTATGTCCGCCCGGAAGTCGACGACGGTGGCACGATCCAGATCGCTGAAGGTCGGCATCCGGTGGTGGAACGGCTGGACCTTAGGGACAGGTTCATCCCCAACGATACGCTCCAGGACCTAGACTGGAACCGACTCCTGGTCATTACCGGTCCCAACATGGCCGGCAAAAGCACGTACCTGCGACAGGTCGCGTTGATCGTGTTGATGGCCCAGATGGGCAGCTTCGTTCCAGCTCGTTCTGCCCGCCTCGGTCTTGTGGACCGGGTGTTTACACGGGTGGGGGCGTCCGATAATCTCGCAGGAGGCCAGAGCACGTTCATGGTAGAGATGATCGAGACTGCCCAGATTCTCCACTGCGCGACGAGTCGCAGCCTCATCCTGCTGGACGAAATCGGGCGCGGGACCAGCACCTACGATGGGTTGAGCATCGCATGGGCCGTAGCCGAGTATATTCAGGACCGGAACCTCCTCGGGGCACGCACGCTGTTCGCGACGCATTATCACGAGATGACCGAACTGGCGACCCTGCGAGAGGGGATCAAGAACTACACGGTCTCGGTCCGGGAGCGAGACGGGGAGGTGCTTTTTCTGAGAAAGATTGTGGAGGGAGCCGCGGACCGCAGCTACGGGATCCATGTGGCCAAGCTCGCCGGCCTCCCGCACCCAGTCCTCACTCGTGCAAGCGCGGTGCTCGCCCAACTGGAACGGTCGGCCTCCTCAAGCCCTTCGCAGCCCCTGGAGCAGCCGGCGCATGGACCGGACCCCACTGTGCCGTTCCCGCATCCGATTATCGAGGAGGTGCGGCAGATGGACCTGTTCTCGATGACGCCGCTTGAGGCCCTGAACCGCCTGGCCGATCTTCAACGCAAGCTTGAACAGACCAGTTCCCCGGAGTCTGCGCCATAAAAAAAGCGGTGCCCCTTGACGAGGCACCGCTCTGAATCCTCTCCAAAAAAGCTTACTTCACTTGGCTGTTATAGTCAGGCGAAAAACGGGTGAGGCCTCCCACCGCCGTGCCACCCGGAATCATCACGTCATACGGCATCCGAGGGAGTGCCTTGGGGGCCGTCGCAATCTTCTGCCTGGCCTTGTTACACTTTGCGGAAGTCTCGTCAGTACAACCTGCGTGCAAGGCCATAATGCCGGCCGTCTTGCCGGGCGTGCCCACAACTTCCTTGATCTTCTTCAGCGAGTGGATGACCCGATGGTTCTGCTCGGGCTCCGTGGCCACGAACTCGATCAGGGTGGCTGCGGTCGCGGGCGGCACTTGCTTCGCGGCTGTCGGACCAGCACCCGGACGGGCCATGGCCTTGAGCTGGTTCCAGACCTTGTCGTTCTTCGCGTAGAATTTTAGATTTTTCCCCGGATGAGTTATCTGCCACCAATAGCCGCTCTCGGCGTTCCCGCCGAAGACCGCGGTGTTGATCCACACCGCCTTGTCATACGGGTCCAGCACAATCACGCGGCCCTGGATCGTGGTGGGCTTGCTCATATCCCCCCACTCAAACCGCTCCTGGAATGCCTCGATGGCCCAGGCGGTCGAAACCATCCCGACAACCACGGCCATGGCGCCAACGAGCGCCAAGCCTTTCTTAAAGAGTCCCATGATCATAACCCTCCTTCAACAATTCTCATTATTAAGAATACCCTTTAAAGAGGTGCGACCGAGAACCCCTCACGACTGCACAATGAATTAATCGCTCTCGAGGAGCTTGTACCCTGTGATCGTCCGGCCACTAAGGTTCACTTTCATGGACACCAGATCCTGCGAATCCTTGATGAGTCGGTCCATCAGCGCCTTGTCCTTCACCTTGAGACGAACCGTGGTCCCGGGCGTGTACCACCCTGCATAGGGGCTGTTCTTGTCAGTTCCACCTACAAAACCCCACGCGCAGCACACGAAGAGCGGGTCCGGAAGGCGTACGTCCAAATCCGAGGAAATCCGCCCGCTGGGGTCTCCTGAAGCCGGCTCGCCCGTGTTCCAGTATTGAATGCCGAACAGAACCTCTCCGTCCGGGTTGTCCGCCCACTGGGCAAAGACCCGTCCCTTCAAGGAGCTCACCGGCTTGCCCTGCATTTCCATATTATTCACGATCGAGTGCGTTGCCGCTGCATCAGCATCAGCGACCACTCCCGCTGTTATCACGCCTGAAAGAAGAAAGACCGCAACCGCAGCTATGACTACGCCCTTCTTCATCACTCGCACCTCCTTAAGTAAAAAGAAATCAAGACCTGCGTATCAGCCAGCCTTCACCTGTGAACAACATTGCAACGACGTCCCGAAAAAACTATAGAAGAGGCCTGGGAAACAGGGCCCAATCCTACTCAATCACCCCAGGCTTGTCAAGAAAATATTCGGCAGGATTGACGATCAACTAGTAAAGAAAAAACAATGAGTTATGATTTTTCTGGTTGGGCCTCTGTGTTCAGCAAATGGCCTGACTCAGGCCACGTTGAGAAACCGGTCCGAGTGCCGTGACGGCCAGATACCGGGGGTCCAGTAGCTCGCTGCTCAGTCGGGAAACCTGGTCGTCCGACACACGGTCGATGTCTTCGAGGATTTCTTCGAGCGAGGCATGTCGGCCTCGGGACAGCTCATCCTTGGCGAGCTTGTGCATCCGGCTATGGCTACTTTCCAAGCTCAACATCACATTGCCCTTCATCTGATTCTTTGCCCGTTGTAGCTCCTTCCGGTCCAGGCCGCTGGCGCGCAACCGTCGGATCTCACGGGTGGTCAGTTCGACGACCCGCGGCGCCTCACGCGGACGCGAGGCCGCGTACACAGTCAGCGTCCCGCCGTCTGAATAAGTCGACAGATACGAATAGATCGAATAGGCGAGCCCCCGCTTCTCTCGGATCTCGTGAAAAAGCCGAGAACTGACACTGCCACCCAGCACTGCATTGAGCACGTACGCCGCATAGCGATCTTTATGGTCAATGGGGATCCCTTTGAGGCCGAGGCACAGGTGGGCCTGCTCCAGAGGTTTCCGGTGAACCAAGACCCCTCCGACCACTTCAGGCGGCCACCGGCTCACATGAGGCCGGCCGTGGCCTTGAAACGAGCCGAACGCGTCCTCAACCAGTGGGATCAAGGTCTTGAACTGAAAATTGCCCGCTACCGCGAGCACCGTTTCCAGCGGATGATAATGGGTCTCCATATATTGCAGCAGATCCTTGCGGCGCAGCCGCTGGATCGTGGCGACTTCGCCCAGAATGGGCCGACCAAGCGGGTGCCGATGAAGCGTCTGGCGGGTGTGCAGTTCCTGGAGGAAATCTTCGGGGTCATCTTGGACCGTCCGGACTTCTTCCAACACGACCTGCTTTTCCTTTTCCACGTCCCTCGGATCGAATCGGGAGCGATGAAACAGGTCGGAGAGCAGGGTGAGCGCAGGCTTCAGGTGCTGGTCCAGCACCTTGACGTACAAGGTCGTGGTCTCACGCGTGGTAAAGGCATTCAGTTCCCCACCAAGGGCATCAATCTCGCGCGAGATCTGGGCGGCGGACCTGCTGGTGGTCCCCTTGAAGAACATGTGCTCGATAAAGTGAGAGTACCCCTCCTCGCCATGGACTTCGTCGCGTGAGCCGACATTGACCCAGAGGCCGATCGTGACGGATCTGAGTTCCGGCAGGCGCTCAGCAACCACACGGAGTCCGTTTTTCAAAATGACCTTCCGATACATACTGGCTACCCGGCGGAGGGCTCCTTTGCAGGCACGGCATCCTGAGCCGCCATGGCTTCCTTCCTACTGAGACGGATTTTCCCTTGCCTGTCCACCTCCAGCACCTTGACCAGAATTTGTTCGCCTTGCGACACTTCCTCCGACACGGCGTTCACCCGGCGGGGGGCAAGCTGGGAAATATGTACGAACCCATCCGTGCCGGGCAGGATCTCAACGAAGGCGCCGAAGTCCATAATCTTCCGGACCGTGCCGAGATAAATTTTTCCCACTTCAACTTCTTCTGTCAGCCGATGGATTATATCCTTGGCCTTTTGCGCAGACTGTTCGTCGACGGCTGCGATGGTGATCTCACCCGTATCCTCAACATTGATCTTCACGCCACACTCGGCAATGATGCTGCGGATCATTTTGCCGCCCGGCCCAATGACATCACGGATCCTGTCCTGCTTGATCTTCATCGTGAAGATGCGCGGCGCGAACGGCGAGAGATTCGGCCTCGGTGCGGACAGCGCCTCGACCATCCGATCTAAGATGTAGAGGCGCCCCGTCCGGGCTTGTTCCAACGCCTGTCGCATCAGCTCCGGCGTAATGCCGGCGATCTTGACGTCCACCTGCAACGCGGTGACGCCGTGTCTGGTTCCCGTGACCTTGAAATCCATGTCGCCTAAGTGATCCTCGAGCCCCAGGATGTCCGACAGCACCACGACGCGGTCGCCTTCCTTAATGAGGCCCATGGCAATTCCGGCCACCGGTTCTCTGATCGGCACGCCTGCATCCATCAGCGCCAAGCTCCCGCCGCAGACCGTGGCCATCGAAGAGGAGCCGTTCGACTCCAGGATATCGGACACCAGGCGGAGCGTATAGGGAAAGACCTCCTTCCCCGGAATGACCGGCCGCAGCGCGCGTGCCGCCAGGGCTCCATGTCCCACTTCTCGCCGCCCAGGCGAGCGCAGCGGTCGTGTTTCTCCGACACTGAACGGGGGAAAGTTGTAATGCAACATGAACGTCCGGTAATACTCCCCTTCGAGGGCGTCGATGCGCTGCTCGTCCTGGGTCGTCCCGAGCGTCGCCACGGCAAGGCTCTGCGTTTCTCCGCGCGTGAAGAGTGCTGAACCGTGGGTGCGAGGGAGCACACTGACCTCGCAGGTGATGGGCCGGATCTCAGTGGGCCCACGGCCGTCCGCCCGGCTGCCACGCTCCAGGATCATGTTCCGGACCTCAGAGTACTCGAGTTCGTGGAACGAGATCTTAATGTGGCGCTCGTTGTCAGGATCCTCCGTCTTCAATGTGTCGACCGCCTCTTGAAGGATCTGATCCAGGCGCTCCTGCCTGGCTGTTTTGTTGGGGATAAAAATGGCCTCCCGGATTGGCCCAGCCACCCGTTGGCGGACTCGATCTTTTAACGCCGGGGGGATTTCCTCGACATGTACATCCCGCTTGGGCCGACCGGCCAACGCCTTCAACTCGAGGACTTTTTCCACGATCTTCTTGATCTCGGCGTGGGCCAGCTCGATCGCCTCGATCATCACGGACTCCGGCAGCTCGTTTGCCCCAGCCTCGACCATCATCACCGCATCGGCCGTGCCGGCGACGACAAGCTGGAGCTCACCGGCATCGAATGCCGCGAGGTCCGGGTTCACCACCAGCCGGCCGTTCACGCGACCGATTTTCACGCCGGCGACCGGTCCGTTGAATGGGATGTGAGACAATGTCAGCGCTGCGGAGCCGGCGGTGATCCCCACCACATCCGATGAGCCCACTTGATCCGCAGACAGAACGGACACAATCACTTGCGTGTCGAAGTAATAGCCGTGCGGAAAGAGCGGTCGAAACGGCCGATCAATCAACCGACTCGTCAACACCTCCTTTTCCGACGGTTGTCCTTCACGCTTAAAGTAGCCGCCGGGGATCTTGCCGGCGGCATAGGCCTTCTCCTGGTAATTCACGGTCAGGGGCAGAAAGTCCACGTTCGGCCTCACGGTCTGGGAGGACACGGCGGTCGCCAACACCACGGTATCCCCATAAGAGGCCAGCACGGCCCCATCCGACAGTTTCGCCATCCGACCCGTTTCCAGCCGCAGTAGGCGGCCAGCAACTTCAATTTCAACCACATGTACCATTCTTCCTGTCCTCTCTTCGCCCTGTCCCACAGATGTCCACAGAGATGGGCTCAACTGCTGGGCTTAGGACCAGCCTTGAGCCCATGTCCGTGTTCACCTGTGGTGACAGCCCCAGACGATGCGTACGCACTCTCCGGGCGAGATGTTATTTCCGGATTCCGTGCCGCTCCAACATGGCACGATATCTCCCATTGTCAATCCGCCGTAGATAGTCAAGCAGTCGGCGGCGTCTCCCGACCAATTGCAGCAAGCCTCTGCGCGAGTGGTGATCCTTCTTATGCGACTTAAAGTGTTCTGTCAGATACGTGATGCGATTCGTCAGAATCGCAATCTGCACCTCGGGAGAACCCGTATCGCTCTCGTGCCGTCGGTGGCGTTGCACCACCTCCCTCTTCGCTTCCCTCGTCAAGGCCATTGCTCTCTCCTCCCCTCCTCTTAACTAACCCATCCAGTCATTGAAGAATTGACGACTTCATCACGGGTCTGCCAACACCTTGAGAATCGCCACCCGTGGTTCCGGCGTCGCCTGAGGTCCTGCAGACGCCGACCCGGGGACAGAGATCTTCCCGAGCGCGAGTAAGCGTCCAGAGAGGTCCTTGAGACGAATCGGCTGTCCAGTCGCCTCGTGGCACTCTCGCTGTTCCCACCTCACCGCGCGCAATGGGACCGGCACCCCGTGCAGGATCCGGCCCGCGGTGACCTCGTCAACCAGGGCAGCCGGGAAGTGCTCAAGCGTGGTATCCATCGGAATCAGGACCTCGGTCAGTCGCCCGAGCAGCACCTCAGAACTCAGCTCTTCAATCGTGAGCGCACGTTCGACAGTCAGCGGACCGACTCGCCTGCGCTCCAAGGCCAGCAGATGCCCCCCAACGCGCAACGCCTCTCCGATGTCCGCACACAAGGTCCTGACGTAGGTACCCTTGGAGCACACGAGGTGGAGTGTGACATCCCGGCCCGCGATCTCCCGGACCTCAATCCTCTGCACGGTCACTTCGCGCGGTCCACGTTGCACGGTGAGCCCTGCGCGTGCAGCCTTGTACAGTGGAACGCCTCCGACCTTCACCGCCGAATACATCGGCGGCACCTGAGCGAGTCGGCCCCGAAACCGGGAGACGACGGTTCGGATCTCCTCATCCCTGAGATCGTCCGTAGGATGTCGCTCGACCACTATGCCGGTGGCATCCTGCGTGTCGGTCGTCTCCCCTAAGCGCAAGACAGCGAGGTACTCCTTATCCCAGTCCATCAAATATTCGGCGAGCCGGGTCCCCCGGCCAACCAGGACCGGCAGGACCCCGGTCGCCGCAGGATCGAGGGTGCCCGCATGGCCAATTCGGAGTCCTTTGAGGAGACTTCGAAGCTTGGCGACGACGTCGTGCGATGTCCACCCCATCGGCTTGTTGACGTTGAGAAGGCCGTCGCACAGAACAGGCCGAGCTGCCACGTTCACGCCTGTTGCTCCCACTCTTCGTCCTCCTTCGATCAGCAATCAAGGCTCAGGCTCAGGTTGAGGTCGAGCCTCAGCCTCAACCTGTTCAAGGAGTGTCAGGACGCGGTCCGCCTGAGGCCCGGCCGTGTCCTTCTGAAAGATCAGGTCCGGGGTATAGCGCAAGTTCAGTCGACGACCAAGCTCAGCTCGAATGAAGCCGCCCGCGTTCGCCAGCCCGGCCAATGCATCCGCCTCATGCTGGGCGCCTTCTCTCGTCGTCACGAAGATCCGCGCCACCCGGAGATCGTTGGTCAACTCTACATCGGTCACCGTGACGCACCCAACCCGCGGATCCTTCGTTTTGCGCATGAGGATATCTGCCACCTCCATCCGGATTTGGTCCGCCACTCGGACCGCTCGCTTATAGGCTGCTCGAGCCATAGTAGGTTAGCAAATGCATTGACGATTGAATCATTGAGTCATGTCAATCATAGATCGTCAATGAACAAATCTCACAATTCTTCCTAGCCCGGATTATTCACGAACGCTCATGGTTCGTGAACAATGCGGGCTAGAGCATTTCGATGCGGTACTTCCCCAGCTCAATCGACGGAACGGACCTCACAAGATTCACGGCCTGGTCGAGGACCTGGTTCACATACGCACTCTCGTTCGCCACACACGCGATCCCGAGCAGCGCCTTTTGCCACAGATCCTGCTCACCAACCTCAGCGACCGAGACGTTAAACTTGTCGCGCATCCGCTGTTTGAGGCTTCTGATGACCTGGCGTTTCGCTTTCAAGGAATGGCCGTCCGGGATGTACAATTCAATCGTGCAGAGGCCGACAATCATGCCTACCGTACAGGTTAGATAAAGCGGGGGATTGCGGATTAGAGCTTCGTCGCCACTTCGTCAAAGGTATAGACCTCGACGACATCACCTAGCTTCAAGTCGCTGAAATTCTCGACTCCGATCCCGCATTCGTATCCCTGCTGCACATCACGCACGTCATCCTTGAACCGGCGCAGCGAGCCGAGCTTGCCTTCGAACACGACCACGTTGTCCCGGACAATGCGAGCGCCGGCGCTGGACCTGGAAATCGTCCCGTCAAGGACATAGCTCCCGGCAATAACGCCAGCCTTCGGGATCGTGAAGACCTGGCGGACTTCCGCGCGGCCCAAGACGCGCTCCTTCAGCGTCGGCTCTAACAAGCCCTCCATGGCCGCCTTAATGTCGGCGATCGCGTCATAAATGACGGCGTAAAGACGGATATCGATTCCTTCCCGCTCGGCGAGCGTGGCGGCTTTCGGCTCAGGCCGAATGTTAAAGCCGATGACGATCGCGCCCGAGGCGGACGCCAAGAGCACGTCCGATTCCGTAATCCCACCCACAGCGCTGTGGATGATACGGAGCTTCACCGCCTCGGTGGATAGTTTCTGGACAGCCTCTGACAGCGCTTCGACAGAACCCTGCACATCCGCCTTGATCACCAACGCAAGTTCCTTGACGCCTCCTGCCTTGATCCGGGCATAGAGATCCTCCAGCGTCACCCGTCCGGCTCCGGCTGCAAGCTCGGCCGCACGTTGCTTCTGCTGGCGGAGTTCGGCGATTTCGCGGGCCACGCGCTCGTCCTTCACGACGACGAACTGGTCGCCTGCGGCAGGGACCCCCGGTAACCCAATGACCTCAACCGGCACAGATGGCCCCGCTTCGGAGGTCTTGGCCCCAGTATCCGCAACGAGCGCTCGCACCCGACCGCTGAAGGCTCCCACCACGAAGGCATCCCCGACTCGGAGAGTCCCGCTCTGCACCAATACTGTGGCAATCGGACCCCGGCCCCGATCCAGTCTGGCCTCCACAACCGTTCCTCTGGCAGGACGCCGGTGGTCCGCTTTCAACTCCATGACCTCAGCCTGGAGCAGGATCATCTCCAGCAGGGAATCAAGCCCTAGCTGTTGCTTCGCTGAGACTTCCACGCAGATCGTTTGCCCGCCCCAGGATTCCGGAATCAGGTTGTGCTCGGCCAGCGCGTGCTTGACACGTTCCGGATTCGCATCGGGCCTGTCGATCTTGTTAATAGCGACGATGATCGGGACCTTGGCCGCAGTTGAGTGATGGATGGCCTCCACAGTCTGCGGCATGACACCGTCGTCCGCGGCAACCACGAGCACGACGATATCCGTGATCTTGGCACCCCTGGCTCGCATCGCGGTAAACGCTTCGTGCCCGGGTGTGTCCAAGAACGTCACTTGCTTCCCCTGCACCTGAACGGTATAGGCGCCGATATGTTGGGTAATGCCTCCAGCCTCCTGTTCCGTGACCTTTGTTTTCCTGACCGCATCGAGCAGGGAGGTCTTGCCGTGATCCACATGGCCCATGATGGTGACCACGGGCGGCCTTGGCTCCAACCGTTCCGGTTCAACCACTGCGGCAGTTTCATCCAGCAATTCTTCAGGCTGCTTTTCAGCGGCAATCTCGGCCTTCAGCCCGAATCCCTCTGCAAGCAAGACCGCCGCATCCAGATTCATGGGCTGATTAAACGTCAGCATGTGACCGATTTCCATCATCTTGCGAACGATATCGGCGGGGCGCTGGCCGACCAGCTCCGCAAATTCTTTCACGGTGAGGCCGGCCGTCAGTTTAATGATCTTCTTGCGAGGCTTGGTGATTTCAGCGACAGAGGTGGTCACGGTGTGGCGGGATCGCTCGTCCCGCCGATGGACGGGAATGGCCCGCAGGTCCTGCCAGCGCGCGGCATCCTCCCTGAATTTGAAATCTTCCTCCTCCCTCCCCCGACCAACCTTCTTGAGCTTTTTCAGCTTGTCTCGTAATTCCGTCAGCTCGGCCGCGGGGGCGCCTATCGTCACGCCCTTCTTCGTTTCAGGCCGTACTTCCCCCGGCACGACCACTGGCGCGGGCTGTACCGGAGGAGCAGCGGAGGCAAGCGTCTGCGGCTGAGTGGCAGGTCCGGGTTGGACAAATGAGGCCGGCCCGACCACCTCAGCGGCGGGCATCGTTGGAGGAGGCGGTGCTTTCTGCGATTCCAGAATGAATGCGGATGCGACCGTCGCTGGCGCCGTGGGAACGACCGGAGTGAACGCGTCGCCAGGCGAAGCCGGGGTCACACCCCCTTCGGGTTCAATGGCCTCCTCCACTTTCTGGCGTTTGACCAGAATCCGCTTCTTGTCCGCCTTGGGAGGCTCCTCGCTCACGACTAGAGCAGGCTTCACTCCCACGCTCTTGGCAGACTCCCGAGCCTGCCCACGACGCCCCCGAAGCGCCTCCCCAGCCTTCTTCTTTCCCATTTCCCGCTTCGGGGCTTCACGACCGCCGTCGTCTGCCTTGTCGCCGTCTGTGGACGAGACAGGCTTGGGTTTTGGCATCAACTGCTCCAGGACCCTGGCCGCCGTGGGATCGTCGAGCGCACTACTGTGTGATGCGACCGTGATGCCCAAGCGCTTGAGCTCTGGCACCAGATCCCGGTTTTCCATCCCCAGTTTTCGCGCTAACTCATACACTCTCATGTCGGACGATCCAGACCCGGCTGACGCTAAGGCGATCCCTCCATTTTCAACTCAGCCTCTCCTGACTCCGCTGCGGCTCCCTCCTGCTCCGGCTCCTCGGCGGACTGCCGTTGCGCGCGCGCTGCTTCCTCTTCCCGTAGCGCCTCTGCCTCCTCGGCTAGCGCGGCTTTGATCTCGCGGTCACGCTCGACCTTTTCTTTCTCGTACTCGGTCGCGCTAATAATATCGATTTTCCAGCCGGTGAGCTTGGCTGCCAGTCGGACATTCTGCCCATTTTTCCCGATGGCCAGCGAGAGCTGGGAGTCGGCAACCACGACCAGCGCCGACTTCTTGTCTTCGTCGATGCCCACCTTCTCGATCGACGCCGGGTTGAGCGCCTCCGCGATGAAGACCCGCAGATCCGACGTCCATGGAATGATGTCAATTTTTTCACCGCGAAGCTCCCGGACCACCGCTTGGACCCTCGAGCCCTTGACACCCACGCAGGCTCCGACCGGATCCACGGCCTTGTCACGGGACAACACCGCGATCTTCGTGCGATCGCCAGGTTCCCGGACCACGGCTTTGATCTCCACAATCTTCTCAGCGACCTCCGGCACCTCAAGCACAAACAGCTTGCCCACGAACTGCGGGTGGGTCCTCGACAAAATGACCTGCACGTCTTTGGGTGTCCGCCGCACTTCCAGCAGGTAGGCCTTGATGCGGTCCCCTCTCCGGTAGGATTCGCGGGGGATCTGTTCCTGGTACGGTAAGATTGCTTCGGTCTTCCCCAAGTCCACCAGGTAATTGCGCCGTTCCTGGCCCAGGATAATGCCGGTGAGCAGGTCACCTTGTCGCGTGGAGTATTCGCGCAAGACGGCTTCCCACTCTGCCTCCTTCACTTTCTGACAGATCACTTGCTTGGCCGTCTGAGCCGCGATCCGGCCCAAATCCTCCATCTCAATTACGGAGCCAATCTCATCCCCAATCTCCGCTTCACTGTCCACTCGGCGCGCTTCCTCGATGGAGACCTCGGACTTCGGATTCGTCACCGTGTCAACGATCGTCTTCAGCGATACGACAGACACTTCCCCTGTCTTCGGATCGATCTGCACCTGGATATTCTCTGCCTGCCCGAATCGTTTCTTGGCAGCGGTCTGCAGCGCGGCTTCGACTGCTCCAAAGACCCTCGCCTTATCAATGCCTTTTTCCCGGCCAATTTGGTCAATCACTGAGATCAATTCTCGATTCATAGGCGACGCCTCGTTCCTAAGTTAGGGTTGCACGCCTCGGCTGGGGGCAGCAGCTAAAACTCGACCTCAAGCCGTCCCTCGGCAATCGCCTCCCAATCCAAACGGATGGGCTGCCCCCGATTGGATCGGCGCACCTCCACGGTGACTCCTTGCTCATCGGTTTCGGTGAGACGCCCGACCACCCGCCATTCTCCATTAGAAGGACGCCTGAGTTTAAGGTTCACCAGCCTCCCGATTGAACGGCGATAATCCTCATGATCCTTAAACGGCCGATCCAGGCCTGGGGAAGATACCTCGAGCGTGTACGAATGTGGGAGAGGATCCTCCACAACAAGCGCGTGGCCCAGCGAACGATGAAGCTGTTCGCAGTCGCTCACGCGCACGCCGCCGGGTTTGTCAATAAACACCCGAACAAGTGTCCGAGGCCCTTGGCCGCAGCAGATCACTTCGACCAGGTCCAGGCCTAGGGCCTGAACAATCGGAGCTGCGGCCATGCGCACGCGTTCGGTGAGCAGACGAGTCCGCTCGAGCTGCATCCCGCCGGGCTTCACCGACCTCCTCGGGTCAGCCATCGTCATGTTCGGCGTCAACTCAAACAAAAAAGTGGGCCTGCGCCCACTTCCACGTTGCACACACTATCACTTTTGTCCCGGTGCACGCAAGTGGGCACACGCGCACGCCGGACCACGTCTGTCACGTGGAGCGTCCGTTGCGTCTCTTGCGTCCATCGCGTCTCTTGTGTCCATTGCGTCGTCGCGTCTTCCGCGAGAAACGCAACGGACGCGACGACGCAAAAGACGCTTCACGCTACGAGCCCAGCGACCGCTGGAAGCGGTCATACAGCATCTTGGTGATGTCTCCCGGTTTGCCTGACCCGACCACTGCATCATCCACCCGCACGACCGGAAGGATTTCGACCGTTGTCCCGGTGAGAAACATCTCATCCGCTCCACGAAGCTCGTCGAGGCCAATGGGTCGTTCTTGAACAGCAACGCCTTCCTTGCGTGCCAGTGTGAGGGCTACGTCTCGCGTCACACCAGACAGGATGCGTTCTCCTTCCGGTTCGGTCACCAACGCGCCCTGCATGACGACCATGACATTGCTCACGGCCCCTTCGGTGACTTCCCCGCCGCGGACGAAGACCGCTTCAAACGCGCCGGCCAGGTGCGCCCGCTGTCGGGCCATCACGTTGGCGAGCAGGTTCACGCTCTTGATATCACATCGCCCCCACCGTAAATCCTCCATCGTCAGGACGCCGACTCCTTGTGTGCGGAGCCTCGCGTCCACCGAATGCATCTCCCTCACGGTCATGACCGTCGTCGGGCGGACCGACGCCGGAAACTGGTGCTCTCGTGGCGCGACCCCGCGGGTGAGTTGGATGTATACCTTGCTCTCCGCGTATCCGCCGATACGAATACCCTCCACGACGTAGCGCGCCCATTCTTGGGATGTGAAGGAAAGCGGTAGCTCGATGGCTCTCGCGCTCCGTTCAAGGCGGGCCAGGTGTGCTTCAAGTTGAAACGGCGCGCCGCAATACGTTCGGATGACTTCGTACACTCCGTCGCCGAACTGGAACCCGCGATCCTCCACCGGGACCATGGCTTCCCGGAGCGGCATGAAACGACCGTTCACAAAACCGATATCCGGCACGTCACCCCCTCACCCCGGCGTTTTTCCATCAGAAACCCACACGTGAAATACGCGACGGTCTTCAGCCGTGAATTTCCAGCCCATCCGCTTTTCAAACACGAGTCGGTGCGTGCCGCCGGCGACCGCACGGAACTCGAAGGACCGGCGACCGGAGTCCAGCGCGTTCCCGCTGGCAGTGCGCAGGAAATCGTCCTCCACCAAGACCAGCGAGGCCGAATCATAGGAGGGGACCCAGAGTTCCCCGCGAGTTCGATCCTCCCAGAGATGGATCCAAAAGCTCTCTCCAGGCGAGACGGAGATCGTCTTCACCTCCCGATCCGGGTTCCCTGTTGACGGATCATGCACGGGTGTCGGACTCACGACCTGCGCGCTCCTTCATGCCAGGAAGCTGTCCTCCTTGCGCCGGGGACCAACGAAGATCTCCTGTCCTTCGACACGAACCTCATAGCTCCCCACGCAGTACCCACCTCCGTCCGCCCCCTGGCCGTTGCGGACATCGAAGGCCATGTTATGCCACGGACAAGACACGACGTAGCCCTTGAGGGTCCCCTCCCCCAGTGGTCCACCTTCATGAGGGCAGATGTGGTAGAGGGCATAGAAGGTGCCCTCAACGTTAAACACGGCGATCGGTTTGGCGTTGACCTCGACCACTTTGGCTTGCCCTGGTAGGATTTCGTCAACCCTCGCTACCTTTGTATACTCACTCATGCGTCGTTGCGCCTGCGCGCTGCCCCTTGCCCCCGGCTGATGGCTCCATGCCGAGCTTACATTCTGAGTGCAAAACTCAACTCGATCCCCGGCGTAAGATGTTCTTGCCTAATGAACCCTGCACCCGTTTGGATCAGATATCGAGCATTCTCCGGTGGTGGCCCGTACACGGGACAGGGGGCACTGGGGCAGGGTTCGGCGTCCTCTATGAGATGCACGACGTGCCGGCTCTCATCTGCCCAGATCATGTCTACAGGGAACTGAAACCGAAAGGTCTTGACCCGGTGACGATCAGATTGCTCGAAGATATAGAGCATCCCCGAGTTCGGAGGCAATTCCTCCCTGAAGGCCAGACCGAATAAGAGCGCCTCAGGGGTGTCAGCCACCTCCGCCTCAATCTGCGTCCCGTTCGGAAAGATCACGACGATCACTTCGGTGGGTGTCGGTCCCGCCAGGAACCAGCTTCCAAGCACGAGCAGGACGGCGAGCGCGATCAGAATAATCGCCCGACTCGTCTTCGGAGAGGAGTTCGACTGTGCCATGAGATGCCTTGCTCCCTGGAGAGTTTGCTGTATGGACTAGGCCGAAAGGCTCATACAGATCAACATCATAGGCCTTCTGATCATGGTCTTCTCTGTTGACTTGGAAAAGGAGCGCAGTCTAGAATTCAAGTCAGTGACATGCAACACCGCGACATGAATATGGTCGTCTTGGATGGTGTTGTCAATACTGTTCGAAGGAGGCTTGGATCATGGCCCTGCTAATCACCGATGAATGTATTTCCTGCGGAGCTTGCCTCCCGGAATGTCCGAATGAGGCCATCTTCGAAACACGGACCGATGCGGAGGGCAAGGGCTACCACGTAGGTGAAGGCCAAGGCGTCGGTGACAGCATTTACATCATCACGCATGATCGTTGTACCGAATGCGTCGGCCATTTCGACGAACCGCAATGCGCGGCGGTGTGTCCCGTGGACAATTGCTGCATTTCCGATCCGGCCTACCCCGAGACGACCGAGGTTCTTCTGGAAAAGGCCAGAACGCTGAATCCGGATAAGCAGATTGACGATGCGAAGGTCTGGAGCGGCGTCAGAAACTGACTTCCCTCAATCCTGATCGCTCGCCCACATTATTCATGACGGTTCGTCGCGTTCCACCCGTTGCAATAGCAGCGCAACGGGTACCCGGGAGTCGCGTAGCGTTGCACCCATATGCAGCCGGGGAGCAATGGGTACCCGGCGTGGAGCCGCG
>JACZQN010000006.1:0-440 GCA_022545705.1 Nitrospirota bacterium | reverse complement strand
GCATGGAGCAGTAGCCGCATGCAGGCTTGTCGCAGCCGCGAATCCCGGGTAGCCGTTGCGCCGTGAGATGCAACGGGTGAACAGCAGAAGTGTTCATGAATAATGTGGGCTGGTTCTAGCCCATAAATGTAGGGCGCTTCAAGGTTGAAGCCCCATCCCCCGAGTGGAGGAGGGGGTTTTTATATGGGCGCCCGGACCTCCCTTGAGGGTCCAGCCTACCCCCCCCCGACAGCCCGGATGTTAGAGTGCCGCGCAACTTGTGGTATAATATGGACAACCGGCCGTGGTGGCTAACGGACAGGCCTGGCGAACAGGGCAGCCGGGGGCCTTGGTTCAGGCGCAAGGCATGGAGGGAAATGATGCGCACCAGATGGGCAATCCTGCTGGGCCTGTGCATGAGCTTGTGGTGCTCGGCGCCGGGGCAGGCGAACACCGGCGAC
>JACZQN010000135.1 GCA_022545705.1 Nitrospirota bacterium | reverse complement strand
CCGTCTGATTGCGGGATTGCCCCCCGGCTCCACGCCTGTGATCGAGCTGGTCCGGGACGGGACGCGTCAGGAAGTTCCAGTCTCGTTGAGCGAACGTCGGGAAAGGCCGATCGTGGCCTCGCTCCCTTCCTCACAGTCAGAGGTGAAGCTGGGCATCGATGTCCAAAACGTCGATGCTGAACTTGCCGAGAAGTTCAAGCTCAAAGACACGGCAGGAGTCCTGATCGCGAAGGTTGAACCCGGCAGCATCGCGGAGGCGGAGGGACTCCGCACCGGCGACTTGATCAAAGAAGTCAACCGCAAGGAGGTCGCGTCGGTCACTGAGTTTACCGACGCGGTCTCAGCGGCGAAGCATGGGGAAACGATCTTGCTCCGGGTCCTGCGAGAGAACCGCGCGTTTTACGTGGTACTTGAGACCAGGGAGAAGTGAAGAGCTCCCCGCGCTCCCGGGCGGGGTTTTCCGGCGAAGGAGAGTCACAGAGGGTCAGGAGGCGACGGCTTGCTTGGCGGCTTTCTGTTCGTCGATGATCCGGGTCGCCAGTTCCCGGGGGACCTCCTCATAGGTTGAGAACTCCATGCCATAGGTGCCCCGCCCGCCCGTGATCGAGTTCAGCGTTGAGGCATACTTGAGCATCTCAGCCAGCGGCACGGCTGCATTGATGACCTGAGTATGGCCCTTTGAAACCACCCCGTTAATTCGTCCCCGCCTGGAGTTCAGATCCCCGATTACGGCCCCGACACAATCGTCCGGGGCGGTGATCTCGACGGTCATGATCGGCTCCAATAACACGGGATGCGCCGATTCCAACGCCTTTTTGAACCCCATGGAGCCGGCGATTTTGAACGCCATCTCGGAAGAATCGACCGTGTGGTAGGAGCCGTCAAAGACAGCCACTCGGAGATCGACCACCGGGAACCCCCCTAGAATCCCTCCCTGCATCGCTTCCACCACGCCTTTTTCAACGGCCGGGATGAAGTTCCGCGGAATGGCCCCTCCCACGATCTTGTTCTCGAAGCGAAAGCCCTGGGCTCTGGGTAACGGATCGATCTGAAGCCAACAGTCGCCGTATTGCCCATGCCCACCTGTTTGCTTTTTGTGTTTCCCTTGGGCTTGCGCCATCTTTCGTATAGTTTCCTTATACGGCACTTTAGGTGTGTGCACATTCACTTCCACACCGTACTTCCGGCGAAGCTTCTCAAACGTCACGTCCACGTGCAGTTGCCCCGTCCCGCTCAGCACCATCTCCTTGGTCTCCCGGTTCCGGACGAACTCTAATGTGGCGTCCTCCTCCACCAACTTGTGAAGCCCCAGACTGACTTTCTCAACATCAACCTTAGACTTCGGCTCAATCGCAAACGACAGGACCGGTTTAGGCAACCGGAGGGGCGGATACACCACCAGGTGGTGCTCATCGGTTATCGTATCGCCGGTCTGGGTATCCTTGAGTTTCCCGATGGCGCAGATATCGCCGGCGCTGACCTTCGGCACCTGCGTGTACTTCTTGCCGAGGATCGAGAACAGGTGTCCCCCTTTTTCCTTGACAGATCGAGTGGGGTTGTAAAACGCCGAGTCGGCTTCCAGTGTGCCGGAGAGAACCCGGACATAGGTCAGGCGTCCCATGAACGGATCGATGATGGTCTTGAACACAGAGGCAGACAACGGCTCGGAAGGCGTGGGGACGCGTGTGGCAGATTCTCCCGTGCCCGGATGGGTCCCAACTAACGGACGGCGGGTTGCGGCTTCCGCCGGAGACGGGAGATAGGCCGCCAGAGCATCCAGCAAGACAGCGGTGCCGATATTCCGCACGGCGGACCCGCACAACACGGGCACCAAGGCCTTCGACTGCGTCCCCACTTTGAGGCCGGACCTGATTTCCTCCACCGTGAGGTCCCCCTCTGCCAGATACTTTTCGACAAGCCGATCTTCGGTGTCCGCGACTCCTTCGACCAATTTCTTCTTGGCCTCTGCAAGAGCACCTTCCAACTCAGCCGGAGGGCTGACGCGCTGCACCTTGTTGCTCTCCTTGGTTGACTTGTACCCGACCCCTTCGACCAGATCCACGACCCCCTCAAGCTGCGACTCCGCCCCAATGGGCATCGTCACCGGCAGACCTTTCAACCCCAGAGCGTGTTCGCATTCCTCGAGGACGGGGCCGACGGTCGTTCGTTCCTTGTCCAGCTCATTGATAAGCATGACGCAGGGTAGCCCGAGTTCTTGGATGGTACTCCAGGTTTTCTCGAGCTCGGTCTTCACACCGGAGGAGGCACCGACCACAATCAAGACCCCATCGGCGGCCCGAAGCGCCAGTTCGGCCTCACCCAGAAAGCTGAGGGCGCCGGGGGCGTCCACCAGGTTAAAGGTGGTGTCTTTCCAGTCGAAATGGGCGACGCTCAGGCTGATCGAGATCCTGCGATGAATTTCTTCGGGCTCAAAATCGGACACCGTATTCCCGCTGAGGACAGACCCCATGGCGGGAATCGCTCCGGCGGTATACAGCAGTGCTTCCAACAGGGAGGTCTTCCCCGCGCCGGTATAGGAAACGACAGCAATATTGCGGATCCTATCGGCTCTTGGCTCTTTCACGGTGCGCCTCCCTCAGGTATCCAGTTGAGTCCAGGGCGCGAAGCCTGGGACATCATGAACCCACTCCATCACGGATTGCACAGGCGGCGTGCAAGCCTGGCCTGAGCGTGCCCCACCACTCGTTCGAGCGCCTCTCTCCTCGGTGGTGAAAGGGTTCCTGTATCAAGTGCCGTCAGCTACTCAGCCATCCCTTGTCTGCAAAGCTCACGTACTTCCCGTCTCCCATGATGACGTGGTCCAAGACTCGGATGCCGAGGACCTCGCCCGCCGCCGCCAACCGCTCGGTCAGTACCCGATCCTCCGCGCTCGGCTGGGGATCGCCGCTCGGATGGTTATGAACGAAGATCACCGCCGCGGCGGACTCGCGCACGGCGAGATTGAAAACTTCGCGAGGATGCACAATGTTCAGGGTCAAGCTCCCCTCTGAGACCGTCGCTTCCCGGATAATCGTGTGCTTGGCATCCAAAAGGATCACTTTGAAGACCTCATGGCGGAGGTCACGAAGCATGGGAGCATAGTGCCGAAAGAGTTCGACGCTGGAGCCGATCCGCGTTCCAGTCGAAAGCGGAGTCGCCAATGCGCGCTTCCCCAGCTCCAGCGCAGCCTTCAGTTGAGCGGCCTTGGCCGGCCCTATGCCCGGCACGCAACATAGTTCCTCCACTCCGCGATTCGAGAGTCCCTGTAGGCCATCCACCTGCTGGATGAGGTCCATGGCGACCTGCACCGCAGAGGCGTCCTGGCGCCCGACCCGCAAGAGGATCGCCAACAATTGGGCATCAGATAAACATTCCGGGCCGTCCCGCAGCAGGCGTTCCCGTGGCCGCTCGCTCGCCGGCCACCGTGTAATCGCGTTTCCCCTGCCTGAGTTCTTCCTCGATTGCCCCATAACGTGAGATTCGCACCCTCGACCTGGGCAAAAAGTGACACCTTTTTGACAAAGTGTTCAAAAATTGTACATAGGTGCCAAGCTTTGTCTATATCTAAGTAATTGATAAATATAATGGACTCTCTTGGATCAATCCTTGCACTTGCTTGAGACGACAACGCTTCGTCCCCCACGTGAGACTAGCGGGCAGGAGGAAACTGACATGGGATGTCCCAAGTGTAATGGCTTGATGATGATGGAGCGGTTCTCGGACTTCTTCCTCATCTTTTATGCCTGGAAATGCATTAACTGCGGTTCGATCTTGGACCGTACCATTTGCGCAAATAGGCGGAAGAGCCTCGCAATCGAGCCACAGGCTCAGCCGGTCGCCACTCGCTAGCTGCTTCAGTTCTCACGCCAAACTCGACGCGAGCCCCCCCTCCCTCATGGGGGGGGTATTATACCGACCGCGTCGCAGCAGGTCAAAGTCGTCTCCTCCGTCTCGACCACAAGCCCGACTAGCAGGCGTGTCAGTGGTGTTGGAGCCAGCGGTTCTTCCCCCCCCCGAAT